>NZ_MLCO01000448.1 GCF_001982615.1 Teichococcus deserti | reverse complement strand
GGGCCGATGTTCAAGGGGGAGGGGCGCGGGCTAGGCTGCCGCCATGCCCCAGGATTCCCTCGCCGCCGGCCTGCCCGGCGGCGCCGCACCTCCCGCCGGCGCGTCGCGCGAGCGCGCCATCGGCCTGGCCTGCGCCTTCGCCGTCGTCATCGTCTGGTCCGGCTTCTCCCTCTCGGCCCGGCTGGGCGGCAAGCAGGCGCTGACCGGCTGGGACATGGGCGCGCTGCGCTACATGGGCTCCTTCGTCATGGGGCTGCTGCTGGTGGCGGGCTTCGGCTGGCCGCGTCTTTCCCTCGGCCGCGCCGCCGGTCTGGCCACGGGGGCGGCCTATGTCTTCCCGCTGGCCGCCTATTTCGGCTTCCGCTACGCGCCGACCGCGCATGGCGGGGTGCTGCTGACCGGCCTGCTGCCCTTCGCCGCCGCCCTGCTCGGCTGGCTGTGGCTCGGCGAGCGCTGGACCCGGATGCGCGTGGTCTCGCTGGCCGTGGTGGCGGGCGGCATCCTGCTGCTGACGCTCGACACCTTCGGCACCCATCCCGGCGCCTGGCGCGGCGATCTTCTTTTCATTCTGGGCTGCCTGGGCTGGGCGGTCTTCACGGTGCTGGTGCGGCGCTGGCAGGTGCCGGCGCTGACCGCGACCACGGTGCTCGCCCTCTACCCGCCGCTGCTCTACCTGCCCGTCTGGTATTTTTTCCTGCCTTCCAGCCTGGGGGAGGCGTCTTCCGGCGCCGTCATCTACCAGCTGATCTACCAGGGCATGGTCGCGGTGGTGATCGCGGGCTTCCTGTTCACCCGCGCGGTCAATGCCCTGGGCAGCGCCACCACCACCACCATCACGGCGCTGACCCCTGCGCTGGCCGCGCTGGTCGCCTGGCCGCTGCTGGGCGAGGCGCTGGGCCCGCTCGGCCTGGCCGGCGTCGCCATCGTCTCGGCCGGCATGGCGCTGGGCGTCGCCGGAACCCGGCGCGGCCCCATCGCGGGCGCGCGGCGCTGATGCACATCGCCGCCGCGCCGCTCGCCCCGATCGCCGGGGCGCTGGCCGCCAATGCCGCCGGCATCCTGGCCGCCCATGACGCGGCGGCGCGGGCCGGGGCGGACCTGCTGGCCACCCCGCTGGCCAGCCTGACCGGCGCCCCGCTGCACGACCTGCTGGCCGACGCCTCTTTCCACGAGGCGGCCGAGGCGGTGCTGCGGCAGCTGGCCGCGAGGCTGCCGGCAGAGGGTCCGGCTGTGCTGCTGGGCACCGTCTGGCAGGAGGCCGGGTTGCCGCGGCACGGCGTCGTGCTGGTCGAGGGCGGCCGCGTCGCCGCCCGCCGTCCCCAGCACCTTCTCTCGGTGCCAGACCCGCTGGGTCTGGCGGCCCGCTGCCGGCCGGGTCCGGCGCCGGGCCCGCTGGCCTGCCGCGGCCTCCGCATGGGCCTGCTGCCCGGCGCCGATGCCGAGGACCCGGCCACCGCCGAGACCCTGCTGGAAACCGGCGCGGACTTGCTGGTGGCGCTGCCCGCCACCCCCTTCGACGCCACCACCCCGGCAGACCGCGCCAGCGACCGCGCCCTCGCCCGGGTGGTGGAAACCGGCCTGCCGCTGCTCGCCCTGGCCCTGCGCGGGGCCGGGGAGGATCTTGTTTTCGCTGGCGGCGGCTTCGCGTTGAACGCCGACCATCGCCTCGCCGCGCGGCTGCCGGAATTCGCCGGCGAGCTCTGGATCACCGACTGGACCGGGGGCGCCGAGGGCTGGGCCGCCACCCCCCGGCCCTGGCCCTTATACCCATCTGACGCTGCCGACGATCCTCAGCGGGTGCACACGAGGTGGCGGCGGAGCGGCGAACA
>NZ_MLCO01000447.1 GCF_001982615.1 Teichococcus deserti | reverse complement strand
AGATGTGTAAGAGAGACGGCACCAGCAGGTAGCGGCGGTCCGGGGTGGTGGGGCAGGGCGTGGTGGGGCTGGAGCCGGTCACGCGGCGCCCGGGGGCTTCAGCGTCTCGGCCAGGATGACCCGCTCCGCCTGGCGCAGGTCGCGGCGCATCGCCTCCTGATCGGTCCAGCGGGTGTCGAGCGGCAGCCGGATGGCCTCGCAGCGGAGCGTCAGCGCGGCCTCGCGGAACGGCCAGGGGTCGAGCGACCAGCACGCCGCCGAGCGCCGCGTCAGCGTCAGCGGCGCCGAGCTGCCATCGGCCATCGGCGCCGGCTCGACCCAGTCGGGATCGGCGAAGCACAGCGCCAGCGACAGCGCGTCGGTGACGCCGACCAGCGCCGAGTTGCGCGCCACCTGCTCGGCCGGCGCGCCCAGCCGCGCGATCCATTCGGCCTGCAGCGCGCCCTGCCGCGCGGCATTGCGCTCGATCGCCGCGCGGTCGGCGGGCGGCTGCTCGGCGGGCGTCATGTGGCGGGTGTAGATCCGGGTGCCGTGCAGCGAGACCAGCAGCGCCGTCCAGAGGCCCCAGGCGGCGCGGGCCTGCTCCACCCCCTCGGCCCACATCGGCGCATGCACCGCGGGGCCGAGCTCGAGGAAGGAATGCGGCAGGCCGTTCGCCGGGTTCAGGCTCGGCGCGGTCTCCCAGCCCAGCCAGGCCAGGTCGTGCTGTTCGGCGGCCAGGATGGTCTCGGGCGCCGGATCGGGCAGGGCGAAGCCGGGGGCGCCCCAGGCCGCCAGCATCTGGCCGGAGAGCCAGGCATGCGACGGTTGCGAGATCAGCAGGCGGGAGGCGCCATCCGGCGGGCGAAGGATCATGCCGCTGCAACGCGCCGGCGCCGCCCGAAGATGCCCGGACGGCGCCGCTGCGCGCGGCTCAGCGCGACTTCTTGTAGAGCTTCTGGGCGATCTCGAACATCTCCTCCGGCGCGTAGTCGGGGGTGAAGGCCGAGGGCACGCCGGTCAGCTGGTGGATCTTGCCGCCTTCCGGCATGCCGTCCACCACCTCCAGCTCGCCCGGCGGATCGCCCGGCAGCGCCTGCTCGCCATTGCCCCAGATGCCGGCGATCTCCTTGTAGTCGTTCGGGCTCCAGGTGTAGAGGCGGCGGTGCGAGCCCTCCTGCAGGTACTTCTGGCACTCGGGGATCTTGTCGAGCGGGATGTTCGGCGTCGGCAGGAACTTCTCCAGCTCGACGCCGGTGATCTGCTTCAGCGCCAGCGCATAGGCATGCGCATGCACCGAGCCGCGCACCAGCAGGTAGCCGCAGACCTCGCGCCCGGTCGGGTCGGACAGCGTCTCATAGACCCGCAGCTTGTGCAGCCGCGCGCCGCATTCCAGGTGGAAGTTGTGCAGCAGGTCGACCACCACATTGCCGGTGGTGGTGACCATGTCGGCGTTCCACGACATGGAGTTGCTGTTCACCGGCAGCGCGCCGCCGCCGGCCGAGGCGAAGGAGGCGAAGGAGCGGATATCCTTCATCGCCTCCATCGGCGACTTCGAGATGTCGCCGCCATTGCCCTGGTCGCCGCCGGGCTTGTCGGGGCCGTTGGCCAGCATGGCGACGCCGTTGCTGACCAGCTCGACATGGCCGAGCTCCTCCGCGGTGATCGAGGCGACCAGGCCGTAGAACGGCTTGAGGTTGTCCTTGGAGCGGAAGTTGAAGCTCTGGAACATGTAGTTGCCGAGCGTCGACATCTCGCCGTACTTGCCGCCCAGCAGCTCCTGCAGCGCGGCGGCGGCGTTGGGGTCCTGGCGCTTGGGGGCGGGCAGCGCCGCCTGCAGCTTGTCGATGCGCATGAACATGGTCGGGGTCTCCTCGGGGCGTTGGTTGGGCCGGGGG
>NZ_MLCO01000446.1 GCF_001982615.1 Teichococcus deserti | reverse complement strand
GCGGCCGGCGGGCTGACCGACACGGTGGACCTCTCCGCCGTCGAGCTGTCGCGCGAGCCGCTGGAGCAGGCCGGCGCCATCCCGCTGTCGCGCACCCTGCTGGACCTGCGCAGCGGCAATTTCGCCGCCATCCGCCTGTCGCCGCGCGATGCCGTCCGCCTGCCGCGCGGCTTCGGCGACCGCGACAGCGGGCCGGTGACGCTGGTGGGCGAGTTCCTGCGGCCCGGCATCTACGACATCCGCCGCGGCGAGCGGCTGTCGGAGCTGGTGGCGCGGGCCGGCGGGCTGTCGCCCCAGGCCTATCCCTATGGCGCCGTCTTCACCCGGGACAGCGTGCGGCAGCGCCAGCAGGAAGGCTTCGCCCGCAGCGCCCGGGAATTGGAGCAGAGCCTGATCCAGGTTGCCGCCGGCCAGGCCATGGCGGGCGGGCGCAACCAGGG
>NZ_MLCO01000445.1 GCF_001982615.1 Teichococcus deserti | reverse complement strand
ATCGGCGCGCCAGGCGCGGCCAGGTCGAGCCGCAGCGCATCCAGCCGGCGCTGCTGCCCGCGCTGGCGCCACCACATCCAGCCGCCGACGCCGGCGGCCAGGGCCATGCCGGCCGCCAGGCTCCATCCCGGGCGATCGACCATGTCGGGCAGGAGGCCGGCCTCGACCCCCAGCATGCCGGCCCCCACCGCGCCGGCGCCGACCCCGGCGCCGAGCCCGGCCAGGCCGAGCAGCGTCGCGGCCTGCAGCAGGGCCTGCGCGGCGCTGGGGGTGGGGCGGGGGGTGGCGGCCATGGCGTCGCTCCGTTTTTGGAAGGCGCCGTGTCGTTGAAGGAGGGCGGCGCCCGGCAGAGCTTGCCACGGAATTTATTATTTTTCGCAAATCATGGTGACGGCGCGGCCGGCCGCGTCGAAGCCTGCTGCATGCGACATCGCACTCATGCGAAATTGCAGGAATGAGCCCCGCGAATTTCGGCCCGATCCCGCTGCTGTTCGACCCGGCCCGGCCCTCCGCCGGCGCCTGGCTGGCGCTGCCGCTGGCGCTGCTGCGGCGGCTGCCTGCCAGCCCCGGCATGGATTCTTCTCCGGCACGGCTGGCCTATCTGAGCCTGGCCGAGCAGCTGGCCGCGGCCCCTGGCGAGGAGCCGGCGCCGCGCATGAGCCTGAGCCGCGTCTATGTCCCGGCGCGGCAGCTGCCGCGGATCGTGGCGCCCGGGCGGCTGCCGGCGGTGGCCCAGCGGGTGCCGGGCTGCACCACGCGGCTGCTCGGCCTGCCGCAGCTGAACGCCCGGGTGGTGCGCTTCGGCTTCCGCGGCGCCCGGCTGGTGCTGGCCGACGGGCGGGAGGGCGAGGTGGTGGCCACCCTCGACGAGGGCCGGCCGGCGGCGGCGCTGCGCGTGGCGCTGCCGGATGCGCTGCTGGAGCTGCCGCTGCATGGCTTCGCCCGGCGGGTCCGCAGCTTCGATGGCCCGCCCGGCCCATCCCAGGATCCAGCATGAAC
>NZ_MLCO01000444.1 GCF_001982615.1 Teichococcus deserti | reverse complement strand
GCCGCCTCGTCGACCAGGTCGATCGCCTTGTCAGGCAGGAAGCGGTCGGTGATGTAGCGGTTCGACAGGGTCGCGGCGGCCACCAGGGCGCTGTCGGCGATCCGCACCCCATGGTGCAGCTCGTACTTCTCCTTGATGCCGCGCAGGATCGAGACGGTGTCCTCGACGCTGGGCTCGCCGACGAAGACCGGCTGGAAGCGACGGGCGAGCGCCGCGTCCTTCTCCACATGCTTGCGGTACTCGTCGAGGGTGGTCGCGCCGATGCAATGCAGCTCGCCGCGGGCCAGCGCCGGCTTCAGCAGGTTGGAGGCGTCCATCGCCCCGTCGGCCTTGCCTGCCCCGATCAGCGTGTGCATCTCGTCGATGAACAAGATGATCTCGCCGGCGGCGGTCTCGACCTCGGTGAGCACGCCCTTCAGCCGCTCCTCGAACTCGCCGCGATACTTGGCGCCGGC
>NZ_MLCO01000443.1 GCF_001982615.1 Teichococcus deserti | reverse complement strand
CCGCGCCGGTGCCGAAGAACCGGCGGGACGCGCTGGAAAAGGCCGGGATCGAGGCGATCGAAGGGCAGCCCCGCTTCGTCGCGCCCGATGCGCTGGAGGTGGCAGGCCAGCGGCTGGAAGCGCGGCATTTCCTGCTGGCGACCGGCGCGCATCCGATGCGGGTGCCGATCGAGGGCGCCGGGCACCTCGCCACCAGCGACGATTTCCTCGAGTTTTCCGCGATGCCGGCCAGCCTGATCTTCATCGGCGGCGGCTTCATCGCTTTCGAATGCGCGCATCTGGCGGCGCGCGCCGGGGCCAAGGTGCGCATCCTGGAAGCCGCCGACCGGCCGCTGGAGGCATTCGACCCCGATCTGGTGAAGCGGCTGGTGGCGCATGGCCGCCGGCTGGGCATCGAGGTGACCACCGGCTTCAAGGCGCGCGCCATCCACGCCGAGGCGGGCGGCTTCCGCGTCGAGGGCGAGGACGGGCAGAGCTTTTCCGCCGCGCGGGTGCTGCACGGGCTGGGCCGGGCGCCGGCGCTGGACGGGCTGGAGCTGGCAGCCGCCGGGGTGACCGTGGAGAAGGGCCGGCTGGTGCTGGACGAATTCCTGCGCACGCGCGGCAACGACCGCATCTTCGCCGCCGGCGATGTGGCCGGCGTCGGCCCGGCGCTGACGCCGATCGCGACGCATGACGCCAAGGCGGTGGCGAAGTCCCTGCTGGAGGGCTGCGTGGCGCGGCCCGCCGAGGGGCCGGTGCCCAGCGCCGTCTTCACCCTGCCGCCGCTGGCCGGCGTCGGCCTGACCGAGGCGGCGGCGCGCGAGGCCGGGCAGGCCTATGAGCTCCGGCAGGGCGAGATGTCCGACTTCCAGTCGGTGCGCCGGGTGGCCGAGCCCTGCGCCGCCTACAAGCTGCTGGTCGAGCCGGGCAGCGAGCGGCTGCTGGGCGCGCATCTGCTGGGGCCGGAGGCGGCGGACGTCATCTCGCTGTTCGGCCTGGCGCTGCGGCACGGGATGGATGCGGCGGCGCTGCGCGCGATGATCACCGCCTATCCGACGAGGGCGTCGAACATCTCGGCGATGCTGGCACAGTGAGGGGGCGAAGCAGAGAGGGGAGAGATTGGGGCGCCAGGATTCGAACCTGGGAATGGCGGTACCAAAAACCGCTGCCTTACCGCTTGGCTACGCCCCAGCAGAGATCCCGTCAGGCGGGACCGTCGGGGGGTGAATAAAGGGCGGAGGGCCCTGTCGTAAAGCCCCCTCCCCAGCGCCAGCAGGTCCCGGGCAGCCCGGAGGCCGCGGCATGGGCGGCTTCCGGCGTGGCGAACAGGCCGAAGCAGGTGGCGCCCGAGCCGCTCATCCGCGCCAGCAGGCAGCCGGGCAGGGCGCGGATGGCGTCCAGCAGGCCGGCCACCGGCGGGCAGAGCGAGATCGCCGCCGCCTCCAGGTCGTTGCGGCAGGCGGCCAGCTCCGCGGCCATGGCGCCAGCGTCGGCCCAGCCGGTCGGCAGCGTGGCATAGCCGGAAAAACCGCCGGCGCGGGCGCGGAACACGGCCGGCGTCGCCAGCGGGATGCGCGGATTGGCCAGCAGCAGCCCGGCCGGGGGCAGGGCGGGCGCCGGGGTCAGCACCTCGCCGATGCCACCCATGCGGGCCGGGCGGCTGTCCAGGCAGACCGGCACATCGGCGCCCAGCTGCGCTGCCAGGGATAGCAGCCGGGCATGGCCGAGCCCGGCCTCCCAGACCCGGTTCAGCAGGCGC
>NZ_MLCO01000442.1 GCF_001982615.1 Teichococcus deserti | reverse complement strand
AGCTTCCCAGCTGCTCGACCTGCTGCAGGCGGAGGCCGACCGCCGCATCCGCCCCCGGGTCCGCCGCCATGCCGAAAGCCTCGGCGTGGTGCCGGGCCCCGTGCGGCTGAAGGACACCCGGACCCGCTGGGCCAGCTGCGCCCCCGACGGCACGCTGGCCTTTTCCTGGCGGCTGGTGATGGCGCCTGACTGGGTGCTGGACTACGTCGTCGCGCATGAGGTCGCGCATCTGCGGGAGCTCAACCATTCGCCGCGCTTCTGGGCGGCGCTGGCCAGGCTGTCGCCGCATCACGAGGCGGCCCAGGCCTGGCTGCGCGCCCGCGGCCCGGCCCTGCTGCGGGTCGGCTGAGGCGGCTTCCCGCTCCGGAAAAGCGCTGCCATACCGGGGGAAACCCTTGGGCGGTCCCTTGGGGCAGGAGAGCTTCCACCATGCTGATTCTCGTCACCGGCGCGACCGCCGGCTTCGGCGCCGCCATCGCCCGCCGCTTCGCCCAGGACGGCGCCCGCATCATCGCCCTCGGCCGCCGCGCCGAGCGGCTGCAGGCGCTGGCCGCCGAGCTCGGCCCCGACCGCGTCCATCCGCTGGCGCTCGACATCCGCGATTCGGCCGCCATCGCCGCCGCTATTGCCGGGCTGCCGGCCGCATGGTCGGAGATCGACGTGCTGGTCAACAATGCCGGGCTGGCGCTGGGGCTGGAGCCGGCGCAGCGCGCCAGCCTCTCCGACTGGGAGACGATGATCGACACCAACACCAAGGGGCTGGTGGCGATGACCCATGCGGTGCTGCCCGGCATGGTGGCGCGCAACCGCGGCCATGTGGTGAATATCGGCTCGACGGCGGGCGAGTTCCCCTATCCGGGCGGCAATGTCTATGGCGCGACCAAGGCCTTCGTCCGCCAGTTCAGCCTGAACCTGCGCGCCGACCTCTTCGGCACCGCGGTGCGGGTCACCGACATCGAGCCCGGCCTGGTCGGCGGCACCGAATTCTCGAACGTCCGCTTCGGCGACGACGCCAAGGCGGCCGCCATCTACCAGGGCGCCGATGCGCTGACGCCGGAAGACATTGCCGACGCCGTCCACTGGGTCTCCAGCCGGCCGGCGCGGGTCAACGTCAACACGCTGCAGGTCATGCCGGTCAGCCAGAGCTTCGGGCCGCTGCGCGTCAACCGCGGCCAGTGAGGTGAGAGGGGTCGCCGCTCAGGCGACCCTCTCCCGTCCCGGCGGCAGCACCAGCGCCGCCAGCGGCGCCGGGCGGCCGAACAGATAGCCCTGCGCCTCGGCGCAGCCCTCGTCGCGCAGGCGCTGCAGCTGCTCCGGCGTCTCGACGCCCTCGGCCAGCACCGGCACGCCCAGCCCCTGGCCCATGTCCAGCACGGCGCGCAGGATGGCCAGCGCCTGGGCGCTCTCGCCGATCTCGCGGATGAAGCTGCGGTCCAGCTTGATCTTGTCGAAGGGGAAGGCGCGCAGCGTCCCCAGCGAGGAATAGCCGGTGCCGAAATCGTCCATGGCGATGCCGACGCCGAGCTCGGTGATCTGCCGCAGGATCTCCAGCGCGCGCCGGCTGTCGCCCATCAGCGTGCTTTCGGTGATCTCGATCTCCAGCCGGCTGGGCGGCAGGCCGCTCTCCGCCAGGGCGCTGGCGACCATGGCCGGCAGGTCGGGATGGCGGAACTGGGTCGGCGAGATGTTCACCGCCACCCGCCCCAGCCGCGGCTCGGCGGCGGCGGCGCGGCAGGCCTCGCGCAGCGCCCATTCGCCCAGCTGCAGGATCAGCCCGTTCTCCTCGGCCAGCGGGATGAAGCGGTCGGGGGGGACGAAGCCCTGCGCCGGATGCTGCCAGCGCATCAGCACCTCATGGCCGAAGCAGTGGCCGGTGGCGACCATCACCTGCGGCTGGAAGAACAGCATCAGCTCGCCGGCGGCCTGGGCGCCGCGCAGATCCTCGGCCAGGCGGCGGCGCTCGCGCACCCGGGCGTCCATGCCGGCCTGGTAGAAGCAGGCGGGGCGTCCGGGCAGGATCTTGGCGCGCTGCAGCGCGACATCGGCATTCGCCAGCAGCGCCTCGGCATTGGCGGCATCGGCCGGATGCAGCGCGATGCCGATCGCCGCGGTCACGCCGATGCTGGCGCCGCCGATCTGCTCCGGCTGCTCCGCCAGGGCCTCGATCCGGCCGAGCAGGGCGGTGACCTCGGCCTCCTCGGCGAAGGGCAGCAGCACGGCGAACTCGTCGCCGCCCAGCCGCGCCGGCACGCCCTCGGCCGGCAGCAGGGCGGCCAGGCGCTGGGCGTAGCCGCGCAGCACCGCGTCGCCGGCGGCATGGCCGTAGAGGTCGTTCACCGCCTTGAAGTCGTTCAGCCCGATGCGCAGCAGGGCCAGGCCCGGGGGCGGTGTGGGGGC
>NZ_MLCO01000441.1 GCF_001982615.1 Teichococcus deserti | reverse complement strand
CCGCTTTGCTCTCCCTGCTGCTGCTCGCCGCGGTCCCGGCGGCGGCCGAGGTCTCGCCCGGGGCGCTGGCGGCGGCGCAGTCGGCCTTCCGCGACTTCGACCAGGCGGCTCCGCCCGGCGCGCCGCTGGAGCAGCTGCCGCGGCTGTCCGACCCCGCCGGCCGGGCGATGCTGGAGCGGCTGTTCGACAGCGAGGCGCTGCTGGCCGGCCGGCCGCAGCAGGGCCAGGGCACCCCCGATCTGATGCAGTGGATCCAGCTGGCCAGCCGGGCGGTGCGCAACTACCTGACCGTGGTGCAGCGCGCCCCCGACCCGGCGGCGATGCAGGGCAGGCTGCAGGCGGAGCTGGTGCTGGCCACCACCTTCCTCTACCGCGCCCAGGCCAGCCTGGTGCAGGAGCTGCAGGCCGCCGGCCGTTTCCCGCCCCCCGGCGCGCTGACGCCGCAGCAGGAGGAGGGGATGCGGCGGATGCAGCTCGGCCTGTCGCAGGTGATCGCCGGCATGCTGCGGATGCTGGACGAGCCCGGCTTCAGCACGGAGAACCGCCGCCGCATGGCCGAGGTGGTGGCAACCGACCTGCCGCTGCTGCGCCCGGGCCTGACCGACGAGGCCCGCCTGCGCCTGGCCGCCGAAGCCAGCCGGCTGCAGGCGAAGGAAAGCGAGCCGGCGGTGGCCGCCTCCTTCGACCAGATGCAGCAGGCCCTGACCGCGACGCCGTGAGAGGCGGCGCCGCGGCCGCCGGCCTCACCAGAGGCCGGCGCTGCCGTAATCGCTGTCGCCGTAGTCGTTGTAGCCGCTGTTGAAGCCGGGATCGGAGAAGCCGCCGACATCGTCGGAAACGCTGTCGCCGTAGCCGTAGTCGCCCGACCAGTCGGTGAAGCCGCCGCCGCTATAGCCGCTGTAGCCATCGTCATCGTCGCCGCCGAAGCGGCCGCTGTCGAAGCTGCTGTCGCTGGCGCTGTAGTCGTTGTAGCCGCTGTTGAAGCCCGGGTCGGAGAAGCCACTGGCTTCGTCGGAAACGCTGTCGCCGAAGCCGTAGTCGCCCGACCAGTCGGTGAAGCCGCCGCCCAGGCTGCCGCTGCCGTCATCGCCGCCGAAGCGCCCGCTGTCGAAGCTGCTGTCGCCGCCCCCGCTATCGTCGTTGTAGCCGCTGTTGAAGCCGGGGTCGGAGAAGCCGCCGATATCGTCGGAGACGCTGTCGCCGAAGCCGTAATCGCCCGACCAGTCGGTGAAGCCGGACAGGCTGGCCCCGGACCCGCCGAAGCGCCCGCTGTCGAAGTCCCCGAACCGGCCGTTGTCGAAGCTGTCGCCGAAGCGGCCAGCGTCAAAGCCGTCGCCGAAGCGACCGCTGTCAAAATCGCTCAGCGCCGGGCTGTCGAAGGCGCTGGCGCCGTCCAGCCGGTCGCCCTTGCCGATGGAGACGTCGGTGAAGCCGTCGCCCCAGCCGAAATAGTCGGAGACCTGACCGGCCAGGTCGACGGTGGCGCGGCCGGCGCCCTCGCCGATCTCGCCGCCCCAATAGCCGCCCAGCACGGTGCCGACGCCGGTGCCCACCACCACGCCGGTGCCGGCGCCGGCCGCGCCGACCGTCAGCGTGCCGGCGCCCGGCACCACGCTGCCCGTGGTCGCGCCGGCGCTGCCGCCCAGCAGCCCGCCCAGGCTGCCGCCCACCGCGCCGCCCACCGCCGCGCCGCCGGCGCTGCCGACCAGGCCGAAGCTGTCGACCGTCACCTCGTCGAATTCGCCATGCCAGGCATGGTCGGCGATATCGGCCAGCCGCGCGCCCCAGGCCAGGTTGCTCAGCCCGTTGGCGACGCCGGTGCCGTGCAGCATGCCGTCCAGCACGGTGGCGGCGTCGTCAATCTCGCCGGAGAACTGGCCGATCGCCCGGTCGTCCGACGCCGCGCCCAGCCCTGACAATCCTTGCGGCGCATCTCCTTGCAGTCCGGGGCGATCGCTCATGCAGCGCTTCCTTCTTCCGACGCCCGGAACAGTCCGGGCTGCTGCAGGGCAAGTTCTTTTCGGAAGCTTGCAGATTCAAAACACGCGTCTGTCAGGATTTCCGAATTTTCTGTGAGACTGTTTTGCCAATTTTCTGCCGCATTTCTATTTCCATTGGGTGTTGTTCTGTCATATTATTGTGACGCGTCGAAGATCAATTGTAGGAGATGCATCATCTACCATGCTCGCTGCGTTGCGACGGAACCTTCCGCCGGTCGCGTCGTTGCACGGGCAGCGTCATTGCACAGGCGCAGCCCTTTTTCCGACCGCCCAGGATCACGGCCGATGTCCATCACCAAGAGCTCCGCCGCGCCTCCCGCCGATTCCCTGGTGCCGGACGGCCTGGCGCCGGAAGGCAAGCCGGCCGTGGCGCAGGCCCGGACGACGGCGCCGGGCGCCTCCGGCGCCGAGGGCCGCCGCGCCCGCAGCCCGGCGCAGATCCCGGCGCGCGGTTGGTGGAGCATCCTCAAGCGCACGGCGATCGAAGCCAACGAGGACCGGGTGATGACCGAGGCGGCGGGCATCACCTTCTATGCCCTGCTCTCGGTGTTCCCGGCGCTGACGGCGCTGGTCTCGATCTACGGCCTCTTCGCCGATCCGGCGACGGTCGCCACCCACCTGCAGCAGCTCGCCGGCTTCGTGCCCGAGGGCGGGCTGAACATCCTGGACGAGCAGCTGAAGCGGCTGACCAGCGGCGAGCCGGCCAAGCTCGGCTTCGGCGCCATCGCCGGCCTGGGCGTCGCGCTGTGGTCGGCCAACCAGGGCACCAAGGCGATGTTCGACGCGCTGAACATCGTCTACGAGGAGGATGAGAAGCGCGGCTTCGTCTGGCGCACCGTCATCACCCTGGGCTTCACCCTGGGCGCGCTGCTCTTCATCATCCTGGCGATGAGCTCGATCGTCGTGCTGCCGGTGGTGCTGCGCTTCGCCGGCCTCGAGAGCAGCACCGAATGGCTGCTGCGCCTGGCGCGCTGGCCGCTGCTGCTGGCCTGCATCACCGGGCTGCTGGCCACCCTCTACCGCTTCGGCCCCAGCCGCGAGAAGGCGCGCTGGCGCTGGGTCAGCTGGGGTGGCGTCTTCGCCGCGGTGGCCTGGGCCATCCTGTCGGCCGGCTTCTCCTGGTATGTCGGCTCCTTCGGCAATTACGACGCGACCTATGGGTCGCTCGGCGCCGTCATCGGCTTCATGACCTGGATCTGGCTCTCCGCCATCATTGTCCTGGTCGGCGCCGAGCTGAACGCCGAGATGGAGCACCAGACGGCGCATGACACCACCACCGGGCCGGAGCAGCGGCTCGGCCGGCGTGGCGCCCGCATGGCCGACACGGTAGCCCGGTAATCGGTTCCGCGATTTCGTCATCAAGCCGTCAAGCCGGCGCAACACGGGGACTCTAACAGCCGCGTCCATCGACGACGTCCTGAAGGAATCCCCGCGATGCGCGCTGTCCTGCTCGCCGCCACCGCCCTGCTCGGGCTGGGCGGCACCGCTTTCGCCGACCAGCAGCTGCCGGCGCGCCTGGCCGGCCATGCCGTCCTCCCCGCCTACGCCATGGCCCTGCCGCCCGCCGACGCGCCGCGCGACGCCATGGTGTCCGGCAAGTTCACCGGGCCCGAGGGCCGCGTCGACCGCCCGGGCAGCATCCCCGGCACCACCGGCCCGGCCCCGGAAGGCCGCCCCACCGGCATCTCGCTGCCCTTCATCGGCCAGCCGGTCCAGGGCTTCTCCGGCATCAAGCCGGTGCACAGCGAGCCCGGCGCCTATTGGGTGCTGACCGACAACGGCTTCGGCACCAAGCGCAACAGCGGCGACGCGCTGCTGATGTTCCACAAAGTGCGGCCCGATTTCCGCAGCGGCCAAGTCGCCGTCGAGCAGACCATCTTCCTGTCCGACCCCGGCCGCCGCGTGCCCTTCCGCATCGCCCATGAGGGCACCGATGCCCGCTACCTGACCGGCAGCGACTTCGACCCCGAGAGCATCCAGCCGATCCCGAACAATGGCGGCTTCTGGATCGGCGAGGAGTTCGGCCCCTTCCTGATCCGCGTCGACATGGCCGGCCGCGTCCAGCAGGTGGTCGAGACCCAGCTCGAAGGCCGCGCCATCCGCAGCCCCGACCACCCGTCGCTGCAGGTGCCGGCCAGCCCGACGGCCGGCGTCGCCTTCCAGTCGCAGCGCTCCGGCGGCTATGAGGGGATGGCCATGCTGCCCGATGGCAGCCGCCTCTGGGCCCTGCTGGAGAAGCCGGTGCTGGCTGCCTCCGGCCAGCCGGAAGGCGCCTTCCTGCGCATGATCGAGTTCGACACCGCCCGCGGCGCCTGGACCGGCCGCAGCGTGAAGTACCGGCTGGAGCCGGGCGCGACCGCCATCGGCGACTTCAACTTCATCGACGAGCGCCGCGCTTTGGTGATCGAGCGCGACAATGGCGAGGGCGACCCGTCGCTCGCCTGCGCCGCCGGCCAGCACGCCGCCGCCACCCCGCCCACCTGCTTCCACGCGCCGGCCCGCTTCAAGCGCATCTACCTGGTCGACCTGGGCGCGGTGGATGCCGAGGGCTATGTCGCCAAGCTCGCCCATATCGACCTGATGGACATCCGCGACCCCGGAAACCTGGCCCGCCAGCGCGGCGACCGGGCGGCCGATGCGCCGCGTGACCGCTTCGGCTTCCCCTTCTTCACCATCGAGGACGTGGCGATGGTGGATGCCGAGCACATCATCGTGGCCAACGACAACAACCTGCCCTTCAGCGCCGGCCGCCACCTGTCGCGCGCCGACGACAACGAGTTCATCCTGCTGCACGTGCCGGAACTGCTGCGCACGCGCTGAAGCTTGGGGCAGGGGGCGCCATCCGGCCGCCCCCTTGCCCGCCGCCGCCGGCCCCCTTACCCCTGGGGAAGCATCGAGACCTCTTCCCCGGCCGGAGACCCTGCATGCCGCTGCGCGACGCCACCGACCAGGACCTGCCGGCGATCACCGCCCTCTATGCCCATCACGTCCTGACCGGCACCGGCACCTTCGAGACGGTCCCGCCCGACCAGGCCGAGATGGCGCGCCGCCTGGCCCGCATCCAGCAGGCCGGCTGGGCCTGGCTGGTGGCCGAGGAGCAGGGCGAGGTGCTGGGCTTCGGCTTCTTCCAGACCATGCGCGACGGCGCCGCCTCCCGCTTCGCCGCCGAGGACCAGATCCATGTGCGCCACGACGTGCACGGCCAGGGCCTGGGCAAGAGCCTGGTCGCCGCCCTGCTGGAGCGCGCCGAGGCCGCCGGCTTCCGCCAGTGCTTCGCGGTGATCGGCGATTCGGAGAATGTCGGCTCGGTCGGCCTGCACCTGTCGCTGGGCTTCCGCCAGGTCGGGCTGCTGCGCGCGACCGGCTTCAAGTTCGGCCGCTGGCTGGATGTGGTGGTGATGCAGCGGGCGCTCGGCGCCGGCGACAAGACCATCCCCGCCGAATAGGACGGCATTTCGCTGCGCTGCCGAAGCCGGCTATTATCAGCGTTCTAGCGGCCTGACCTCACCTTCCCGTGCCTGCCCCTGGAAACGCGGCCCCCGGCTCCGCATTGACAGGGCGCGAGAAGCGGGAGGCGTGATGCTCGAGCAGATCGACGATATCGGCCAGCAGGCGGTCGATTCCCTGGCCTGGGCGCCGCCCTGGGCCGTGAGCCTGCTGGTGCTGGCGGTGGGGGCGATGGTCGCCCTCGGCGTGCACCGGCTGCTCTACCGGGTGCTGACGCGGCTGGTGGCCGAGCGCGACCTGTTCTGGCGCTCCCTGGTCAGCCGCACCGAAGGGCCGGTGCGCCTGGCGCTGATGGTCTTCTTCCTGTCCATCGCCGCCGGCATCGCGCCGCTGACGCCCGGCCAGACGACGGTGCTGCGGCACATCCTGCTGGTGCTGTTCATCGGCGGCGTCGGCTGGGCGGCGCTGACCGCGCTGCATATCTGGACCACCGTCTATCTGCGCAAATACAAGATCGAGGCCGAGGACAACCTGCTGGCGCGCAAGCACGCCACGCAGTCCCGCATCCTGAAGCGGGTGGCGGCAACCCTGATCGTGGTGATCACCACCGCCGCCGCGCTGATGACCTTCGACGGGGTGCGCCAATACGGCGTGTCGCTGCTGGCCTCGGCGGGCGCTGCCGGCCTGGTCGTCGGCCTGGCGCTGCAGCCGCTGCTGAAGAACCTGATCGCCGGCATCCAGCTGGCCATCACACAACCGATCCGCCTGGAAGACGCGGTGATCGTCGAGGGCGAATGGGGCAATGTCGAGGAGATCTCCTCGACCTATGTCGTCGTCCGCCTCTGGGACTGGCGGCGCATGGTGCTGCCGCTGTCCTACTTCATCGAGCACCCCTTCCAGAACTGGACCCGCGAGGGCAGCGCCCTGATCGGCACGGTGATGCTCTATGTCGACTACTCGGCGCCGATCGGGAAGATGCGCGAGAAGCTGGAGGAGATCGCCCGCAATTCCAGCCGCTGGGACGGCAAGGTGGTGAACATGCAGGTCACCGACTTCCGCCAGGAGACCATGGAGGTGCGCATGCTGGTCAGCGCCGGCAATGCCGGCCGCGCCTTCGACCTGCGCTGCGAGGTGCGGGAGAAGATGATCGACTGGCTGCAGCGCGAGCATCCCGGGGCGCTGCCGCGGCATCGCAACGAGATCGACCGGGCGTCGAAGGAAGCTTTGGTCTTGGCGAAGTAAGGGGCTGGGCAGGCCAGGGGAATGAATTCCCCTGGACCCCTTCTTTTTTCTGTCAGACTGCCGTGTCCACGTG
>NZ_MLCO01000440.1 GCF_001982615.1 Teichococcus deserti | reverse complement strand
AGGATCGGGGTGGTCACAGGCGCCATTCTTCACGCGAAAATGGCGGGATTGCGCCGAAGCGGGGCGGGGGATGCGGCATCCCCCGAAAGCTGTGGGCCTCAGGCCGGAACCGCAACCCCGAGGCGCTCGGCGGTCTGCAGGATGCCGGTCCAGGTGTCGGGCTGCAGCGGCACGCCGTCCGCCAGGCGGGCGGCGCGGGTGGCGGCCTCGGGCTCGCCGGGCAGCAGCACCGGATAGGCCGGGTCGGCCGGGCGGGAGGAGGCGACCCAGTCGACATAGTTCCGCCCCATGCGCTGGAACTCCGCCTGGGTGCCGAAATGCTCGGGCGAGAGATAGATGGACAGCATGCCGTTGCAGATGCGGCCACGCTCGGCGACCGGGCCGGAGCAGCCGCCGGCGGTGAAGGCGCCGGCCAGCAGCTCGCACATCAGCGCCAGGCCGGAGCCCTTGTGCTCGCCGAAGGCGCGGATGGCGCCGAGGCCGCCGGCGGCGTTGCGCGGCCCGATCTTGTCGTATTCGCCGTAGAGCATGTGCGGGTCGCCGGTGAGCTCGCCGTCGGGGCCGATCAGCGAATCCTCCGGCAGCGGCTTGCCACCGTTGGAGGCGACCAGGACCTTGCCCTCGGCGACGCGGGAGGTGGCGAAGTCCAGCACGATCGGCCGCCCGTCCAGCGGCGCGCCGATGGCGACGGGGGCGGTGGAGAAGCGCCGCTCGACGCCGCCGAAGGGGGCGACCAGGGTGGAGCCGGCTACATTGACCAGGTGGATCGACAGCAGGCCCTCGGCCAGCGCCATCTCGGCGTAATGGCCGATGCGGCCGACATGGCCGGCGTTGCGCAGCGCGATGACCGCGGCGCCGTGCTGCTTGGCCCGGGCGATGCCCAGGCGGGTGGCCTCGGCGGCCACCGTCTGGCCGAAGCCGAACTCGGCGTCGAGGAGCGCGAAGGCGCCGCCATCGGTCACCACCTTGGCCGAGCGGCCGAGGAAGACGTGGCCGGCCTGCAGCCATTCGACATAGCGGGGAACGCGGACCACGCCGTGGCTGTCATGCCCCGCCAGATTGGCGCCGAGCAGGTGATGGGCGATGCCCGCCGATTCCTCCTGGCTGCCGCCGGCCGCGATGAAGATGTCGCGGACCAGGGCTTCGAGCTGCGGGGCGGGGACCAGCACCGGGGTCATAGGCGTTTCCTGCTTTGCTTTCTTGGTCCGGTCAGCATGGCGCGATGGCGCGGCGTGACAAGCCCTCACGGCAGGGAAAGCGCCGGCCGGGGCGTGTCGCCCCGGCCGGGTCGTGGTCAGGCCATGGCTGCCACCTTCTGCGCCAGCGGCGCCTGGAAACGGTTCCAGGTGGGCGTCGCCAGGATCTCGTTGATGCAGACGCGGTCCGGCAGATTGGCGACGAAGAGCACCGCGGCGGCGATGTCCTCCGGCTGCAGCATGCGGGCGCGGTCCTCGGCCGAGACCGGCTCGGGGCGGAAGTCGAGGATCGGGGTGACCACCTCGCCCGGGCAGATGCAGGTGCTGCGGATGTTGTGGATGCCG
>NZ_MLCO01000439.1 GCF_001982615.1 Teichococcus deserti | reverse complement strand
TAATGAGACGGCGAGCGGCGAGTGCGACAGGCGTAGGATCGTCGGCAGCGGCAGAGGTGTATAAGGGGCAGCCGCGCGGCCGCCGCCCGCGCCCGTCGCAACCGCCCCGGGCCGCGGGGCCGGGGCGGCGCTGGCCGCGCGGTCCGGGGCGGTTGCGACGGGCGCGGGCGGCGGCAGCGGGGCGGCGGGGCTGGCCGGGGGCAGGCTCTGCACCGCGGCCAGGCTGCGGCTGGGGGCGGCGGCTTCGGGCGGGCCCAGGCGGTGCAGGGTGGCGATGGTGCAGGCGGCGCCGCCAAGGACCAGCAGCCAGAAGCCGCCCAGCGCGCGCCAGGCCAGGCGGTTGCCCGGATCGGGCGCGGCGGCCATCGGAATGGTGGCGAGCGCCCTGCTGGGCGCCGCGCCGATGCGGCTGGAGGCGGCGGCGCCGGAAGCGGCTTCCCCGGAACGGTTCGAGGTCGCCATGCCGGCGTCGCCTTCCTTCTAGCCGGCCAGGGTCACCGCGCCGCGCGGCGCTGCGGGTCGGCGGTCGACCAGGCGCGCAAGAGACCCGCGGCCTGCTGCAGCTGGAAGTCGGTCTCCGGCTTGGTCGGGTCGAAGGCCGGCGCGCCCTCGGGCGGCAGGCGGCTGACCTTGTCCTGCACGCCGGCGGGCAGGTTCAGCGGCGGCAGCGGCGGCGCTTCGGTGCTGCCATTGGTGCCGTTGTCGTTGCGCAGCGCGCGGCGCAGATCGGCCTCGCGGTCGCGCAGCGGGGCGTTGCCTTCCTCGCGGGTGGCCAGCACCTCGATGTCGGGCGTGATGCCGGTCGCCTGGATCGAGCGGCCGGACGGCGTGTAGTAGCGCGCGGTGGTCAGGCGGATGGCGCCGTTGCCGGGGATCGGCATGACGGTCTGAACCGAGCCCTTGCCGAAGGACTTGGTGCCCAGCACCACGGCGCGGCGGTGGTCCTGCAGGGCGCCGGCGACGATCTCGGAGGCCGAGGCGGAGCCGCCGTTGATCAGCACGATCACCCGCAGACCGTCGGCGATGTCGCCCGGCTTGGCGTTCCAGCGCTGCGCGTCGTCGGCGCGGCGGGCCCGCGTCGAGACGATCTCGCCGCGCTCCAGGAAGTCGTCGGAGACCTGGACGGCCTGGTCGAGCAGCCCGCCCGGGTTGTTGCGCAGGTCGAGGATGATGCCCTTCAGGTTGTTGCCGGCCTGCTGGCGCAGCGTGCTGACGGCGCGGCGCAGCGCGCCCTCGGTCTGCTCGTTGAAGGAGGAGAGGCGGACATAGCCGACATCCTCGCCCTCCATGCGGAAGCGGGCGACCTGCGGGCGGATCACGTCGCGGGTCAGGCTGAGCTCGATCGGGGATTCGGTGCCGGGGCGGCGGATGGTCAGCTTGATGCTGCTGCCGCGCTCGCCGCGCATCTGCTCGACCGCTTCCTGCAGGGTCAGGCCCTGCACCGAATTGCCGTTCAGGTGGGTGATCAGGTCGCCCGGCTTGACGCCGGCCTTGGCGGCGGGCGTGTCGTCGATCGGGCTGATGACCTTGACGTAGCCGCCTTCCTGGCTGACCTCGATGCCGAGGCCGCCGAACTCGCCGCGGGTCTGCACCTGCATGTCGCGGAAGGAGCGGGCGTTCATGTAGCTGCTATGCGGGTCGAGGCCCTGCAGCATGCCGTTGATCGCGGATTCGATGACCTCGCGGTCGTTCACCGGCTCGACATACTCGGCGCGGACGCGCTCGAAGATGTCGCCGAACAGGTTCAGCAGCCGGTAGGTCTCGGCGCGGTTGCCGGCCTCCTGGGCGAAGGCGGACACCACGGGCGGCATCACCACCGGGCCGAGCACGGTGCCGGCGACGAAAGCCGCCCCCACCACGCCGACCATGCGCATCTTAGGCTTCATGCGGTGACCCCTCATGCCGGTCAACGATCCTTCTGCCGCGAGCATTCGACGGCCTAGCGAGACACCTTAGAGCGGCTTCCTGTGCAAGGGGCAAATTGAAACCTTTTTCGACAATCACGTGTGCCGCAATTCGCCGTCGCGATGCGAGGTTGCTGGTCCAAGATTGCCCCAGCCTGCCAGAAATTCACTGCCAGGCGGCATCCCGCGGCCGAGCATGACCTAAACTTAACCTCGAAGCCTCAGCCACGCGAGCGGAACCAGCCCTTCGGATCGGCCGGCGTGCCGTTGCGCCGCAGCTCGACATAGAGCGAGGCGCGGCCGTTTTCCTCCGCCGCGCCGAGCTGGCCGACCGGCTCGCCGGGCAGCACCCGGGCGCCGGTCTCGGCATCCAGGCGGTCCAGGCCGGCCAGGACGAAATGCACCCCGCCGCCGCAATCGACGATCACCAGCTTGCCGTAGGAGCGGAACGGGCCGGCGAAGGCGATGCTGCCCTGGCAGGGGCTGACCACGCGCGCCCCGGCGGGCGCCGCATAGGTCAGGCCGCGGGCCGGGCCGCCGGCGCCGCTGTCGCCGAAATCGCGCGACAGCGTGCCGGCCACGGGGACGGCGCGGCCGCCGCTGGCCGAGGGCGCCGGGCCCGGGGCGGGCAGCGCGGCCTGGCGGGCGGCTTCCAGTTGCCGGGCCTGCTCGCGCCGCTCGACCGCGGCCTGCTCGGGGGGGAGCGGCTCGCGCCGGGCTCTTATACAAATCTCCGAGCCCAAGAGACTAGCGGTCATAGCGTAAGCCGGCCGCTGCTTG
>NZ_MLCO01000044.1 GCF_001982615.1 Teichococcus deserti | reverse complement strand
GGGGAAGGGGCCGGGGGGAAGTGGCCGGGGGAAGCGGGTCAGACCAGGTAGAGCCGCCCGGCGATCTCCCGGATGGCATAGCCCGGCTCGACGCGGGCCCAGCGGCGGCGGGCGATGCGCTCGGGCGAGGCGGTGCCGCCCAGGGCCGCAGCCAGGTCGCGGATCACCAGGGGGTCGTTGCGGTAGTACTGGTGGCCGACGAAGTTCCAGCTGGTGGCGCCCGGCGCCTCCTTCCAGGCAACCGCCATGCCGTAATCGACCACGAAGACCCGGCTTTCCGGTGGCGGCGGGGTCAGCGGCCCGGCGGCGCCCAGCCTCGCCACCCCGTTCAGATGTCCGCTGATCTTCGTCAGGGTGGCGTCGTCGGCGAAGACGCCGATGGTCACCCAGTCGGCGATATCCGCCAGCGGCCAGAGCGGGCCGCCGGGCTCCAGCGCCGTCACCGCCTCGTCGCCGGCGATGATGACGGCCTGGGCGAAGACGGGCGCCGCCGGCAGCGGGCCGGCGGCCGCCAGCGCCTGCATGGCGCAGCGCGTGGCGCGCGCGCCCATGGAATGCGCCAGATAGGCCGGCTTGCGCGCCCGGCCGGCGGCGGCCAGCGCGATCTGCCGGATCAGCCGGGCGAGCGCCGGGCCGGAGCTGTCGCAATCCTGCTGGTCGCGGCGGTATTCGTCGATGCTGCCCACGCCGTTGCTCGGCCAGCAGAAGGCCAGCGGCGCCAGGCGCTGCCCGGCCACCGCCTCGACCACGTCGCAGAAATTGCCGGCGCGCGCGCAGGATTCCGCGAAGCTGTAGTTGAAGCCATGCACGGTCAGCAGCGGCACGGCGTCGGCCGCTTCGGCCCGGTCCAGCCAGTCGGCCAGCACCGCCTCAGCCGTGCCGCCGGGCGCGCCGAAATCATCGATGCCGCTGACCAGCGGCGCGCCCACCGCGCCGGCGTCGCCTTCAGGATCGGGCTGGACCTCGACCGGCACGGCGCCGAGCCAGAGCCGTTCCGGCGGCGCGCCGCAGCTGGCGCCGAAAGCGGCGCCCGCCTCGTCCCACAGCCGGTTGGAGGCGAAATGCACCAGGCGCTGCGCCATCGGGACCCCCGCGCGGCGGTTGCTCGTGGCGGCCATGATGCAGATGGCTGTTGCGATGTCGATTCATAATGCTCGCGCCGCAGCATGGCCGCCTGCGAGAAACCGACCGCCTCAGCGGATGGCCCGCGCCGCCATCCTGGCTATCCTGCCGCGGCCGCCTGAAGGAGAATTCGCATGGCAGAGATCCAACCCGGCATCACCCTGATCGCCGGCGGCCGGCTGACCGACCCCGCGCTGCGCCGCGCCGAGCCCGCCGATATCCTGGTCGAGGACGGCATCATCCGCGCGGTCGGGCCGGACCTTGCCGCGCCCGAGGGCGCGCGCCGCATCGAGGCGGCGGGGCTGCTGCTGCATCCCGGCCTGGTGAACGCGCATACCCATGGCCATGGCGGGCTGGCGCGCGGCCAGGGCGACCGCTGGACGCTGGAGCTGCTGCTGGCCGCCGCCCCCTGGATCGGCGGCAACCGGGCGCTGTCCGACAAGAAGCTGACGGCGCAGATCTGCGCCGCCGAGATGGTGCTGAAGGGCTGCACCGCGGCCTATGACCTCTATTACGAGTTCCCTGGCCCGAGCCGCGACGGCATGGATGCAGCCGCCGAGGCCTATGCCGGGGTTGGCATGCGCGCCGTGCTGGCCCCGATGGTCGCCGACACGACGTTCTACGATGCCATCCCGGGGCTGCGCGACAGCCTGCCGCCTGCCCTGCAGGCGGCGGTCGACAGGATGCGCCTGCCCGCCGGCGAGGCGACGCTCGCCGGCATTGCCGAGGTGCTGCGCCACTGGCGCTGGAATGGCCAGGACATCCGTGCCGCGGTCGCGCCGACCATCCCGCTGCATTGCTCGACCGAATTCCTCTGCGGCTGCGGCCGGCTGGCGCGGGAGCATGGCGTGCCGCTGCACAGCCATGTCGGCGAGAGCAAGGTGCAGGCGCTGGCCGGGATGCAGCGCTACGGCCGCACCCTGGTCGCCGAGCTGGATGCGCAAGGCCTGCTCGGTCCCGACTTCACCGCGGCGCATGCCGTCTGGCTGGACGATGACGACCTGCGCCGCATGGCCGATCGCGGCGCCTCGCTGGTGCACAACCCGGGCAGCAACATGCGGCTGGGCAACGGGCTGTTCCGGCTGCGCCAGGCGCTGGATGCGGGCGTCAATGTCGGGCTCGGCACCGATGGCGCCAGCTGCTCGGACAACCAGAACATGTATGAGGCGATGCGTGGCGCCTCGATGGTCTCCAAGGGCCAGGGGCCGGATCCGCGTGGCTGGGCCAGCGCCGACGAGATCTACCGCGCCGCGACCGTCGGATCGGCGCGGGCCCTGGGGCTCGAGGGGATCGGCCGCATCGCGCCGGGGATGAAGGCGGATATCGTCTTCCTCGACCTCGCCGCCATCAGCTGGATCCCGCACAACTGGACGGTCAACCAGCTGGTGCATGCCGAGGACGCCACCTCGGTCCGCCATGTCATGATCGCCGGGCGGATGGTGGTGCAGGACCGGACCCTGCTGACGCTGGACCTGGCGAAGCTGGCGCGCGAGGCCGAAGCCGCCCGCGAGCGGCTGGAAGCGCTGAACGCATCCGGAAAGATCCTGTTCGAGCAGCTCGAGCCGGTGGTCGGCGCCTTCTGCCCGGCCTTCGCCCGGCAGCCCTACCCCCTCAACCGCTATGTCTGCGACTGATCACAGCATCTCCAGCAGCGCGCGCAGCACCGGCGAGCGGTCGTCCTGGCGATGGGCCAGGGCATGCACCAGCCGCGGCGCCGGCCCGGTCAGCGGCACCAGAACCAGGTCCGGGCCGGCGAAGTCGGCGAAGCTTTCGGCGGCGAGCGCCAGCCCGGCATCGGCCATGACCAGGCCGAAGGTGGTCAGGAAGTCGGTGCTTTCCGCCACGATCCGCGGCGCGTAGCCGGCGGCGCGGAAGGCGCCCAGGATCTCGTCGCGCAGGGGCACCGGCGCCGGGGGCATGATCCAGCCTTCCTCGCGCAGCGCCGCCAGCGGCAGGGACGGTCTGCCCGCCAGCCGGTGCCAGGCGGGCAGCACCACCTGCATGGCCTCGTCCGCCAGCACCCGCCGTGCCAGCCCGTCGGCCCGCAAATCGGCGCAGCCGAAGGCCAGATCGACGCGGCGCTCCAGCAGGGCTGCCGGCTGCTCGGTGCTGGGCAGCACGGTCATCTCCACGGCGACGCCGGGGCGGGCGGCGCGGAGGCGGCGGATCAGCGCCGGCACCCCGCCATAGAGCGAGGGCACGCTGAGGCCGACGCGCAGCCGCCCGGCCTCGCCGCGCAGGCTGCGCCGCGTCGCCTCCAGCGCGCCGTCGACCGCGGCCAGCGCCTCGCGCGCCTGCAGCAGCACCTCCTCGCCCAGCGCGGTCAGCGACAGCGACAGCCGGTCGCGATGCACCAGCCGCTGGCCGACCATGTCCTCCAGCCGCTTCAGCAGCTGGCTGACCGCCGGCTGGGTCGTGCCCAGCCGGGCGGCGGCGCGCGAAAAGCTGCCTTCCTCGGCCAACGCCACCAGGCAGCGCAGATGCCGCAGCTCAATCCCTTGCATAAGTCCGCCTTATCGTCATGCCGCCAAGCATTATTGGACGAGGCCTGCCGCGTCGAGAATCCTGTGCGCCGACGCCCTCTCCGCACGCGGCACCAGACTCCCCGGGATCAACGCAGAATGAGCAGTTCCACCACCGGCAGCACAGCGCTGCCGGCCGGCACCCTGTTGTTGCTGATGGCGCTGACCGCGCTGGGCCAGATGGCGACCAACCTGGTGGTGCCCTCGCTTGGCCGCATCACCGCCGACCTGGCGCTCGAGCTCGAGCAGGCCGGGCTGATCCTCTCCGCCGTGCTGGTCGGCATCGGGCTCGGGCAGCTGGTGGTCGGGCCGCTGTCGGACCGGCACGGGCGGCGGCCGGTGCTGCTGGGCGGGCTGACGCTGTTCATCCTGGCGGGCGTGCTGGCGACCTTCGCCAGCAGCGGGCCGATGCTGCTGCTGGCGCGGCTGCTGCAGGGGCTGGGCGCCAGCGCCGGCTTGGCCCTGCCGCGCGCCATCGCCCGCGACCGCTTCGCCGGGCCGGTCTTCCTGCGGGTGATGTCGCTGCTGACGCTGGCCATGGCGATCATGCCCGGCCTGGCCCCGGTGCTGGGCAGCGGCATCGCGGCGCAATTCGGCTGGCGCGCCTCGCTGGCGGTGACGGCGCTCTGCGGCGCGCTGGTGATGCTGGCGGTGCTGCTGGCCCTGCCCGAGAGCCATCACAGCCGCACCCGCGAAGGCGGGCTGGCGGCGACGCTGGGCAGCTACCGCAAGGTTCTGCGCAACCGCGTCTTCCTGGCCTTCGCCTTGGGCACGGCGGCCTCGATCGGCGGCGCCTATGCCGAGGTGGCGGCGACCCAGCGGATCTATGAGGGGCTGTTCGGCTGGGGCGCGCTGGCGGTCAGCCTGGTGCCGGCGAGCTATGCGCTGGGCTTCCTGGCGGGTGGCCTGCTGGCGCCGCGGCTGCGCCGCAGCCCGGCCCAGCTGGTGCAGATCGGCACGCTGATGATGCTGGGCTCGGCCGCGACCTTCCTGGCACTGTCGGTCGCCGGGCTGCTGTCGCCGGGGCTGGCGATCGGGCTGACGGTGCTGTCGCAGATGGGGGTGGGCTTCATGGCGCCGCCGGCCATCGCGCTGGCCCTGATGGCGGTGGAGGGTGCCGCCGGCACCGCCAGCGCCGTGCTGGGGGCGCTGCACATGGCGGTGGGCGCGCTGGGCGCGGGCATGATCGGCGCCCTGCCGCTGCCGGTGCAGATCGGCCTGCCCGGCAGCATGCTGGGCTTCGCCGCGATCGCGGCGCTGGCCCTGCGGCAGCGCTAGAGCGGGTTGCCTGCTGAAGGACGCAGGCAACCCGCTCTAGCCTTTTGCTTGATCGCGTGATTCAGGCTTTTCGGTGATTCCACCTCAAGCCATCACGCTCTAGCCTTTTGTTTGATCGCGTGATTCAGGCTTTTCGGTGATTCCACCTCAAGCCATCACGCTCTAGCCTGCGAATTGCGCGCGGGTGGCGAAGGCCATCTGCGTGCCCGGGCGGGTGATGGAATCCGCGGCATAGCGCGCGCCCCAGCGCATCGCCTCCAGCGTGTCGCCATGCGCCACGTAATGCTGGGCGAAGGCGCCGATGAAGGCGTCGCCGGCGCCGCTGGTGTCGACCGGCGTCACGCGGACCGAGGGGACGTGCTGCGCCGCATCCGCGGTCACCAGCAGCGCGCCCTCGGCGCCCAGCGTCACCAGCACCTGGCGGATGCCGCGGGCGACCAGGGTCCTCGCGGCGGCCTCGGCCTGGTCGCGGGTCTCGGCGGGCAGGCCGGTCAGGATGGTCAGCTCGGTCTGGTTCGGCACCAGGAAGCTGGCGCCCAGGATGCGCCCGACATCGAGCTCCGGCACCGCCGGCGCCGGGTTCAGCAGCACCGGGATGCCCTGCCCCGCCGCCCAGGCGATGGTGTGGTAGACGGTTTCCAGCGGCACCTCGAGCTGCAGCAGGATCAGCGCGCAGCCCTTCAGGTCATCGGCCGCGGCGTCGACATCGGCGGGCAGCAGGTGCTCGTTGGCGCCCTTGACGATCAGGATGCGGTTCTCGCCCGAGGCCTCGACGAAGATCGGCGCCACGCCGCTCTGGGTGCCGGGGACGGCGCGGACATGCTTCGTATCGATGCCCAGGTCCTGGAAGTTCTTGATGGTGCCGCCACCAAAAAGATCATCGCCGACGCGGCTGACCAGCATGACCTCGGCGCCGAGCTTGGCCGCCGCCACCGCCTGGTTGGCGCCCTTGCCGCCATGGCCCATGGCGAAGCGCGGCGCCGCCAGCGTCTCGCCGGCCGCCGGCATGCGGTCGATATAGGTGATCAGGTCGACCATATTGCTGCCGACCACGCCGATGCGCGCGCCCATGGCCCGCTCCTACGTCAAAGAAGAGATGAGGGCGCCGCAGGCCTCGGCCGCGGCGGGGTCGAGATAGCCGGCGCGGACGGTGAAGTCGGCCCGGCCGCCCGGGGGCAGCCATTGCACATGGCCCTTCCGCGTCTCGGCGGCATGGCCCTCCGGCTGGCAGGTCGAGGGCAGCGCGAAGGCCGCCACCTGCTGGTCCGGATCGGCCATGATCCAGCGCACCGTCTGCGGGAAGCGTTCCGGCGAATAGGACAGGCCGAAGCCGTCGCCCTGCGGCCGGCGCAGCATCAGATGCGTGTCGCCGCTGGCGTCGGTGCCCAGGCCGAACAGGTAGAAGACCTGCTCGGGGTCGTAGGCCTGGGGTTCCGACAGGCGCCGCATCCGGCCCGGGTCCTGCGCCAGCGCCTCGATCAGCGCCAGATAGGCCGGGTTCGGCGTGACATGGGCGGGCACGGCGCGGCGGACCTGGGTGCGGTCGGGGGTGAAGGGGGCCGGCTGCTCGATCACGCCGTCGGCGACGAAGGCGAAGTTGACGTGGCACATATACATCAGTTCCATCGGCTTGCCGCCGGCGTTCTTCACGCCGAGCCCGATGTCGAACAGCGTCTCGCCGGGGCGCAGCGTCACCGAGGGCCAGGCGCGGTAATGCGCGCCGAAGCCCATGACATAGTGCCGCTCGCTGACCACGCGCAGGAAGCTGCCGCGCTTGTCCTGGCCGAGTTCCAGCCAGGCCCGCTGCATCGGCGCGCAGGGGAATTCGCCATGGGCGGGGTGATCGTCCTCCGGCCCGGGCACCCCGTTGCGCAGCAGCCCGCTGTGGAAGGCGAAGCAGCCATAGGTTCCGGCGATGGTGGTGGCCGGCTGCGGCGCGTCGAAGCCGCTCTGCATGGCGAGGTCCACGCCGTCGAAGCGCGCCGACCAGACCATGCCGCCCATCCAGGGCAGCACCACCACCGCGCCGCGGGCATTGGCCAGGCGCAGCGCCGGGACGCCGGTGGGGAAGCGGAACAGGGTGGCCGACAGCTCGCCCTGGCGCAGGATTTCGACGGGGGCTGCGCCGGCGAGGGCCTCGTGCAGCGGGACATGGGCGGTCATGGCGTCAGCGGCTCCGCATCCGGAGGGCGGCCAAGGCGATGGACAGCAGCAGAAAACCGCCCCAGATCAGATCCACAAGAAAATTGCTGAAGCGCATGATCTGCAGGCCGGAGGAGAGCAGCATCAGCGCCACCAGCGCCAGCGCGATCCCGGGCACCGAGCCGCGGCCGCCGGCCGGGTTGGTCCCCGCCAGCACGGCGATCAGCACCGCCTGCAGCAGGTAGGAGACGCCGTAGTCGGACTTGGCCGCATTGGTCCGGCCCGAGAGCAGGATGCCCGCCACCGAAGCCAGCGCGCCCGTCATCACATAGGACAGGAAGACCGTGCGCTGGGTGCGCAGGCCAGCGAAGACGGCGGCGCGCGGGTTGGTGCCGATCAGCGTCAGGTTGATGCCGAAGGCGGTGCGGGAGAGCACGAACCAGACCAGCCCGGCCACCACGACGAAGACCACCAGCGGGGCGGCGATGCCGAAGACGGTGCCGTTGCCGAACTGCCCCCAGATCGCCGGGAAGCCGACCACCGCCGGCCCGCCGGTCAGCACCAGGCAGATACCGGTGAAAATCTGGCCGGTGCCGATGGTGGCGAGGATCGGGGTCACCCGCATCTTCGCCACCAGCAGCCCGTTGATCGCCCCGGCGATCACCCCGGTCGCCAGTGCGATGCCGATGCCCGCCAGGACCAGCGGCAGCGGCATGTTCACCAGCTCCGGCCCGCGCGGCGCGCCGACGGAGTGAAAGAACAGGCCCGCGAGAATGCAGGAGAGATTCGCGATGCCGATAACGGACAGATCAATGCCGCCGGTCAGCATGGCGACCATCATGGCGATGGCGAGCAGGCCGAGCTCGGGGGCGATGAAGGTGATGCTCTCGAAGACATAGGGGCGCAGGAACCGCTCGGGGTTCAGCGCCGCCATGCCGGCGAAGATCAGCACCGTCAGGATGACGAGCTGCAGCAGGTTGGTGTCGCTGCCGCGCAGCCGCTGGAGCAGGGTGCTCATCGGTGCCATTCCCTCAGGCGATGCGCTTGCGGTCGCGCCAGGCGGTGACCGCGGTCGCCGCGATGACGATGGCGCCCACCACGACCCGCTGCCAGGTGGTGTCGACGCCCAGGATGATCAGGCTGTTGGTGATGACGACGAGCGTCAGCACGCCGAGCATGGTGCCGATCACCGTGCCGCGGCCGCCGAAGATGCTGGCGCCGCCGAGCACCACCGCCGCGATGACATCGAGCTCAAGCCCCACCATGTCGCGCGGATTGGCGGTCCAGATCATGGCGCCGTGCAGCAGCCCGGCGAAGCCCGCGAGCGCCCCGGCCAGACCATAGATGACGAAGGTGATGCGGCGGGTGTTGAAGCCGACGCGCCGCGCCGCCTCCTCGCCGCCGCCGAGGGCATAGATGCCGCGGCCGAGCATGGTGTGGCGCAGGATCAGATGCACCGCGATCGCGAGCCCGGCATAGACCAGCACCATCGAGGACAGCCCGGCCTGGCTGCCATCCGCCTGGGTGACCGAGAAGAACTCGCCGCGGGCGAAGGCGATCAGCAGCGGCGGCATCTGGTCGATGTTGATCTGGCTGGTGCCGACCACGCCCAGGATGAAGCCGCGCACCGCGGTGCCGGTGCCCAGCGTCACGATCAGCGGGATCATCCGCAGGTAATGGACGAAGACCGCGTTGACCAGGCCGAGCGCCAGGCCGATGGAGCTTGCCATCAGGAAGGGCAGCAGCACGCCGTCGAACTGCCAGGCGATCATCGCCTTGACGGTCAGATACATGGCCGCGATGGCGAAGGCCGGGAAGGAGACGTCGATGCCGCCCGACAGCATGACCAGCAGCACGGCCAGCGCCAGGATGCCGGTGATGACGCTGGCGCGCAGCAGGCTGAACAGGTTGGAGGGCTGCCAGAAGACCGGGTTGATGGTGCCGATCGCCAGCACGGCGATCACCAGGACGGCGGCGACCATCAGCTCCGGATGGCGGCGCAGCGCATTCGCCAGGCCGCTCATTGCAGCGCCCCCAGGCGGGTGGAGAGATCGGCCTCGCTGGTGGCCTCGGCCTCCAGCTCGGCGACCAGGCGGCCGCGATGCAGCACCAGGATGCGGTTGCAGTTGTCCACCAGCTCCGGCAGGTCGTCGGAGATCATGAGCACTCCCAGCCCGCGGGCGCGGGCAAGTTCGCGGATCTTGCGATGGATGCCGGCCTTGGAGCCGACATCGACGCCGACCGTCGGGCCATTCAGGATCAGCAGCTTCGGGTCGTTCATCAGCCAGCGGCCGATCACCACGCGCTGGGCATTGCCGCCCGAGAGCTGCGTCACCGGCCGGTTGCCGGTGGGCGTGGCGATGGCCATCTCGCGGATCATCTCTTCGGATTCCCGCGCCGCCTGGCCGTTCTGCATGACGCCGAAGCGGCTGAGGCGATCATGCGAGGTGGCCAGCATGTTGCGGTCGATGGTCGCGGCCAGGAACAGGCCCTCGGTCAACCGGTCCTCGGGAACGTAGGCGATGCCTTCGGCGATGGCGGCCTGGACGCCGTCGAGGCGCAGCGGCCGGCCCGACAGCCGGATTTCCCCGGCATAGCCACGCTTCATGCCGAACAGCGCCAGCGCCAGCTCCGTGCGGCCCGAACCGAGCAGGCCGGAGACGCCGACGATCTCGCCGGGCTTGAGGGCGAAGGTAATATCGTCCAGCTGGCCCGGGACGGTCAGGCCCTGCACATCCAGCAGCGCCGGCGCGGTCGGATCGCCTTCCCAGCGATAGCCTTCCGAGGCCAGCTCCTGCCCGGTCATGGCGCGGGTGATGCGGGCCTCGTCGAAATCACCGATGTCGCCGGAGGCCACCACCTCGCCGCTGCGGATGACGGTGATGCGCTCGCTGATCTCCAGCATCTCGCGCATCTTGTGGCTGACGAAAAGCACGGCGATGCCGCGGCTCTGGATGTCGCGCACCACGCGGAACAGCGCCTCGACCTCGCGTCCGGTCAGCGCGGTGGTGGGCTCGTCCATGATCAGCAGGCGCGGGTCGGACATCAGCGCGCGGGCGATGGCGACCAGCTGCTTGCCGGCGGTGGGCAGCGTCTCGACCAGCGCGTCGAGCTCGAGCGCGACACCCAGCTTGCGCGTCGCCTCCTCGGCGATCTGGCGGACGCGCCGCCAGGAGACCAGCTTCTTCCCGGCCTGCAGCTCGGTCGACAGCGCCAGGTTCTCGGCGACGCTGAGGTTCGGAAACAGCGAGAAATCCTGGTAGATGACCTGCACGCCACGGGCGATGGCCTGGCGCGGCGACATGTTCTCTATCTTTTCGCCGTCGATCAGGATCTCGCCGCGATCCGGCTGGTTCACGCCGGAGATCACCTTGATCAGCGTCGACTTGCCGGAGCCGTTCTCGCCGGCCAGGCAATGGATCTCGCCCCGCCCGATGGTCAGCGAGACATCCTTCAGCGCATGCACGGCCCCGAAGCTCTTGCCCAGGTGGCGCAGTTCGATCAGCGGAGCGGTCATGGAACCCCGTCACCCTTGAAAGACGCAGCCGGCGCGCGAGGCTTCCACCCCGCGCGCCGGAACCGACAGAAGATCAGAAGTTGTACTGCGCCATGTTGTCCTTGGTGACGCCGACCCAGCCCTGGCCGACCAGGATGTTCGGCCGCGCCGCATCCGGCGCCTCGAGCTTGCCGTAGCCGGCGAGACCCAGGTCGAGCCCGGCGCCGATCGACTTCTTGGCCAGCGCCATCACCGCCATGACGTTCATGGCATAGCCGGCCACCGCCGGATCCCAGAACTGGATGTAGTTGATGTCGCCGTTGCGCAGATACTGGCCCGCCACCGACACCAGGCCGGTGCCGCTGAAGAAGAGCTTGCCGGCCAGCTTGCGCTCGGCGATCAGGCGGCCCGCGCCGGCCGAGGTCGGCATCGGCGCGCCGACGATCCCCTTCAGGTCGGGATAGGCGGTCAGCACTTCCTTCAGCTTGTTGTAGTCGGTGGTCGCATCGTCATAGGTCTCGATGCGGCGGGTCACCTCCTGCATGCGCGGGAAATGCTGCTTCTGGTAGGCGACGGCGCCGTCGATCCATTCCATCTGCGACTGCGAGGTCAGGCTGCCGACGGTGGCCACATACTTGCCCTCCCCGCCCATGTCGCGGGCGAGGACTTCCATCAGCTTGGCGCCATAGGCGTGGTTGTCGAAGGCCTCGATGTCGTAGTCGATGTTCTTCAGCCCCGAGGCCTCGTGCGAGATCACCACGATGCCCTGGCGCCGCGCCTTCTGCAGCACCGGCTCCACCGCCTCGACCGAGAAGGGGACGATGCAGATGGCGTCCACCCCTTGGGCGATCAGGCTTTCGACCAGCTGCACCTGGGCGGCGGCATCGGCCTGGCTGGGGCCGACCATCCAGGTGTCGTGGCCCTGGTCCTCGCCGAACTGCTTGACGCCGGCGCGCATGCGGTCGAACCAGGCGATGCCGTCGACCTTGACGACGGTCGCGATGACCTTCTTGCGCGCAGTGCGGGCGTTGATCTCCGCCGAGACCTTGCTGGCGTCGACGGCCTTCGCCGCCTGGGCGAAGGCCGGGCGGGCGCCGAGGCCCCCCGCCAGCATGCCGCCCGCCGCCAGGGCGCCGAGACCGCGCCGGTTGATCATGACCATGATGCTGTTTCCTTCCCTTGGGCGCGCCCGGCTGCGGGCGCGATGGCCGGTAGCCGGTGGTTCAGTAGGATCCGGACGTCGCCGGCGCCGCGCCGATCAGCGCGACGCCCGAGCTGGCGCCGATGCGCGAGGCACCGGCCGCGATCATCGCCTCCGCCTGGGCGCGCGTCCGCACGCCGCCCGAGGCCTTGACGCCCAGGGCAGCACCAACCACGCCGCGCATCAAGGCGATATCGGCCTCGGTGGCGCCGCCGCTGGAAAAGCCCGTCGAGGTCTTCACGAAGTCGGCACCCGCCGCGACCGACAGCGCGCAGGCGGTGCGCTTCTGGTCGTCGGTCAGCAGGCAGGTCTCGATGATGACCTTCAGCACGCGTCCGACGCAGGCGGCGCGCACCGCGGCGATATCGGCCTGCACCTCGTCGAGGCGCCCGTCGCGCAGCGCGCCGATATTGATCACCATGTCGATCTCGTCGGCGCCATCGGCGACGGCCCCGGCCGTCTCATGCGCCTTGGCCGCGGCCGTGCTGGCGCCCAGCGGGAAGCCCACCACCGAGCAGGTCTTCACGCCGCTGCCGGCCAGGAGGTCGGAAACCCGCTTCACATGCACCGGGTTGACGCAGACCGAGCAGAAGCCGTGCTCGCGCGCTTCCGCTGCCCAGCGCCCGAGCTCCGCCGCCGAGGCCTCGGGCTTCAGCAGGGTGTGGTCGATCAGCTTGGCGAGATCGGCGTTGGCCAGCTGGGCTTCGGACAGGGTCACGGCAGCATCCTCGTCGCCGCGGCAGCCGCTTTTCCCTCGGAAAACCGCCACCGCGCGTTTGTCAGATTAGTAACAGTTGTTATAATCCTCACATCACGGTCCGCCGTCGTCAAGCGGCGACCCCATCAGGAAGGATCGGGAGGAGGACAGCTTGGCCAACGCCGCCAGGACCCGCCGCAGCGCCAGCCGCCTGGCCCAGCTGGAAGAGCTGCTGCGCCAGAGCGGCACCCTGCGCCTGGAGAATGCGGCGCAGCACCTCGGCGTTTCCTCGATGACCTTGCGGCGCGACCTGGCCCAACCCGGGCTGCGGCTGACCCTGCTGGGCGGCCATGTCGTCCCGGTCGGCAGCCTGCAGCGCAACGGCCACTACGCCCTGGAATTCGAGCAGGACCAGCATGCCGCCGCCAAGCGGCAGGCCACCGCCCATGCGGCGCGGCTGGTGGGCGACGGCGACGCCATCTTCGTCGACTGCGGCACCACCATGCCGCATTTCGTCGAAAGCCTGCCGCCAGGGCCGCAGCTGACCATCGTCTGCTACGCGCTGAACATCGCCAACCTGGCGGCGCGCCGGCCGAACACCCGGCTGATCCTGCTGGGCGGGCTGTTCCACGCCACCGCCCATACGTTCTCTTCCGATGAAGGCCTGGCCAGCCTGCGCCGCCTGCGCCTGAACAAGGCCTTCATCTCGGCCGGCGGCGTCGACGCGGTCCAGGGCGTCACCTGCACCAATTTCAACGAGGTGCCGGTGAAGCAGATGGCGCTGGCCAGCGCCGCCGAGGCCCTGCTGGTGGTCGACGGCTCCAAGCTCGGCCAGCTGAAGCCGGCCTATTTCGCCCCCGTCTCCGCCTTCGCCCGCATCCTGACCGATGTCAGCCTGCCCAAGGCGCCGGCCGCGGCGCTCACCGCCGCCGGCTGCCGGCTTGACGTGGCCCCCCCCGCTCCGTAACCCGCCGGCTCGTCAGACCAGGAGGCGCCCCGCATGCAGGACATCGTCATCGGCATCGACGTGGGCACCGGCAGCGCCCGGGCCGGCGCCTTCACGCTCGACGGCCGCATGCTTGGCCAGGCGTCCCAGGCGATCCGCGCCTGGCGCCCGGCGCCGGACCATGTCCAGCAGAGCTCCGACGACATCTGGTCCGCCATCGCCGCCGCCATCCGCGGCGCGCTGTCCGGGCTCGGCGAGGTCGCCATCCGCGGCCTGGGCTTCGACGCCACCTGCTCGCTGGTGGTGCTCGACAGCGCGTTCCGCCCGGTCACCGTCAGCCCCGACGGCGCGCCCGGGCAGGACATCATCGTCTGGATGGACCATCGCGCCGCCGACCAGGCGGCCCGCATCAATGCCGGCGAGCACGATGTGCTGCGCTATGTCGGCGGCCGCGTCTCGCTGGAGATGCAGATGCCCAAGCTGCTCTGGCTCCGCGAGCACCTGCCCGAAAGCTTCGACCGCGCCGCCCATTTCTTCGACCTGCCCGACTACCTGACCTGGCGCGCCACCGGCAGCACCACGCGCTCGCTCTGCTCGACGGTCTGCAAATGGACCTATCTCGGGCATGAGAACCGCTGGGACGAGGGCTTCTTCCGGTCGATCGGCCTCGGTGTCCTGGCCGACGAAGGCTTCGCCCGGCTGGGCACGACGATCCTGCCGCCCGGCGCACGGGTCGGCACCCTGCAGCCGCAGGCCGCGGCCGAGCTCGGCCTGCCCGCCGGCATCCCGGTCGGCGCCTCGGCGATCGACGCCCATGCCGGCGGCCTCGGCGTCATCGGCGCCGCGCTCCCTGGCGACCCGGCGCTGAACCGGCGGCTGGCCCTGGTCGGCGGCACCTCCTCCTGCCACATGGCGGTGGCGCCCGAGCCGCGCTTCGTGCCCGGCGTCTGGGGCCCCTACCATTCGGCCATGCTGCCGGGCCTCTGGCTGAACGAAGGCGGCCAGTCGGCGACCGGCGCCCTGATCGACCACGTCATCACCACCCACGCCGCCTATCCGGAAGAGCGCGCCCGCGCCGAGGCCGCCGGCCAGACCATCTACCAGGCCCTCAACGCCCGGCTGGAGCGGCTGGCCGAGGGCCTCGACCACCCTGCCCGCCTGACCGCCGGCCTGCATGTCATGCCCGACTTCCACGGCAACCGCTCGCCGCGCGGCGACGCCTCGCTCTCCGGCATGATCTCCGGCCTGACGCTGTCGGCCACCGCCGACGACCTGGCGCGGCTCTACCTGGCCACCCTGCAGGCCGTGGCCTACGGCACCCGCCACATCATCGAGACCATGAACCGCCAGGGCTACGCCATCGACACCGTGCTGGCCTGCGGCGGCGGCACCAAGAACCCGGTCTTCCTGCGCGAGCACGCCGACGCCACCGGCTGCACGCTGGTGCTGCCGCGCGAGCCCGAAGCCATCCTGCTCGGCGCGGCCATGCTGGGGGCAGTGGCCGGACAGGCCTTCGGCGACCTCGATCAGGCGATGGACAGCATGAGCGGGGCGGGCGAGACGATCCGGCCGGACCCCGCCGCCCAGCGATATCACGACAGAAAATACGCGATCTTCAAGGAGATGTACGAGGATCAGATGAAGTACAGAAAGATGATGATGAACAGGCCAGGGGAATGAATTCCCCTGGACCCCTTCTTTTTTCTGTCCGTGCTGCCGCGCGCTAGCGGCCCCAGCGCAGCACCACCGGGTCCAGGCCTCGCGCGATCTCCAGCAGACCGGCCCGCACCGCCTCATGCATCGGCGCCAGCGGATGCCGGCCGGCATCGCAGCGAATCACCCCGCCCTCGAGCATCAGCGCCTTGGCCGCCAGCAGCCCCGCCTGACGGTTCTCGTAATTGATCAGCGGCAGCCAGCGCTGATAGGCCGCCACGGCCGCCGCGCGGTCGCCCGCGAAATAGGGATCGGTGATCTGCCGGATCCCGTCCGGATAGCCGCCGCCCGTCATCGCCCCGGTGGCGCCGGCATCCAGGTCGGCCAGCAGCGTGATCGCCTCCTCCCCGTCCCACGGCCCCTCGATGGCAGCGCCCCCCGCCTCGATCAAGGCGCGAAGCTTCGACGCGGCCTGCGGCACCTCGATCTTGAAATAGGCGACATTGGGGATTTCCTGCGCCATCCGCGCCAGCAGCGGCACCGGCAGCGGCGTCCCCGCCACCGGCGCGTCCTGGATCATGATCGGGATCGAGATCGCCTCCGACACCTGGCGATAGAACTCGTACACGCCCGCCTCGCCGACCCGGATCGTCGCGCCGTGATAGGGCGGCATGATCATCACCATCGCCGCGCCGGCCTGCTGGGCGCGGCGGCTGCGCTCGGCGCAGAGACGGCTGGAGAAATGCGTGGTCGTCACGATCACCGGGACGCGGCCGGCGACATGGCCGAGGATCTCGTCCTGCAGCAGCTCGCGCTCGGCATCCGACAGCACGAACTGCTCGGAGAAATTGGCCAGGATGCACAATCCCTGCGATCCCGCATCGATCATGCAATCCACCGCGCGACGCTGCCCCTCCAGGTCCAGCGCGCCCTTGGCGTCGAAAATGGTGGGCACCACCGGAAACACGCCGCGATAGGCTGCCTGGGCCATGGTCCGCCTGTCCTCTCCTGCTGCGCGCGGCCTCGGGCGGGCCGCTGCCGGCCATCCTGCCCTGCGCCACCCTCGGCTCCAACCTTCTGTCAAGCCCTGGCCGGCATCGCTCCCGCGCCCGTGAGGAGGGCCGCGCATGACCGGACCATGACAATGACTCGCAAGCGCGTATAATCACGTGCAAGGGCCACCCCATCCGCGGCATCGCGGGAGGCCGGTGAAAGCGGGCAGAAGCTCCGCGGCCGCAGACAAAGGATCAGGAGATCAGCTTGCAACAGGGCACGCCCCGCACGGCCGAGCCGGCTGAGCCGCAGCAAATCTTCGGCACCGCGAACATCGCGCCGATGGCGCGTCCCAGCCTGATGACCCGCTTCTTCATGAGCCTGGTCTCCGGTGCCGAGCGGCTCAACCTGCGCTACAGCAAGGTCGGCAATCCGCCGGTCTTCAACAATGCCACCTTCCCCTGGGCCGCCGAGGTCGAGCGCGAATGGCCGCTGATCCGCAAGGAGCTGGAGCGCGTCCTGCTGCGCCAGTCCGAGCTGCCGAGCTTCCACGACATCTCGACCGACGTGCAGACGATCAGCAAGGACAGCGCCTGGAAGACCTTCTTCCTGGCGGGCTACGGCCTGTCCTCGGACGAGAACATCAAGCGCTGCCCGGAAACCTGGCGGATCGTGCAGAAGATCCCGGGGCTGAAGACGGCGATGTTCTCGATCTTCGAGCCCGGCAAGCACCTGCCCGCGCATCGCGGCCCCTATAACGGCGTGCTGCGGCTGCATCTGGGCCTGATCGTGCCGGAGCAGAGCGAGCGCCTGGCGATCCGCGTCGACAAGCAGGTCTGCCATTGGCACGAGGGCCAGGCCCTCATCTTCGACGACGCCTATGAGCACGAGGCCTGGAACCACACCGACCAGACCCGCGTGGTGCTGTTCGTCGACTTCGTGAAGCCGCTGAGCTTCCCGGCGCGCCTGACCAATTGGCTGCTGCTGAACCTGGCGGTGTTCACCCCCTTCATCCGCGAGGGCTTGGACAACCACAAGGAGTGGGAGAAGAAATTCTACGCGGAAGCGGAAGCCCTGCGTAACCGCCCTATCTAACCAGAAAGAAGATGGGGGTCCGGGGGAATTCTTTCCCCCGGCCTTTTTTTTTATTCGAGTGATTCGTACCACGTCCGCCCATCGCGCTCGATCATGGCGATGGCCGCCGTCGGCCCCCAGCTGCCCGCTGCATAGGGACGCGGCGTTTCCGGCCGGTCGGTCCAGCCCTGCAGGATGGGCTCGACCCATTGCCAGGCCATCTCGACCTCGTCACGGCGCATGAACAGCGTGGTGTTGCCGCGCACCACGTCCATGAGCAGCCGTTCATAGGCATCCGGGTAGCGCTGGCCGAAGGTTTTCTCGAAGGAGATGTCGAGCCCGGTCGGCCGCAGGTGGAGACCGCCCGGCCCCGGCTCCTTGGTCATCATCTCCAGCCGCATGCCTTCCTCCGGCTGCAGCCGGATCAGCAGCCGGTTGGGCTGCATGCCGACCGCCTCGCGCGGGAAGATGCTGAAGGGCGGCGTGCGGAACTCGATGATGATCTCCGACACCTTGCGCGGCAGCCGCTTGCCGGTGCGGAGATAGAAGGGCACGCCGGCCCAGCGCCAGGAATTGATCTGCAGCTTCAGCGCCACGAAGGATTCCGTCAGGCTGGCTTCGCCGCCCAGGTCCTGCCGATAGCCCGGCACCGGCTGCCCGGCGATGGCGCCGGCGGTATACTGCCCGCGGACGGTGGCCAGATGCGCCTCGTGCGGGGCGATCGGCTTCAGCGCCCGCAGCACCTTGACCTTCTCGTCGCGCACCGCGTCGGGGTCGAGCGAGATCGGGCTCTCCATGGCCAGCAGGCAGAGCAGCTGCAGCATGTGGTTCTGCACCATGTCGCGCAGCGCCCCGGCCCGGTCGTAATAGCCGCCGCGGCCGCCGATGCCGACCTCCTCCGCGACCGTGATCTGGACGTGGTCGATCATGTCGGCATGCCAGAGCCGCTCGAAGATCGGGTTGGCGAAGCGCAGCGCCATCAGGTTCTGCACCGTCTCCTTGCCAAGGTAATGGTCGATGCGGAAGGTCTGCGCCTCCGGCAGCACCTCGCCGACGGCGCGGTTGATGTCGCGGGCGCTGGTCAGGTCGTGGCCGATCGGCTTCTCCAGCACCACCCGCGCCTGGGGCGACAGCGCGCCGTGGCGGGCCAGGCGCTGGCAGATCGGGCCATAGAGCTCCGGCGAGGTCGCCAGGTAGAAGGGCCGCACCTGGCCCGGCCGCTCGGCGAGCGTCGCGGCCAGGGTTTCCCAGCCGCCCTCGCCGCTGCCCTCGATCGGGCGGTAGTGCAGCTGGGCCAGGAACTCCTGCAGCGTCGCGGCCTCCAGCGCATCGGCCGGCAGGTGCTGGCGCAGCGCCGCCTCGGCCTGGCGGCGGAAGCCGTCATCGTCCAGCTGCCCCCGCGCCGCGCCGATGATGCGGCTGGTGTCGGGGAACTGCCGGTCGCGGTGCCGGTGGTAGAGCGCGGGCAGCAGCTTGCGCATGGTCAGGTCGCCGGTGGCGCCGAAGACCGTGCAGTCGAAGGAGGCGACGGGGAGGATGCGGGCCATGGCCGCATCCTGCCGCAGCGCAGCGCGGAAGCCTAGCGGGGGCGGCGCCCGCTGCGCCGGACCGCGCCGTCCACAGCGTTATCCACAAAGCGGTCCACCGAATCTGTGGATAACCATCCTTGCCCGGGCGGCGCGGCGGTTCCTATCCTGGCACCCGCCCCTGCCCGGACCTGCCATGCCGCCCTGTTGCCGATGCGCGACCTGAAGTCGCTCGAGACCTTCGTCTGGATCGCGCGGCTGGGCGGCTTCCGCGCCGCGGCGCAGCGGCTGAACACCACGCAGCCGGCGCTGTCGGCGCGGATCCGCCAGCTGGAGCAGGATCTGGGCGTCACGCTGTTCGAGCACCGGCTGCGGCGCACTGCGCTGACGCCGGAGGGGGTGGCCGCGCTGCGCTATGCCGAGAGCATGCTGGAGCTGCGCGGCGAGATGCTGCAGGCCGTGGCCGCCCCGGCGACGATGGACGGCGTGCTGCGCCTGGGGCTGGCGGAGACGCTGGTGCACACGCTGCTGCCGCAGCTGATGGAGAGCATCCACCGCCGCTATCCCGCGCTGGTGCTGGATATCGTCGTCGACATCACGCCGAACCTGCGCGACCAGCTGCTGGACGGGGCGCTCGACGTGGTGATGCTGGTCGGGCCGGTCGAGGATCCACGGGCGGTGAATGCGGCGTTGTGCCAGGTCGAGCTGGGCTGGGTGGCGCGGGCCGATATCGACCTGCCGCAACGCCCCTTGCGGATGGCGGAGCTGCTGCCCTGGCCGGTGGTCAGCTTCTCGCACAGCTCGCCCCTGTCGGCCGAGATCCGCCGGGCGCTGGAGGCCAGCGGCACGCCCGGGCTGCGGCTCTGGGGCAGCACCTCGCTGACGGCGATGACGCGGCTGGTGCTGGATGGCGTCGGCCTGTCGATCCTGCCTTTGCTGATGGCGCAGCAGGACTTGTCCGCCGGCCGTCTGCGCCAGCTGGAGGTGGCCGATGTCACGCTGCCGCGCAACGCCTTCCATCTGAGCTACCTGCGCAGCCCCAAAAGTCACCTGGCGGCTGCGGTCGCCGGCGAGGCCCGCCGTCTGGCGGAGCACTTGTAGGGCGGCGTCCCGCGCTGCTGCCCTGGCGCGGCAGCCTGACAGAAAGAAGAAGGGGGTGCAGGGGGACGTCATTACCCCTGCTCTTGTTTTCATTCGGTTTTGTCTCGCCTGATAAATTCCTTTTATCGGTTCGATCCAAATTAAGGATTCGACAGCGATCCGGCCCTGCGATCCGATGGCCGGCAATGCAGCTGCGATCAAGCGCGGCGCCGGGAGAGCCACTCAAACGGAAGCCGCCAGCAGAGCAACAGGGGCTTCACGAGAATGAACAAATGGATCGCGGGCGGCCTGGCCGCCTGGCTCGGGCTGACATCCTTCGCCGCGCAGGCACAGGCGCCGGCCATGCTTCCCGACGGGCCGAAGCTGCGCATCGTCGCGGTGACGCAGCCGCTGCCGACCATGCCGCAATTCACCCGCGTCGACACGCCGCTGCTGCGCGAGCAGCTGCAGGCGCGCTCCAACGGCCGCATCACCGTGCAGCTGAGCTCGCATGCCGAGCGCAACCTGGGCGGCAACGAGATCGTCCGGCTGGTGCGCTCCGGCCAGGCGGATATCGGCGCGGGCACGCTGTCGACGCTGTCGGGCGACGTGCCCTTCCTGGACGGCATCGACCTGGCCGGGCTGAGCGCCGACATCGCGACCGCCAAGCGCATCGCCGAAGCCGTGCTGCCGGTGGCCAACAAGGAGCTCGAGCGGTTCAACACCCGCCTCGTCGTGCTCTACCCCTTCCCGGCGCAGGTGCTGTTCTGCCGCCAGCCCTTCCGCTCGCTGGCCGAGCTGCGCGAGCGCAAGATCCGCACCTTCGGCAATTCGCTGGTCGACCTGATCGACAAGATCGGCGGCCTGCCGGTCAGCGTCGGCTTTCCCGAGGTCTACAGCGCCTTGGAGCGCGGGGTGGTGGATTGCGCGGTGACCGGGACCGGCAGCGGCGCCTCGGCGCGCTGGCCGGAGGTGACCTCGCATATCTCCGACCTCCCGCTCTCCTGGTCGGTCGCCGGCTACATGGTCAACCTGGCCTGGTGGAACCGGCTGGACCCGCAGGTGCGCGGCCTGCTGGAGGCGACCTTCGCCGAGATGCATGAGAAGCTCTGGGATCTCGGCGCCGCCGCGACCCGCGACGGGCTCGACTGCAACACCGGCAAGCCCGAAGGCTGCAGGCTGCACCAGCTCGCGGCGCGGCCGATGACCGAAGTGGCGGCGACGGAGGCCGACCGCGAGCTGGTGCGCGCCACGCTGCGCAGCACCGTGCTGCCCGGCTTCGTCAAGCGCTGCGGCGCGCGCTGCGGCGAGATCTACAACCAGGTGATCGCGCCGATCTCCGGCGTGGAGTACCGCCCGTGAGGCGCGCTGCCGGGGCTGCCGCCCCGGCGCCGCTGCGCGCGGCGCAGGCGCTGCGCCAGGGGATCGCGAAGCTGTCCGCCGTGATGGCCTATCTGGCCGGCTGGAACTACATCCTCTGCGCGCTGTTCATCACCGCCGACATCGTCGGGCGCTCGGTCTTCCACGTCTCCAGCGCGGCGACGGTGGAGATCACCAGCTACATGCTGGCCGGTGGCATCTCCTGGTCGCTGGCGCATACGCTGGCGGCGCGCGCCCATATCCGCGTCGACGTGCTGGTCAACCGCATGCCGCTGCGCATCCGCGCCGTGCTGCATGTGCTGGCCCTCGTGCTGCTCGCCGGCTTCGCCGTCTTCGCCGCCTGGGCGGCGTGGTCGCTGCTGGATGAGTCGCTGATGTTCGACGCGCATGACAACAGCAAGCTGCGCATCCCGATGGCGATCCCGCAGGGGGTCTGGACCTTCGGCCTCTTCGCCTTCGTGGCGATGATCCTGGCGCTGCTGCTGGAATCGCTGCTGGAGCTGGCGCTGGGCCGCTTCGCCGAGGCCGATGCGCTGCTCGGCGCGCGGACCATCGACGACGAGGCGGAAGAGGCGCTGGAAGCCGTCGCCATGGCGCGGGAGCGCGCCGCATGATCGCTCTTCTGTTCCTCGTCGCACTCCTGGCAGCCTTGTTCTTCGCCGCCGCGGGCGGCGGCCCAGCCCTGCCACTGGCAGAAATCCTGGGCCTGGTCGCGGTCTTCATGGTGTTCTTCGGCGCCGGCGTGCATATCGCCGCCGTGCTCGGCCTGCTGGCGCTGCTCGCCGGTTTTCTGTTCTCTGACCGGCCCTTCTGGCTGTTTGCCGGCCAGACCTTCTGGGGCCCGTCCAGCAACTTCGTCCTGATCGCGGTGCCGCTGTTCCTGCTGATGGGCGAGATCCTGCTGCGCGCGGGGCTGTCGGACCGGCTCTACCGCGCGCTGAACGTCTGGCTGAACCGGCTGCCGGGCGGGCTGCTGCACACCAACATCGCCTCCTGCGCGCTGTTCTCCGCCGTCTCGGGCTCCTCGGTCGCGACGGCGGCGACCATGGGGTCGGTCGCGCTGCCCTATTTCGAGGGCACCCGCTACAGCCAGCGCATGGTGCTGGGCTCGCTGGCCGCCGGCGGCGCCATGGGCAACCTGATCCCGCCCGGCATCACCTTCATCGTCTATGGGCTGATCACCGAGACCTCGGTCGGCGCGCTCTATATCGCGGCGCTGATCCCGAGCGTGCTGGTCACCGCCCTCTTCGTCGCGGTGATCACCGCGCATGGGCTGCGCTCGCCGCTGCCGAAGCCGCCCCCCGTGCCGCTGGCCGAGAAGCTGCGCGCGCTTGGCGGGCTGGTGCCGACGCTGCTGCTGATGCTGCTGGTGCTCGGCTCGATCTATGGCGGCTATGCGACGCCGACCGAGGCCGCGGCGCTGGGCGTCGTCGGCGCCGCCGGCTTCGCGGCACTGGAAGGCAAGCTCAGCTTCCGCATGCTGAACGCCTCGGCCGAGGCGACGGCGCGCAACACCGCGCTGCTCGGGCTGATCATCCTCGGCGCCTATCTGCTGAACTACGTGCTGACCGGGCTCGACGTGCCGCAGACGGTGGCGACGATGATCGGCGGCCTGCCGGTCCCCCCTTGGGCCATCATGCTGGCCATCATCGGCATGTATTTCGCGCTCGGCACCTTCATGGAGGGCTTCTCCATGATCATCACCACGGTGCCCGTGGTCTTCCCGATCGTCGTCGGCCTCGGCTACGACCCGATCTGGTTCGGCGTGATCGTCACCATGCTGGTGGAGATCGCGCAGATCAGCCCGCCCGACGGCACGGTGATGTACGTGCTGCAGGGCATGCGCCCCAAGGGCGGGCCGATCACCGATGTCTTCGCCGGCGTCATGCCTTTCCTCGCAGCCTATCTCGTGGCGGTCGCGGCCCTGCTGGCCTGGCCGGAGCTCGCCACCTGGCTGCCGCAGGTCCTGGGCTGACCGCCATGCATCCCTCCATCCCCAGCGCAGCACGCTGCGAGCGGAGTTCCCGTGTCCCCTGATCCCTTCATCCGAATCGGCATCGATATCGGCGGCACCTTCACCGATCTGCAGATCCTGGACGAGCGCAGCGGCGCGCTGCGCAGCCTGAAGACGCCGACGACCCCGGAAGACCCCTCGATCGGCCTGATCACCGGGCTGAACGAGGCCGCCACGCGCTATGGCTTCGCGCTGACCGACATCCGCCTGCTGCTGCACGGCACCACCATCGCGACCAATGCCGTGCTGGAGCGCCGCCTGGCCAAGGGTGTCCTTCTCACCACCGCAGGCTTCGAGGATATTCTTGAAATTGGCCGCCATAGCCGGAAGGACATCTACGGGCTGAAGCCGCATCACGATGCGCCGCTGATCCCGCGCGACCGCCGCCTGGGCGTCGCCGAACGCATCCGCGGCGACGGCAGCGTCGAGCGCGCGATCGATCCCACTTCGATCGCGCCGCTGCTGGAGACGCTCGACGCGCTGGGCGCCGAGGCCGTCGCCATCTGCCTGCTCAACGCCCATGTGAACCCGGCGCATGAGCAGGCCCTGGCGCAGGCCATTCGCGCCGCGTGTCCGGAACTGCCGCTCTGTCTCTCCAGCGAGCTCAGCCCGGAGATCCGCGAATACGAGCGCAGCTCGACCACAGCGCTGAACACGCTGCTGATGCCCGTCGTCGGCGCCTATCTCGCCAGGCTGACCGGGCGCCTGGCGGAAGCCGGCATCACCGGCCGGCTGCTGCTGGTGCAGTCGAACAGCGGCGTCTGCTCGGCGGAGGTCGCATCGCGCCAGCCGGCGCGGCTGCTGCTCTCCGGCCCCTCCGGCGGCGCGCTGGCGACCTTGCGCATGGCGGAATCGCTGCAGCGGCCGAACCTGCTGGGCGTCGACATGGGCGGCACCAGCTTCGACATCTGCGTCGTGCATGAGGGCAGCGTCACCCGCATGACCCAGGGCGAGATCGACGGGCTTCCGGTGCGCCTGCCGATGATCGAGATCCGCACCATCGGCTCCGGCGGCGGCTCGCTGGCCTCGGTCGACGATGCCGGGCGGCTGCGTGTCGGCCCGCGCAGCGCCGGCTCCCGCCCGGGTCCCGTCTGTTACGGCCGCGGCGGCACCGAGCCCGCGGTGACCGATGCCAATATCGCCCTCGGCCGGCTCGACCCGCGCTTCTTCCTCGGCGGCGCCATGCCGCTGGACGCGCCGGCCGCGGAGGCCGCCATCGTCTCGCGGATCGGCGCGCCGCTCGGCCTCGGCGCGCAGCAGGCGGCCGCCGGAATGCTGGCGGTGACCGACACCAACCTGGCCGCCGCCGCGCGGCTCTCGCTGTTCGAGAAAGGCCTCGACCCGCGCGAGTTTTCCCTGTTGTCCTTCGGCGGTGCCGGCGGGCTGCATGCCATCCCGGTCGCGGAGGAGCTCGGCGTGCCGGAGGTGATCTTCCCGGCGGATGCCAGCACCTTCTCCGCCTTCGGCATCCTGCATTCCGACATCATGCACGACCTGACGCGCAGCCGCGTCATGCCGGCGATCGAAGACAACCTGCCGCGCATCGCCGCCTTCCTGCAGGAGCTGCGCGAGCAGGGCGACGCGCTGCTGGCCGCCGATGGCGTGCCCGCCAGCGAGCGCCGCTTCAACGTCTCCGCCGACCTGCGCTATCGCGGCCAGGCCTTCGAGCTGGTGATCCCCTGGGAGGCCCCGGCCGCCGAGCCCGCCGCGCTCTCCACCCTGCTGGCGGCCTTCCATGCCGAGCACGCCCGCCGCTTCTCCTACAGCAACACGGCCGCCCCCGTGGAGCTGGTGGCGCTGCGGCTTTCCGCCACCGGCCTGCTGGCGCGCGCCCGCACCCGCCGCGCCCCCGGCCTCGGCGCCGACCGCAAGCCGGAGGCCCGCCGCATCTGGCTGGGCGATGCCTGGCGCGAGGTGCCGGTGCACCAGCGCGAGCAGCTGACCGCGCCGGTCAGCGGCCCGGCGCTGATCGAGGAGGAATACACCACCATCTTTCTCGCCGAAGGCTGGCGCTGCGCCCCCGGCCCCGACCACACGCTGATCGCCCGGCGCCAGAGCGCAGGCCAGACGGAGGCCCTCGCGGCATGAGCACCCCCCTCGACGCCATCGCGCTGGAAATCCTGCGCAACGCCCTGACCGCCGCCGCCGCCGAGATGGATGTCACCGTCTGGCGCACCAGCCGCTCCACCATCGTACGCGAGCTGCTGGACTATTCGACGGCGATCTTCGACGCGCATGGCGACAATGTCGCGCAGTCGGCGCGCATCCCGCAGCACCTGAACTCGATGAGCACCGGGCTGCGCACCGTGCTGCGCGACCACCTGCCGCTGGAGCGCTGGGAAGACGGCGATGTCGTCATCACCAACGATCCCTATTGCGGCGGCCAGCACATTCCCGACATCCTGGCCTTCCGCCCGGTCTTCGCCGAGGGCCAGCGCGTCGCCATCGTCGGCACGCTCTGCCACCATCTCGACATGGGCGGCATGGCCGCCGGTTCCTATGCCGCGACGGCGACGGAGGTCTTCCAGGAAGGGCTGCGCATCCCGCCGCTGAAGCTGGTCAAGGCCGGCGTCATCAACGACGACCTGCTGGCCATGATGCGCCAGAATGTCCGCCGCCCCGACATGCTCTGGGGTGACCTGCAGGCGCAGCTGGCCTCGCTGGCGGTGGGCGAGGCGAATATCCGCAAGCTCGCCGACCGCGTCGGCGCGACCACGCTGACCGAGGCCTGCGCCCGCATCCTGGACGGGTCGGAACGCGCCATGCGCGCGATGATCGGCCGCATTCCCGACGGCAAGTACGACTTCGAGGACTTCCTCGACGACGACGGCATCGACGCCAGGCCGATCCGCATCCATGCCGAGGTCGAAGTGCGCGGCGAGGAGATGGTGATCGACCTGTCCGGCTGCGGCCCGCAGGCGGTGGGGCCGGTGAATGCGACGCTGGCCTCCTCGGGCTCCGCGGTCTCCTATGCGGTGATGGCCATCGCGGATGCGGAGATCCCGCCCAATGCCGGCTGCTACCGCCCGGTCACGGTGATCGCGCCGGAGGGCAGCATCGTCAACGCCCGCCATCCGGCGCCGGTCGCCAACCGCATCGCGACCGGCCACCGCCTGGCGACGACGCTGCTCGGCGCGCTGCACAAGGCGGTGCCGGGGCGGGTGCCGGCGGCCTATTACGGCGTCAGCTATGTCTGCTCCTTCCAGACCATCGGCGAGCAGGGCGAGCGCGGCGTGCTGGTTGAGATCGAGGTCGGCGGCAGCGGCGCGCATGACGACACCGATGGGCTGAACGGCTACACCTACGGCATGCACAACAACTCGAACATCCCGGTGGAGATGATCGAGAGCGAGCTGCCGATCACCCTGACCGGCTACGGGCTGCTGCCGGGCTCCGGCGGCGCGGGGCGGCAGCGCGGCGGGCTCGGCCTGTTCCGCGAATGGCGCATCGACAGCGCCGAGGCCGTCTTCACCGCCAACCTCGAACGCTTCAAGCACCGCCCCTATGGGCTCGAAGGCGGCGAGCCGGGCAGCGCCGGCGCGCTCTTCCTGATCCGTGGCGGCGCGCGGCAGGCGCTGGGCTCCAAGGTGAACAACCTGCGGCTGATGCGGGGCGACACCATCCGGCTGGAGACCTCGGGCGGCGGCGGCTTCGGCCCGGCGGCCGAGCGCAGCGCGGCGGCCCAGGCGATGGACCGGCAGCTGGGCTACCTGGCCGCCTGACCCTTGCGGCGCCGCGGCGCGGGCTTATCTGGGCAGGGATGCATCCCTGCCCCGACACGGCTGCGCTGACGGCGCTGCAAGCCTTCTTCCACACCGGCGCGACGCGTCCGCTGGAAGCCCGGCGGGCCGCGCTGCGCCGGCTGGCGCAGGGCCTGGCGCGCCTCGAAGACGCGTTCCTCGAAGCGCTGCACAGTGACCTCGGCAAGCCCGCCTTCGAGGCCTGGACCTCGGAAGTCCTGCCGCTGCGGCAGGAGCTGGCGCATGTGCAGAAGCACCTGGCGCGCTGGATGCGGCCGCGCCGCGTTGCCATGGGCCCGCTGCACTGGCCAGCCCGCGCCGCGCTGCAGCCGGAGCCGCGCGGCGCGGTGCTGATCCTCAGCCCCTGGAACTACCCGCTGCAGCTGGCGCTGATGCCGCTGGTCAGCGCGCTGGCCGCCGGCAACACCGTGCTGCTGAAGCCTTCGGAATTCGCGCCGGCGACCGCCGCGCTGCTGCAACGACTGGTGGAGGAGAGTTTCGACCCGGGTCACGTCCGGCTGCTGCAGGGCGATGCCGGCCTCGCGGCGCGGCTGACCGCGCAGCCCTGGGACCACATCTTCTTCACCGGTTCGGTGGCCACCGGGCGGAAGGTGGCGCTGGCCGCGGCGGCAAACCTGGCGAGCTGCACCCTGGAGCTCGGCGGCTGCAATCCGGCCATCGTCGAGCCGACCGCCGATCCGCGCATCGCCGCGCGCCGCATCGTCTGGGGCAAGTTCCTGAACGCCGGCCAGACCTGCATCGCGCCGAACCACGTGCTGGTGCATGAGGATCTCCGCGACCGCCTGCTCGACGCCCTGCGCCAGGCGATGATCGACTTCTACGGGGCCGATGGCGCGGCGGCGCAGCGCCTGGCGCATCGCGGCCAGTTCGACCGCATCGCCGGGCTGCTGGGCCAGGGCCAGATCCTGCAGGGCGGCAGCATGGCCGCCGGCCGGCTGCATGTGGCGCCGACCCTGATGGTCGATGTCGCGCCGGACTCGCCCCTGCTGCGCGAGGAGATCTTCGGGCCGATCCTGCCGGTGGTGCCCTGGCATGACGAGCGCGGGCTGGTCGCGACGCTGCGGGCCGGGCCCTCGCCGCTGGCCACCTATCTGCATGGTCGCGACGAGGCGCTGGCCGGGCGGCTGCAGGCCGCGACGCGCTCCGGCGCCTTCGTCCGCAACGACAATGTGCTGCAGGCAGCGGTGCCCGGCCTGCCCTTCGGCGGCGTCGGCGCCAGCGGCCAGGGCCGCGCGCATGGCGAGGCCGGCTTCCGCGACTTCAGCAACCCGCGCAGCCTCTACCAGCAGAGCCCGCGCATCGACCTGCCGACCCGCTACCCGCCCTATGGCAACCAGCTGCCCTGGCTGCGCCGCCTGTTCCGCCGCACCGGCCTGTGACCGAGTCGCGGCATCGCCCGCCAACCCGCTGGGAATGCTGCGAATGGGACCTGCCCGGAACCAGACTCCACACGGCCATCGCAGGATATCCACAGCGGGAGACGAAGATCCCCAGGAGTCAGTTTCCGCCTTCTATGGAGTCTGGCGCCGCGACTCGCGCTTGTCCCGTGGAGCCTGGGTCCACAGACTAATAGAAGAATCAAATAGCCTTCGAATTGCTTCTGGAAGCAGACTCCAAATTGACGAGAGACAGGCTTGGCGACCATTTTGCGCCATGGCCGAGGTTCATCAGCTCATCATCCGGCATGGCATCGACCACGCCCGCCAGCAGGCCGACAGCAAGCATGAACGGCTGCTGGTGGAAGCTGCCTACCAGGTCCTGTCGGAAGATGCCGAGAAGATCGGCTTCACCTATAGCGGCTTCGCCCTGACCTCGCTGCCGCACAAGCCGCAAACCGACGTGGTCTGGCGTCGCGAGGGGCACAACCTGACCCTGCTGCTGGAATCCGGCTATGACCGCTCGGGCAAGCCGACCGGCATTCCTTACGGCTCCTATGCCCGCTTCATCCTGCTGTTCCTGCAGAGCGAGGCGGTGCGCGCCGGCTCGCGCGAGATCGAGCTCGGCCGCAGCATGCGGGTCTGGCTGGGCAGCATGGGGCTGTCCATCGGCGGCACCACCTACAAGCTGGTGAACGAGCAGGCGAAGCGCATCTCCAACTGCCGCCTGCAGTTCTTCACCGACCGCGCCGGCAAGGAGGTGATGCGCCATGGCGGCTTCGTCGATGGCAGCATCAGCATGTCCAACATGGTCTCCGACCAGCCGGCGCTGTGGCAGGACCGGGTGCTGCTGAACGAGGAATTCTACCGCGCACTGAAGGACCATCCCGTCCCCGTTTCGGAGAACGCGCTGCGCGCCATCGGGCCGCGCTCCATGGTGATCGACGTCTATATCTGGCTGGCCTATCGCCTGCACGTGCTGACGCGGGATGTCGAGGTCAGCTGGATGGCGCTGCACGCGCAGTTCGGCGGCGGCTTCAAGCTGATCCGCAAGTTCCGCGCGCATTTCATCGAATGCCTGGAACTGGCGCTGGCCGCCTATCCGGATGCCCGTGTCTCGGTCACCGAGCGGGGCATCACGCTGTCCCCTTCCCGGCCGGCGATCGCCAAGCTCTAAGGGGTTCTCCCTGCCCTACCCTGCCGGAAGGCGCCCCTCGCCGGGCGCCTTTTTTCATGGACTCAGCCCCGGCGGGCACCAGACTCCACGCGGAACCAGACTCCACAGGGCGGAACCAGACTCCACGGCCGGAGCGTCAAGGGAGCGGCCGGCACCAGACTCCAAGCCCGGCAGCAGACTCCACGCAGCTATCCTTCCTCGCCGGACAGGATGGCGCTGATCTGCCGGCGGCGGACCCGCAGCCTGGCCAGCTGCTCCACCAGGCGACGGCGGTCGGCCTCGATGCGGCGCAGCTCGGCCAGCAGGCGGTTGCGGTCCAGGCCCGCCGGGCGATGCCGGGCGACAGCCAGGACCTCTCGGCGGAACTGGATGACGGCGTTGCGGGTGACATCGGCGCGCAGCAGCCCGCGCAGTTGTGCCTCCTCCAGCTCGGCCGGCTTCAGCAGCGCAAGCTGGTAGGCCGTGCCGTAGGAGCCCGGCAGCACCTCGAGCGGCAGCCGCCCCTCATCGACGGCGAGTGCGATCTGGCGGAACTGGCTGGCCACCGTCTCGCTGAAGGGGAACAGCTGCTGGAAGCCCAGCCGCAGCCGGTCACGCTCATCCCGCGTCAGCTCGCTGTCCAGGTCGTTCAACGCCCGGCCGATCTGCACGAAGGCGTTGCGCGCCTGACTCCAGGCCTCGTTCACCTCGCCGCGCAGCTTCAGCAGCGAGCGCACCTTGCGAGGGTCCTTCGGCAGGCTGGTGCCGGCGAAGACCTTGGCGATGGTGCGCATCGCCTCCTCGTCCACCGTGATCAGCTCGGCGATGTCCTTGGCGCGGCGATCCGGCGGTGCGCCCGCGGCGCTCTGGTCGACATCCAGCGACTTCAGCGCGTTGCGCGACAATCCAGGGCGCTTCACAGGCCGACCTCCCGCGCGACATAGGACCAGAGCGCCTCGAAGGTGTCGTTGGCGCGCCCACGGTTGAAGTCCAGCACGCCAAGCCCCTTGCCGGCGCTGACATGGATATCCTCCAGCAGCGGGATCTCGATCGGGCACAGCGCGCCGCCCTGCAGCAGCTTGGCGCGGATGCTTTCATAGCTCTTGGTGCGGCGATTGGCCTTGTTCAGGATGAAGGCCGCCTTGACCTCGGCCGAGGCCAGGGTCGCCATCCAGGGCATGACGCTGTCGACATCGTCCTGCGTCGCCCCCGTCGGCACCAGCACGAAATCCGCCGAGGTGCAGAGGCTGATGGCAGCGCTGTAATGCACCTCGATGCTGGGCGGCGTGTCCAACACCAGCAGCTGCGTCCCCTCCCCCGGCTTCAGCGCATTGCGCCAATTGCCAAGCTCGGCCTCGCGCACCGGCACCTCGGGGCATTCGGGAAAGCTTTCGCGCACCCGCTCGCGGCGGATCGCCCATTTGTGCAGCGTGCCCTGGGGGTCAAAGTCGACGCCCTCGGCCCGCAGCCCGCGCTTGGCGGCCGCGACCAAAATGTTGCGGACCAGAGACGATTTCCCCACGCCGCCCTTGGGGCTCGAGACCAGGATGGTCCGGCATCGCTCGGGTTTCTTGACGGTGCGGGCTGGCATGGCGACCTCGTCGTAGCTGTCGAGGAATCCTCTACACGTCCCTCCCCTGCCCGACCAGTTTCCCTCACCAGTTCTACAAGGGAAAATTTCTCTTCGTCGTGGCGCTGCTAGATGGCGGCGCCACGGCGTCTCACCCCGGCAGTTTTACAAGGGAAAACCGCGGCGCTTCAGAAGTCCTGCGGCGACAGGGCGAAACGTTGATGCAGCGCCTGCCAGCCGAGCGGCGTCACCGTGATGGCCCGGCTGTCGCCCACCCGGCGCATCCAGCCCTGCTCCAGGCAGAAGCCGCAGAGCGCCGTGCCCAGCCGGCCGGCCAGATGCGGGCGCCGCTCGCTCCAATCCAGGCAAGGCCGGCAGATGAGGCGGCCGCCGCGCGCCTCCGGCAGGGCCAAGCCCATCTCGGCGAAGAAGCCCCGCCCGGCCTCGGTCAGCGCGCCACCATCGGGCGACAGCTCGATCTGGCCACGCGCCGCCAGCCGGTCGGCCAGGGCGACGGCGACCTGGCCGGCCAGATGATCGTAGCAGCTGCGCAGCAGCCGCATCGCCGCATCCCGCGGGCCGGTGCGCGGCCGGACCGGGGCAACTGCCACCTGTCCTGCGGCGACGGCCATGATGCTCTCCAGCATCTGCGCGACCGCCGCCGAGGCCAGTCGGTGGTAGCGATGCCGCCCCTGCCGCTCCATCGCCAGCAGTCCGGCCTCGGTCAGGCGGGCCAGATGGGCGCTGGCGGTCTGCGGCGTGATGCCGGCCGCGGCGGCGAGCTCGCTGGCCGTCAGCGCCCGGCCGTCCAGCAGCAAGGCCAGCATGGTCGCGCGGGCCGGGTCGCCGATCAGCGCGGCGATGCCGGCGAAGCCTGCGGTGCTCAGCATGCGCTTCCTTCCCAGTGCGGCCTTCTTTCTATCACGGCGGGCTGCGTCATGCTTCGACCGGCGCCGTAGCATCCCGCGCCCCGCAGTCGCGACAAGGTCGGCTGCAGAAGGAGCCGCGCCATGGCCTTCACCGACAATTCAGGATCTTCCTCCGCCCGGGCGGAACCAGAATCCACGCGCCGGGGGGCAGACGTCACCGCACGGCCTTGCCATGCTGCCGCCATCCCACCGGACGGGCCTGACGCGATGAAGACCGAAACGAGGTTCTTTGGCTGGAAGGTGGTGCAGGCGGGCTTTGTCACCGCCTTCTTCGCCTGGGGCATCGGCTTCTACGGCCCGCCCATCTTCCTGCAGAGCCTGTCGCAGCAGCATGGCTGGCCGATCGGGCTGCTCTCGGCGGCGATCACCGTGCAGTTTCTGACCGGGGCGGCGGTCGTGTCGCAGCTTGCCGGGCTGCACCGGCGTTTCGGCCAGGTTGCGGTGCTGCGGGCCGGTGCTGCGCTGACGGCCATCGGGCTGCTCGGCTGGGCGACGGCGCAGCAGCCTTGGCAGCTGTTCCTGGCGGTGCCGCTCAGCGCCGCCGGCTGGGCGGTGACCAGCGGCGCAGCGCTGAACGCGGCCGTCGCGCCCTGGTTCATCCACCGCCGGCCGATGGCGCTGGGCATGGCCTACAACGGCGCCAGCTTCGGCGGGCTGATCATGTCGCCGCTCTGGGTGGCGCTGATCGGTGCGCTGGGCTTTTCCGCCGCCGCCGGGCTGGTCGGCGCCATCTTCGCTGTGCTGCTGTGGTGGATGGCCGGGCGGTTCTTCGCGCCGACGCCGGCTGCGATGGGCCAGCAGCCGGATGGCGAGGCACTGTCAGCGGGTCCGGCCGCGCCGCCCATCGAGGCGGCGCCCCTGACAGGGAATCCCTGGCGGGATGCGCGCTTCGCGACGCTGACGGCGGCGGCCAGCCTGGCGCTCTTCGCCCAGATCGGGCTGGTGGCGCATCTCTTTTCCATCCTGGTGCCAATGCTGGGCGCGGGCGCTGCCGGGCTGGCCATGGGGGGTGCCACGGGCTGCGCCATCCTGGGGCGGATGGTGGTGGGGCGGTTGCTGCGGCCCGGGGCCAGCCGGCGGCAGGCGGCGGCGCTTAACGGGGTGGTGCAGGCGGCGGGCTCGGCGCTGATGCTGGCCGGGTCCTTCGGCTCGGTGCCGGTAATGCTGGCAGGCTGCGCGCTGTTTGGCCTGGGCATCGGCAATGCCACCTCGCTGCCGCCGCTGATCGCCCAGCGCGACTTCCGCGCCGAGGACCTGCCACGCGCCGTGGCCCTGGTCACCGCGACCGGACAGGCGGCCTATGCCTTCGCGCCGGTGACCTTCGGCCTGCTGCGCTTCGATTCTGCCCTGCTGTTCCTGGCGGCGGGAGCGCTGCAGCTGGTCGCTGCAGCCCTGATCCTGGCGCGGCGCTAGCGCGGAACCGGCTTGCCGTAGGTCTTGTAGCGCTCCTTCGCCGCGGCGACTTCTTCGGCCGACAGGATGCGGGGCGTCCCGGCGCCGCGCGCGAGAAGGAATTGGCGCGCCAGGGTTTCCAGGCGCAGCGCGGTGGCCAGCGCCGTCGCCGCATCCGGCCCCTGCACGATCATGCCGTGGTTTTCCAGCAGGCAGGCCTTGTGGCCGATGATGGCGTGGCCGGCGGCTTCGGCCAGCGCCGGCGTGCCGAAGGCGGCATAGCGGGCGATGGGCACCGTGGCGCCGCCGAAGCCCACCACCATGTAGTGGAAGGCGGGCAGCGGCTCGCCCAGGCAGGCCAGCGCGGTGCAGGCATCGGCATGGCTGTGGATGACGCAGCCGGCTTCAGGACAGGCGGCATAGACTGCGGCATGCATCGGCCATTCGCTGGAAGGCGCGCTGCCGGCGGCGGCCGGGCCCAGGATCGGCATGCGCACCATCTGCGCCGGCGTCAGGCTTTCTGCCGTGGCGCCGGTGGGCGTCACCAGCATCTCGGCGCCGACCCGGGCACTGACATTGCCGCTGCTGCCATGGTTCAGCCCATGCCGGGCCAGCGCCTTGTAGGTCTCGACCAGGGAGGCGGCGAGGCTGTCGGTCATGCTGCGGTCTCCAGGGCGGCCAGGCTGCTGGCGAAGAGGTCGATGGCGCCCAGCTTCCCGGATTTCAGCACCAGCGCCAGGGGTTCGGGCTGTTCGGCCAGGCACCGCCCGACGCCGAGCGCGGCAAACGGCGCCACCTGCAGGCGGGTGATGCCCAGCGCCTGCACCACGGCGCCGGAGCTCTCGCCGCCTGCCACCACCAGCCGCCGCACGCCGCGCGCGACAAGGCCCTGGGCCAGCGCGCCCAGCAGCGCCTCGGCCCGCCGCCCGGCTTCGATCGGCCCGAGGGCGGCCTGGGCGCGGGCGACGGCCTCCGGCTCGATCGAGGGCGACAGCGCCACGGGCCCGGCGCTCAGCCGCGGCGTCGCCCAGTCCAGCGCCGCCGCCACGGTCTGATCCAGCGGCGCCAGGGGATCGAGCAGCCGCACCGGATGGCCGGCGTCGCGGAACGCGAAAAACTGGGCGCGGGTCTGCTCGGCGCAGCTGCCGGCCAGGACGGCGCCATGGCCGTGCACCGCGGGCAGGGCAGGGGGCGTGGCACCCTCCAGCCAGCCGCGCTGCCGCCACAGCGGCGGGTAATGGGCCGCGATCGAGGCGCCGCCGGTCGCCAGCTTCCAATCCAGGCTGGCGGCGGCCAGGGCCTGCAGGTCGGTCTCGACGACGGTGTCGGCGATCAGGAAGGGGCGGCCGGCGGCGAACTCGGCCTCCGCGTGGCGGCGGATAGAGTCGGGGCCGGCGGTGATGCCTTCCAGGAAGAGGCTGCCGATGCCCAGGCGCGTCTGCGGCGCCAGCACCCGGCGCAGGTCGGATTGCGTCATCGGCGTCAGCGGGTCGTGCCGCTTGGGCGATTCGGCCAGCAACTGGTCGGCCACGAACAGATGGCTGCGGAACACGGTGCGCTTCGCTTCCGGATAGGCCGGGCAAAAGATCACCGGGCCCGACGGCGCGCCGGCGCAGAGCCGCTCGGCCATGTTGCCGATATTGCCCTCGGCGGTGCTGTCGAAGGTGGCGCAGTATTTGAAGAAAAGCTGGCGTGCGTTCAGGCCAGAGAAACGCGCGACGCAGGCATCGGCCAGGGCCTCGGCCTCGCGCGGCGGCGCGACACGGCTTTTCAAGGCGACGACGATGGCGTGACGTCCTTCCGCCGTGTCGGGCACCGCCTCGGGCCCGACGGCCAGCAGGGTGGCGGCGCCGCCGGCGACCAGCATGCCGGCCAGCTCCACCGCGCCGGTCAGGTCATCGGCCAAGGCGCCGAGAAGCAGGGGAGGGGCCATGGATCGCTCCTTGCGCGACGCTCAGATCAAATATGATATATCCAAATGGCCCCGAGGGAAGCCCGCCCGTTGATCCGGGCGTGGAGTCTGCTTCCGCCCCCTCTTCCGGCCATCGGACAGCAAGAGGTTCCAGGCATGAACGAGACCGATCTGTGCTTCACCCCGGCGACGGCGCTGGGCGATGCGATCCGCGCCAAGCAGGTCGCGCCCAGCGAGGTCACCGCCGCCGTGCTGAAGCGGATCGAGGCGCTGGAGCCGAAGCTGAACGCCTTCGCCCACCTGGCCGCCGAGCAGGCGATGGAGGCCGCCCAGGCCGCCGACGCGGCGATCGCCAGGGGCGCGCCGCTGGGCCCGCTGCACGGCATCCCGGTGACCATCAAGGACCATGAGGCGGTGGCCGGCCTGCCGGTCGAATACGGCACGCATCTGCGCCGCGGCGACGTGGCCACGGCCGACAACGTCATGGTCGCCCGGCTGCGCGCGGCCGGCGCCATCATCCTGGGCAAGACGACGACGCCGGAATTCGGCTGGACCGGCGTCAGCCATTCGCCGCTGACCGGCATCACCCACAATCCCTGGAAGCAGGGCTTCAACGCCGGCGCCTCCTCGGCCGGGGCAGGGGTGGGGGCGGCGGCCGGCTATGGCCCGCTGCACCAGGGCAGCGACGGGGCGGGATCGATCCGCATGCCGGCGCATTTCTGCGGCGTCTTCGGGCTGAAGCCCAGCTATGGCCGTATCCCGCAATCGCCGATGGCGGCCAGCGACTACACCGTGCATCTGGGGCCGCTGACCCGGACGGTGGCCGATTCCGCGCTGATGCTGAAGGTCATGGCCGGGCCGCATTCCGAGGACCAGTCCAGCCTGGAGGCGCAGCCGGCCGATTATCCGCGCCGCCTGGGCGACCGCCCGCGCCGCCCGCGCATCGCCTTCAGCGCCGACCTCGGCCATGCCCGGGTCGATCCGGAGGTCGCGGCGCTGGTGGAAAAGGCGGCGAAGGCGTTTGAATCCGAACTCGGCTTGGCGGTGGAACCAGCCTCCACCCCCTGGGGCCCGCGCGGGCCGGAGCTGGCGCGCTTCTTCTGGCCGGCGCATTTCAGCCGCCATGCCGACCGGGTGGAGGAATTCCGCGACCGCATGGACCCCGGCTTCGTCGCCTGCCTGGAGGCCGGGCTGCACATCTCCCTCAGCGACTACCAGAAGATGCGGATCGTGAAGTATGCCTATTGCGCCGAGATCCACCGCTTCTTCGAGGATTGGGATTTCCTGATCACCCCCGCGGTCTCCACCGCCGCCTTCCCCGCAGAACTGCTGCAGCCGCCGCATTGGCCGCAGCACCCCTGGGACTGGATGAGCTGGGCGGAGTTCTCCTACCCGTTCAACCTGTCGCAGAACCCGGCGGCCAGCATTCCCTGCGGCTTCACCAGCGACGGGCTGCCGGTCGGAATGCAGATCGTCGGCCGGCGCTTCGACGATCTGGGCGTGCTGCAGATGGCCGCGGCCTTCGAGGCGGTGCGGCCCTGGGCGCAGCACCGCCCCCCCGTCTGATCAGCCGGCGGACGAAATCCGGCGACGCGCCGCCAGCAGCCCGTGCTGCGGCGCGAAGACCAGGGCCAGGGCGAAGAGGCCGGACAGCACCAGCACGATGCTGCCGGCCGGCGAGACGTTGAAATGGAAGCTCAGCACGATGCCGGCGGCGTTCGACAGAAGGGCGCTGCCGGCGGCGATGGCGGCCATGCGGCCGAAGCGGTCGCTCAGCAGATAGCCGATGCAGCCCGGGGTGATCAGCAGGGCGACGACCAGGATCACGCCCACGGCCTGCACCCCGGCGACCACCGCCGCGGAGAGCAGCGCCAGGAAAAGGTAGCGCAGGGCAGAAACATTCAGGCCGATGCTGCGGGCATGGCCGGCATCGAAGCAGAACAGCACCAGGTCACGGCCCTTCACCGCCAGCACCGCCAGAACCGCGCCGCCAACGGCCAGGGTCTGCCAGAAGTCTTCGGCCTCGATGCCCAGGATATTGCCGAAGAGGATATGGGTGATGTGGGCCTCGGTGGTCAGGAAGGCCAGCATCACCAGCCCGGCGGCGAACATGCCGGTGAAGACGACGCCCAGCGCCGCATCCTCCTTCACCCGGCTGTGCGACTGGACGAAGCCGGCCGAGAGCGCGCAGGCCATGCCGGCAGCGAAGGCGCCGATGGCGATGGGAAAGCCCAGCGCCGAGGCGATCACCACCCCCGGCAGCACCGCATGGGCGATGGCGTCGCCCAGCAGCGACCAGCCCTTCAGCACGATGTAGCAGGACAGCAGGGCGCAGGCGGTGGCCACCAGGCTGCCGATCAGCAGGGCCTCGCGCATGAAGTCATGGGCGAAGGGGGCGAGCAGGGCCTCGATCACAGGCTGGCCTCCATCGCCGCGCGGCGGGCACGGCGGCCGGCCAGCAGCCCGTGCCGGGGCGCCACGACCAGCACGACGGTGAAGAGCAGCGCCTGGAGGCTGACGATGACGCCGCCGGTGGAGCCGTCGAGGAAGTAGCTGGCATAGGCGCCGAGCAAGGCGGTGCCGGCGCCGATCGCCGTCGCCAGCTGCAGCATGCGACCGAAGCGGTCGGTCAGGAGGTAGGCGGTGGCCCCGGGCGCCACCAGCATGGCGATGACCAGCACGGCGCCGACGGCGACCATGGCGGCGACGGCGACGGCGGCGACGCTGCCCAACAGCAGGATCTGGAGAAGAGACGTGTTCAGGCCGATGGCCCGGGCATGGCCGGCATCGAAGCACCACAGCATCAGGTCGCGCCCGCGCAGCAGCATCACCGCCAGCACGCCGCCCGTGACGATCAGCAGCTGCAGCGTGTCTTCCGGCGCGATGCCCAGCACATTGCCGAAGATGATGGTCTGCAGCCGGATATTGCTGGGGAACAGGGTCAGCAGCACCAGGCCGGCGCCGAAGAAAGCGGTGAAGACCACGCCGATGGCGGCATCCTCGCGGATGCGGCTGTTGCGGCGGATGAAGCCCATGACCCAGGCCGCCAGCAGGCCGGAGGCGAAGGCGCCCAGCGCGAAGGGCAGCCCCAGGATCCAGGCCAGCGCCACCCCCGGCACCACTGCATGCGACAGGGCGTCGCCCAGCAGCGACCAGCCCTTCAGCGCGACGAAGCAGGAGAGCAGCCCGCAGATGGCGCCGATCGCCGCCGAGACCAGCATGGCGTTGCGCATATACTCGTAGTCGAAGGGGATCAGCAGGGCCTCGATCATTCGGGTCGCAGCTGCCCCAGCAGGCGGCCCTCGGCATCCATCACCAGCTGCGCCCCGTCCGGGCCGGGCACCAGGGTGACGCTGGCGCCGGCGGCCTGGGTGGCGGCGGTGCCGCCGAAGGCGCGCGCCAGGTTCGCGGGCGTGAAGACTTTCTCCGTGGGGCCGGCGGCGAGCACGGTGCCCTTCACCAGGGCGACCTGGTCGCAGAAGCCCGGGACGCTGGCCAGGTCATGGGTGGAGACGAGAATGATCCGCCCCTCGGCCCGCAGCTCCCGCAACAGGGAGACAATCTGCTCCTGGGTGGTGACGTCGACGCCGCCGAAGGGCTCGTCCAGAAGGATGATGCGGCCGTCCTGGGCGAGCGCGCGGGCCAGGAAGACGCGCTTCTTCTGCCCGCCCGACAGCTGGCCGATCTGCCGGTCGGCGAAGTCGAGCATGCCGACGCGCGCCAGCCCCTGCTCCACCGCGCGGCGATCGGCGGCCGAGGGGATGCGCAGGCTGTTCATGTAGCCGTAGCGGCCCATCATGACCACGTCGCGCACGCTGACCGGGAAGGCCCAGTCGACCTCCTCGGCCTGGGGCACATAGGCCAGCCAGTTGCGGCGCTGGGCGGTGGCCACGCTTTCGCCGGCGATGCGGACGGTGCCGGCGGCGGGCGTCACCAGCCCCATCACCGCCTTGAACAGCGACGACTTGCCGGCGCCGTTGACGCCCAGCAGGCCGCAGATGGTCGGCCGGTCGAGGACGAGAGAAGCATCGCGCAGCGCCACATGGCCATTGGCATAGGCGACGGTCGCGCCCTCGACCCGCAGCTCCATGCGGGGGGCGGCGGCCGCGGCGGGGGTCTCGGTTGCCGTCCGTTCAGCGAAGGGCGCGATGCGCTCGATCAGCCAGCCGCCGAAGCCGCGCAGGGGCGAGCGCGGGAAGACCAGGGGAGGCGGGCCAGAGGCGGCGCCCATCAGCATGCTCAGCTCCTCCGGTCCTGGAAGGCGGCCAGGATCGCCTTCGCGTTGAAATCCAGCAGGCGCAGGAAGCTCGGCGCGTCGCCTTCCGGCCCGGTCAGGCTGTCGACATGGAGGACGCCGGCGAAGCGCGACCGCGCCTCCCGCGCCACCTGCTGCATCGCCCGGTCGCTGACGGTGCTTTCGCAGAAAAGAACAGGAATCTTCTGGCGGCGGACGGTGTCGACCACTTTCCGGATCTGCCGCGGCGTGCCCTCTTCCTCGGCATTGATCGGCCAGAGATACAGCTCCTGCAGGCCGTAATTGGCGGTCAGGTAGGAGAAGGCGCCCTCGCAGGTCACCAGCCAGCGCTGCGCCTCGGGGATGCGCGACAGCTGGGCGCGGATCGGCGCGTCGAGGGCGCGGATCTCGGCGGTGTAGCGCGCCGCATTGGCGGCATAGACCGCCGCATTGGCCGGGTCGGCCGCGGCCAGCGCCTTGCGGATATTCTCGACATAGACCACCGCATTGGCCGGCGACATCCAGGCATGCGGGTTGGCACGGCCCTTGTAGGGGCCCTCGGTGATGGCGATGCCCGTGATGCCGTCGGTCAGCACGGCGGAAGGCACGTCCTTCACGCGCTGGAAGAAGCGCTCGAACCAGCGCTCCAGCCCCATGCCGTTCCACAGCACCAGGTCGGCGGCCTGGGCCTTCACGATGTCCTGGGGGGTGGGCTCGTAGTCATGGATCTCGGCGCCGGGGCGGGTGATGGAGTCCACCACCGCGGCGTCGCCGGCCACGTTCTGCGCCATGTCCTGCAGGATCGTGAAGGTGGTCACCACCCGCAGCGGGCGGTCGCGCGCCTCGGCGAGGGAGGGCAGGGCCAGCAGCCCGGCCAGCAGGGCCAGGCCAGCGGTCTTGGCGGCAATCCGTCGCGTCAGGCGCATCCAGGCTTCCTCTTGAAGGTCGAGCTGTGGTCACGGCAGGCATTTGAGGCCCGCCATTGAGCATGTAGCCGAGGCTACAATCAAGAGGCCTGGTTGAGGTTTCGTCAGATCGCCACATTTTGCGGTGAGGGGCGGGTGGGCTGAAACGAAAACGGGGCCGCAAGGGCCCCGTCCAAGCTCGGCACTGGAAGAAGGGTCAGATGGTGCCGTGGATCGGTTCGTCGGCGGACCGGCCATGCCACCAGCGGCCATTGATCACCACGCCCTCGGCCACCAGGCGCTGGCTGCCTTCCAGCCGCTCGCCGACCACGTCGACATAGTCGAAGCGGCCCTCGCGCAGCGACAGGATGGAGGCGTCGCCGATGCTGCCCGGCTTCAGCGTCCCCAGCTCCCGCCGCTGCAGCGCCGCCGCCGCCAGGTTGGTCGAGGCGGCGATGACGTCGGACAGCGGCACGCCGAGGCACAGGAACTTCGACAGGGTGGTCACCTGGTCGAAGGCCGGCCCGGTGATGCAGAGCGAATGAACATCCGACGAAATGGTGTCGGGCATGAAGCCGTTGGCCAGCATGGCGCGGGCGGTCTTGAACGAGAAAGACCCCTGGCCATGGCCGATGTCGAACAGCACGCCGCGGTCGCGCGCCGCCAGCACCGCCTGCTTGACCTTGCCCTGGGCGTTCACCGGCGAATTGGGGAAGGGGCGGAAGGCATGGGTCAGCACGTCGCCCGGCCGCATCTGGGCGATCACCTCCTCATAGGAGGGCGGCGGGTGGTCGATATGCACCATCAGCGGCATGCCGACCTCGTCGGCCACCTGCAGCGCGATGTTCAGCGGCACCGCCCCCGAGGTGCCGGAGGAATGCCGCCCCACCCGCACCTTGATGCCGACCACGACGTCGCGGTTGGCGTCCGCCACCTGCACCGCCTCGATCGGGTTCATCAGGCGCAGCTCCTCGCTCTCGCCCACCATGACGCGCTTGGAGAAGCCGAAGATGCCGGCATGGGAGACGTGCAGATAGGCCAGGATGCGGACCTGGCTGCGCTCGATGACGTGCTTGCGGAAGCCGGCGAAATTGCCCGGGCCGGCGCTGCCGGTATCGACCGCCGTGGTCACCGCCGAGATCCGCGCGAACTCTTCCGCGTTGACGCCCAGCGAGGTGCCGCCGTCATAGACATGGGTGTGCAGGTCGATCAGGCCGGGGGTAACGATCAGCCCGCTGACATCGCGCCGCTCGCAGCCCGGCGGCGCCTCGATCGAGGGCGCCAGCTTCGCCACCTTGCCGCCCTCGAAGGCGACATCCATCACCGCGTCGATCTTCTGCGACGGGTCGACCACCCGGCCGCCGGCCAGGATCAGGTCATAGGCCATCCGCTCGTCTCCCAAAGCTTGCTGGCCGGGAGCCTGCCACCCCCCGGACCGCCTTCCAAGATGCGTGGAGTCTGGTGCCGCAGGCCCCGTCACGGGGGAATGATGCGACCCTGGCGGAACCGCTTCCTATCTTGCGCGGCATGAAAACCGCTGCCCTCGCCGCCGCCTTCCTGACCCTGCCGCTCGCCGCTTGGGCCGCCGACCCCGCGCCCCCCTCGCCCCGGCAGGTGGAGGATTCCTTCTGCGCCCGCCGCGACGCCGAGGGTGCCTGCCGGCTGGCGGATGGCCAGGTGCTGTCCTTCTGGTGGGGCAGCCGGGTGACCCTGCCGGCCGGCGGCGAACTGTATCTGGGCCTGGCCACGGCGCAGCCGGCGCCGACGGGCGGTGTCGTCTTCACCGCCCCCGACGCCACCCTGCCGCTCTACCAGGCGAGTTTCCGCCGCGAGGGCAGCCGCTGGATCCCCGCCAGCCTGCAGGCCGGCATGGGGCGCATCGGCACGGGCGGCGCCGGCGGCGACGCGCCGCAGGTCGACGAGAAGGCGCCGCTGCGGCAGCACGCCCTGCCGGGCGGCGACCTGATCCTGGCGCTGCGCACCATCAGCAGCTTCCAGGGCAGCTCGATCTACGGCTTCGAGATCTTCAAGCTGGAGGCCGCGCGCAGCCAATGGCGCTACGCCGGCACCATCCCCGGCGGCAGCGACAACGGCGCTGCATGCATGCCGCCGCAAAGCCCCTGCGTGACGCTGGAAGGTGCGCCCGTCTTCGACGCCCGCGTCGCCATGGCGCGCCCCGGCTGGCCGGTGATCGTCATGTCCCTCGACCGCAGCGAGGAGCGCGACGGCCGCCCCGTCACCCTCTCCGGCGCCGAGATGAAGCGCTACGGCTACGACCCCGAGCGCGGCGCCTATCGCGAGCTCGGCGACAACTAGGCCGCGGGCCAGGCGGCCATGGCGACCTCCGCCATCGCCGCCAAAGCCGGCTGCGCGGCGCCGTCGCGCGCCTGCACCGACATGCCCTGCTGCACGCCGAGATAGAACCGCCCCAGCGCCGCGACATCGACCGTTCCGGGCAATTCCCCCGACCTCTGCGCCGCCGCCAGCCGGCCGGTGACCTTCTCCAGGATGGCGGCGCGCATCTCGGCCAGCAGCGCCTGGGCCTGGCAGGCCCCCGGCTCGCCGATATTGGCCAGCGTCACCATGCAGCCGCAGGAATCCTCGGCCAGGGTCCCGGCCGAATCCAGCAGCAGTGACCGGATCGCCTCGCGCGCCGTGGGCGCCGCGTCGAAGCCGGTCCAGATGCGCGGGCCGAAGCGCTCGCCATAGAGCTTCAGCGCCTCGGCATAGAGCGCCTCCTTGCTGCCGAAGGCGGCATAGAGGCTGGGCGAGCCAATCCCCATCGCCTGGCACAGCTCGGCCACCGACGTCGCGCTGTAGCCGCGCCGCCAGAACAGCAGCATGGCCGAGGCCAGCGCGCGCTCGCGATCGAAGCTCCGGGGACGTCCGCGTTCCGCCATGGCACCTAATTCTCTGTCGATCGATATATAATTCACTTGACGCGGGGCTTCAACCGGCGCCAGGATTTATGTATCGAACACCACAGAAAGACGCTCACCATGGATCTTCTCGGCAAGCGCGCCCTGGTCACCGGCGGCTCCCGCGGCATCGGCGCCGCCATCGCCCGCGAGCTGGCGCGCCGCGGCGCCGACGTCGCCATCACCTATGTCAGCTCCCCCGAGCGCGCCGCGGGCGTGGCGAAGGAGATCGAAGGCCTCGGCCGCCGCGCCCTGGCCATCGCCGCGGACAGCGCCGATCCCGCCGCTATCAAGCACTCGGTGGAGGAGGCGGTGGCCGGCCTCGGCGGCCTCGACATCCTGGTGAACAATGCCGGCGTCGCCCGCGGCGGCCCGCTGGAGTCGATGAGCCTGGACGACATCGACGCCATCATCGACGTCAACATCCGCGGCGTGGTCCTGTCGATCCAGGCCGCCATCCCGCACCTGTCGCAAGGCGGCCGCATCATCAGCATCGGCTCCTGCCTGGCCGAGCGCGTGGCCATGCCCGGCATCAGCGTCTATTCGATGAGCAAGTCGGCGCTGATCTCGCTGACCCGCGGCCTGGCCCGCGACCTGGGCCCCCGCGGCATCACGGTGAACCTGGTCCACCCGGGCCCGACCGACACCGACATGAACCCCGCCGCCGGCCCCCAGGCCGAAGCCCAGCGCGCGGGCATCGCCCTCGGCCACTACGGCAAGCCGGAAGACATCGCCGGCGCCGTGGCCTACCTCGCCGGGCCGGGCGCCGCCCAGGTGACGGGGACGGGGATCGTCGTGGATGGGGGGCTGAACGCGTAAGGGAAGACAGGGGCAGAGAAGGCAGGGACAGGTCGGGGGAATGAATTCCCCCGAACCCCCATCTTTTTTCTGATCACCGGCCTTTTGCAGACCTGCGCTTCGATGGCGCCCGCCCCCGGGTGTCACGGCGGGACGCCATTTCATAAAAAAAGCGCGCCCTTACAGGTCGCGCTTTGGCTGGGCCGGGCCACGTACTGTCGTCACGTGGACATGGCAATCTGACAGAAAGAAGAAGGGGTCCAGGGGAATTCATTCCCCTGGCCTGCCCAAATGCTTCTCTTCAGTTCACCACGACAGCTTCAGAGCTTTCTTCTTCATCTTGATAGATGTCGTGCAGCACCCCCAGCAGCCGTGCGACCCGCGGATCGGCGACGCGGTAGTGGATGGTCGTCCCGGCGCGGCGGGTGGCGACCAGGCCGTCCTCGCGCAGGCGGGCCAGGTGCTGGGACAGCGCCGGCTGGGACAGGCCGACGAGCTCGGCCAGGCGGCCGACGGTGACCTCGCCTTCGCCGATCAGGTGGCACAGCAGCAGCAGGCGGCGTTCGTTGGCCAGCATGCGCAGCAGGTTGGCGGCCTCGGCGGCGTGGGTTTCGACGTCGGCGAGGGGGTTGTGGAAGTCAAGCATGTCCATGGCGCGTCATTCCTGCGGGGCGATTTCGCCCTGTTCCATCAGTTCGAACCACATCGCGTTCAGCACCGCAAAGGCGGCGGCCAGGGGCAGGCCGAGCAGCCAGGCAAAGTACCACATGGTCGTCGTTCCTTTCAGTAGGCGTCGGAGCTGTCGCGCACGCTGGCCTCGCTGACCTTCCCCCAGAGGACCCGGTAGACCCAGGCGGTGTAGGCCAGGATCAGGGGCAGGAAGATGGCGGTCGCGACCAGCATGATGAACAGGGTGAGGTGGGAGGAGGAGCTGTCCCAGACCGTCAGGCTCGAGCGCGGGTCGAGCGAGGAGGGCAGCAGGAAGGGGAACATCGACAGGCCGGCGGTCGAGATGATGCCGAAGGTGGCAAGCTTGCTGCAGAGCAAGGTGCTCACCTCCCGCCCGGCGCGCAGGCCGAGGAAGGCGCCGAGGATGCCGAGGAAGCCGGCGACGGGGGCGATCAGCATCCAGGGGTACGTCGCGTAGTTGGCGAGCCAGCTGGCGCCGTCGCGGGTCACTTCCTTCAGCAGGGGCGCGGAGGGGCCGGCCGGGTCGATCGGGCTGGTGATGCGGTAGCCGCCGAGCCAGAGCCAGGTCAGCAGCCCGCAGAAGGCGAAGAGGCCGAGCGCCGCGAGGGCCGCGATGCTACCGTAGCGGCGGCCGCGCGCGGCGACGGGGCCGGTGGCCTTCAGCGACAGCCAGGCGCCGCCATGCATCACCATCATCGACAGCGACAGCAGCCCGCAAAGCAGGGCGAAGGGGTTGAGCAGGCCGAAGAACGAGCCTTCGTAGCGGATGCCGTATTCATCGGTCAGCCGGAAGGGCACGCCCTGCAGCACGTTGCCGACGGCGACGCCGAAGATCAGCGCGGGGACGAAGCCGCCGGTGAACAGCGCCCAGTCCCAGGCGGCGCGCCAGCGCGGGTCGTCGCGCTTGCCGCGATACTTGAAGCCGACGGGGCGCAGGATGAGGGCGGCGAGGACCACGAACATCGCGAGATAGAAACCCGAGAAGGACACGGCGTAGAGCTGCGGCCAGGCGGCGAAGATGGCGCCGCCGCCGAGGATCAGCCAGACCTGGTTGCCTTCCCAGACCGGGCCGATGGTGTTGATGGCGACGCGGCGCTCGAGGTCGGTGCGGCCGACGAAGGGCAGCAGCGCGCCGACGCCGAGGTCGAAGCCGTCCGTTGCGGCGAAGCCGATCAGCAGCACGCCGAGCAGCACCCACCAAATCAGCCGGAGGGTCGGGTAGTCGAGGAGCTCATGCAGGATCATGACACGGTCACTCCGCCGGGATGGCGCGCGGCGGCGCCTGTCCGGCTGACAGCATTGGAGCGGGGGCGGGGGCCGGCTGCGGGCCCTTGCGGATCGCCTTCAGCATCAGCCCCATCTCGACGACGGCGAGGACGCTGTAGAACAGGGTGAAGCCGGCGATGGTGATCAGCAGCTCGGTGATGCCGACATGGGAGACGGCCATGGCGGTGGGCAGCACGCCTTCGATGATCCAGGGCTGCCGGCCGAACTCGGCGACGATCCAGCCCATCTCGGCGGCGATCCAGGGCAGCGGGATCGACCAGACGGCGACCCAGAGCAGCCAGCGATACCGATCCAGCCTTCTGCGCGCGGACAGGAAGAAGAACACCGCGGTCAGCAGGATCATGTACATGCCGATGCCGACCATGATGCGGAAGGCCCAGAACAGCGAGGGCACATGCGGCACCGTGTCCCAGGCCGCCTTGGCAATTTGTTCTTCCGTCGCCTGGCGCGGGTCGTCGACATAGCGGCGCAGCAGATAGGCGTAGCCGAGCAGCCGGCCGTTCTCTTCAAACGACGCGGTCACTTCCGATGGCACGCCGGCGCCGCGCGCGGCCCGGATCTGCTGCAGGGCGTCATATGCCAGAATACCCTGGCGGATGCGGGATTCGGCGCGGACCACGAGGTCCTTGATGCCCGGCACCTCGGTGGTCAGCGAGCGAGTCGCGATCAGCCCCATCACCGCCGGGATATGGATGGCGTAATGCGTCTCGCGCGCCTGCTGGTCGGGGAAGCCGAAGGCGGTGAAGGCGGCGGGGGCCGGCTCGGTCTCCCACATGGCCTCGACGGCGGCGAGCTTCATCTGCTGGTGCTCGGTCGCCAGATAGCCGCTCTCGTCACCGAGCACGACGACCGACAGCGACGCCGCCAGGCCGAAGGAGGCGGCGACCGTCATCGAGCGGCGGGCCAACGCCAGGTGGCGGCCCTTCAGGACGTACCAGGCGGAGACGCCCAGCACGAAGAGCGCGGCGGTGACATAGCCGGCCGAGACGGTGTGGACGAACTTCGCCTGGGCCACGGGGTTGAAGACCACGGCCCAGAAGTCGGTGACCTCCATCCGCATGGTCGCCGGGTTGAAGGCGGCGCCGACCGGGTTCTGCATCCAGCCATTGGCGATCAGGATCCACAGCGCCGAGAAGTTGGAGCCGATGGCCACCGCCCAGGTCGCCGCCAGATGCCCCAGCCGCGACAGCTTGTCCCAGCCGAAGAAGAACAGCCCGACGAAGGTGGCTTCCAGGAAGAAGGCCATCAGCCCTTCGATCGCCAGCGGCGCGCCGAAGATGTCGCCGACATAATGGCTGTAGTAGCTCCAGTTCATGCCGAACTGGAATTCCATGGTCAGCCCCGTGGCCACGCCGAGCACGAAGTTGATGCCGAAGAGCGTGCCCCAGAAACGGGTCATCTCCCGCCACACGGTGCGGCCGGTCATCACATAGACCGTTTCCATGATGGCCAGCAGGATCGACAATCCGATCGTCAGGGGCACGAAGAGGAAGTGGTAGAGGGCGGTCAGCGCGAATTGCAGCCGCGATAGGGATACGACGTCCAGTTCCATCCGATGCCGCCGGGGGAGGGCCCCGGTGTCCTCTCGGTTGCGGCGCCGCGGGAGCACGGCGCCGGTGATTCAGCAAGGGGCGGCCTCAGTCCGGGCGGAGCATCGCCAGGGTGGCGGCGTAGCCCGCCTCCCCGCGGCGATGCTCGGCGACCAGGCGGCCGTCCTCCAGCAGCAGCAGGCGGTCGGCGAGCTCAGCCTCCCGCCGGATATGCGTGGCCAGCAGCAGCGTCGCTGCCTCGGCCCGCGCGGAAATCCGTGCCAGCACCTCGCGCGCCAGCAGCGGGTCGAGGCCTTCGGTCGGCTCGTCCAGCAGCCAGAGCGGCGCGCCGCGCAGCAGCAGCCGGGCCAGCGCCAGCCGCCGCGACTGGCCGGCGGAGAGCCCCGCGCCGCCCTCGCCCAGCCGGGCAGCCAGCCCGCCCGGCAGCGCGGCGACGGCGGTGTCCAGCCCGGCATCGGCCAGCGCCTGCCACAGCACGGCGTCGGGTGCTGCCGGGTCGGCCAGGCGCAGATTGTCGGCCAGGCTGTCCTGGAACAGCTCGCTGCGCTGGGTCATCAGGCAGGCCGGCAGCGCCGCGACCCGGCCCTGCCAGGGGGCGAGCTCGCCGGCCGCCAGCGCCAGCAGGCTCGACTTGCCGGCGCCGCTGGCGCCGATCACCGCGACCCGCTCGCCGGCGCGCAGGCTGAAGGAAATCCGCTGCAGGACCGGGGCCGCGGCGCCGGGATGGCCGGCGGTGACGGCGTCCAGCCGCAGCGCCTCGCCCATCGGCGGCAGGGGCAGGGCGGCCGGCGGCGGCGCGGCTTGCAGGCGCGGCGCCAGGCGGCGGGCGGCCAGCAGGATGCGGCCGAGTTCCACCGCGCCGCGGCGCAGCAGCCCGAAAGGCTCCAGCGCGGCGAAGGCGACCAGCAGCGCCATCGCCGCCTGGGGGGTGGTGATGGCGCCGTCCTCGACCAGGGCGCCCACCGCCAGCAGCGTGCCGGCCAGGGCCAGGCTGCCGGCCAGGCCGAAGCCCAACCCCGCGCCAGTCTCGATGCGGTGCAGCGCGTCCTCGGCATCGGCCAGCCGGGTTTCGGCGGCGAGCACGGCGTCGCGCTGGGCCGGCAGGCGGCCGGCCAGCAGCAGCTCCGCCTGGCCGCCCAGCAGGTCGGTGGTGCGGGCGCGGAGCGCCTCGGCGGCATGGGCGCGGCGGCGGGCCGGGCGGCGGCCGGCGCGCGCCGCGGCGACGGGCAGGCCGAGCCCCGCGGCCAGCAGCAGCGCCGCCAGCCCGAGCCCCAGCGCCGGATGCAGCAGGCCCAGCGACACCCCGGCGCCGAGCGCCACGCTCAGCGCCGCGCCCAGCGGCATCAGCAGCCGCAGATACAGCCCGTCCAGCGCGTCGACATCGGCGGTCAGGCGGAACAGCAGCCGGGCCGGGCGCGCCATCAGCTGCCGCGCCGCCATCGGCGCCGCCCAGCCGCGAAACAGCCTTTCCCGCAAGGCCGCCAGGACGGCCAGGGTCGCGTCATGGGTGACCAGCCGCTCGCCATAGCGGCCGGCGGTGCGGGCGATGGCTAGGAAGCGGATGCCGGCGCCGGGGCGGAAGACGTCGAAGCCGATGGCGGCGCTGGCCGATAGCCCGGCCAGCGCGGTCGCGGTAATAAACCAGCCCGACAGGCCGAGCAGGGCGACGCCGGCCAGCATGGTCGCCGCCGCCAGCGCAGCGCCCACCAGTAGCGCGCGCCGCTGCGCCTGCCAGAAGATCGAGAGAACCGGGAGAAGCGTGTTCACAGCACGACAATCCTGTCCATGCGGGCGGCCAGCACGGGGTCGTGCGTCGCCAGCAGCAGGCTGCGTCCCTGGCACAGCGCCAGCAGCGTCTCGGTGGTGAAGGCCGCGGTGGCCGCGTCCAGATGGGCGGTGGGCTCGTCGGCCAGGACCAGGGTCGCGGCCGGGTCGACCAAGGCGCGGGCCAGGGACAGGCGCAGCGCCTCGCCGCCGGACAGGCCGAGGCCGGCCTCGCCGATGCCTTGGGGGCCGTGGCGCCGTGCCACATGGGCGAGCCCCGCCAGGCGCAGCGCGCGTTGCGCGGCGGCCTCGTCCAGGGCGGCGCGCTGCAGTGTCACGTTGCGGGACAGCGAGGCATTGAAGAAGAAGGGCTTCTGGCCGACCCAGGCGATCTGGGCGCGGAGCTCCGCGGGCGCCGCCGCCATGTCGCGGCCGTCGATCAGCACGCGGCCGGCCTCGGGCCGGGCCAGGCCGGCGATCACCGCCAGCAGGCTGGACTTGCCGATGCCGCTGGGGCCGAGCAGCGCGACATGCTCGCCGGGCGCGATCGCCAGGCTGAGATCGGTGAAGACGGCGGCCGAGGCGCCGGCATGGCGGAAGCGCAGTTTTTCGACGGTCACCGCCGGCGGCAGGCCGGGGGTGGCGATG
>NZ_MLCO01000438.1 GCF_001982615.1 Teichococcus deserti | reverse complement strand
ACTGATAGTTCGAGCAACACCACGGCCACGACCAGTGCCAATGTCGCGCTGAACGTGCTGAACGTGGCCGACGCCCCGGCGCTGACGTTGCCAACGCTGCCGCTGGCCGGGCTGGAGGACACTTCCATCGCCCTGCCGGTTGCCATCGGCACGCTCAGCCCGACGGAATCGGTCAGCGTCACCATCAGCGGCCTGCCGACCGGGGCGACGCTCTCGGCCGGGACGCACAATGCCGACGGCAGCTATACCCTGACCCAGGGCCAGCTCGTCGGCTTGACGCTGAATGCGCCGGATCCGGGCAATGCGACGCTGCATGTGACGGCCACCATCACCGACAGCAGCAGCGGCACCACCGCCAGCACCAGCGCCAATCTGGGTCTGACGGTGCTCAACCTGGCGGATGCGCCCAACCTGACCCTGCCGGCCCTGCCGATCACCGGGCTCGAGGATCTGC
>NZ_MLCO01000437.1 GCF_001982615.1 Teichococcus deserti | reverse complement strand
GCCGGCGCCTGGGCGAAGGCGGGGGCCGCCGCCAGCAGCAGGCCGAGCGCGGCGCCGCGCATCAGGAGGCGGGAAGAGGGGGCATGCAGCATCAGTCGGCCTTCCAAGCGGTCGTCGATCAGGCGGGGCGCCTTATTGCGACTGATGCGCACTTGCGTCCAGCCCTGTTTCCGATTGTGTATTCCGTTACTCGGCCGGCCTGGCGCCTGCGGGACCCTCCCCGACATGCTCGCCGCCGAGCCCCGGGATGGTCCGGCCGGACTTCGTCTCCGGCATGGCCAGCAGCACCAGCAGGAAGGTGGCCAGCCCCACCGCGCCCAGCAGGGCGAAGGCAATCCAATAGCCCATCCAGGCAGCGACCGCGCCGGCGGCGGCGGTGCTGACGGTGGCGCCGATCCCGACCGCCAGGCCGAACAGCCCCATGCAGAGGTTGAAGCGGTTGGTGCCTCGCGTCAGGTCGGCCGCGATCAGCGGCACCAGCACGGCGAAGACGCCGGCCGTCAGCCCGTCCAGCGCCTGTGAGGCCAGCAGCACCGACGGGCCGGACAGCGTCGCCAGCAGCGCGCCGCGCACCGGCAGCACCGCCAGCCCGGCGAGCAGCACCAGGCGGCGGCCATGCTGCTCGGCCAGGCGGCCGATCCAGGGCGAGATCATGGCGACCACCACCTGGCTGACCACCAGCCCGCCGGCAACGAACAGGTTCGCCTTCTCGCCCGCCTCATGCGTCATGCCGGCGCTGGCCAGCGGCAGCATGGCGGCATTGGACAGGGTGAAGAGCAGGCAGCAGCCGGCGAAGACCAGCACGCCGCGCTGCAGCAGCAGCCCCTTGATGCCGCCCTCGCCGCTGCCGCTGCCGCGGGCGCGCTTCACCCGGGCCTCGAGATCCTTGGCCGAGATCAGCTGCAGCGACAGGATCGCCGGGATGGTCAGCGCCGCGGTGAACCAGAACACCGCCTCGCCCGAGACATAGGCGCCGGTCAGGCCGAGCAGGGCGGCCGCCGCCGCATTGCCCAGCGAGGCATAGCGCCCGTTGCGGCCGAGCCGCTCCGGCAGCTTCTTGCGGCCGACCAGGTTCAGGCTGATGGCCGCCAGCGCCGGCACCAGCACGCAGCTGGCGAAGCCGTGCAGCACCTCCGCCGCCAGCACCGGCCAGGTGCTCGGGAAGAGCGCCAGCAGCACCGCGCTGCCGGCGATGGCGATCAGCGCCAGCAGGGCGGCCAGCCGCTTGTGCGGGGTGGCGTCGACCAGCATGCCGGCCGGCACCTGGCTCAGCATGGCGGTCAGGCTGCCGACGCTCAGCGCCAGGCCGATCTCGGCCTCGGTCCAGGATTTCGCCGTGAGGTAGACGGCAATGAAGGGACCGAAGCCGGTCTGCACATCCGCCGCAAAGAAGGTCAGCCAGTCCAGTCCGCGCTGGCTGCGTTGAGAGGCCATGGATCAGGAACGCTCCGCCGGATGTTGGCGCGGCGACTGGCCTGCCAGGCCAAGTCCGTGCTTCTGCTCAACGAAGCTGAGGCCGGCGGGTTGCTAACCTGTGACAGGCCGGGGCGCAGACAGGCCGGGGCGCAGGCGGGCGCCCCGGCCTTCCCGGGCGGCGCCTCAGGCGGCGCGGACCTGATGGACGAAGTCGTTGACCTCGGCGCGCAGCCGGGCGGACTGGCCGGACAGCGCGGTGGCGGCAGACAGCACCTGGCCGGCGGCGGAACCGGTCTGCTGCGCCCCCTCGCTGACGGATGCGATGTTCACCGTCACCTGCTCGGTCGCCTCGGCGGTGGCCTGCACCGTGCGGGCGATCTCGGCGGTGGCGGCGGTCTGCTCCTCGACGGCGCTGGCGATGCTGACCGTGGTCGAGCTGACCTCGGCGATGGTGGCGCTGATGCCCTCCAGCGCGCCCACCGCCTCGCGGGTCGCGGCCTGGATGGTGGCGATCTGCACGCCGATCTCCTCGGTCGCCTTGGCGGTCTGGCTGGCCAGGTTCTTCACCTCGGAGGCGACGACCGCGAAGCCCTTGCCCGCCTCGCCCGCGCGGGCGGCTTCGATCGTGGCGTTCAGCGCCAGAAGATTGGTCTGGCCGGCGATGCTGCTGATCAGCCCCACCACCTCGCCGATGCGCTGGGCGTTCTCGGCCAGCGCCCGCATGGCGCCGTCGGTGCGGCGGGCATCCTCGACCGCGCGGGCGGTGACGCCGCTGGCCTGGGCGACCTGGCGGCTGATCTCGCCGATCGAGGCCGAAAGCTCCTCGGCCGCGGCGGCGACGGTCTGCACGCCGCGGCTGGATTCGCCCGCCGCCAGCGAGACCCGTCCGGCCTGGTCGTCGGTCGCGCCCGCGGTGTCGGACATGCCGCGCGCCGTGCCCTCCAGCTGGCCGGCGGCGCTGGCCAGCAGCGCCACCAGCTCGCCGACCCGGCCCTCGAAGCCCTGCACCAGGCTGGCCAGCGCCGCCGCGCGCTTCTCCTTCACCGCGCGCTCGGCTTCCTGCTCCTCCGCCAGCCGGGCGGCGGTCTGCAGCCCGCTGCGGAAGACTTCGGTCGCGGCGGCCATGCGGCCGATCTCGTCGCCGCGGCCGAGGCCGGGGATGGCGACCGCCAGCTCGCCGGCGGCCAGCTTCTGCATCGTCGCGGTCATGGCGCCGATCGGGCGGATCACCCGGCGGCTGACCAGCAGCAGCCCGCCCAGCATCAGGGCCAGCGCCGCCAGCAGCACCAGCGCCGACAGCGCCAGGCTGGTGGTGGCGGAGGCGGCCTCGGCGTCGGCCCGGGCCACCAGCTCGCGCAGCGCCAGCAGCGCGACCTCGGCGACGGCAGTGACATCGCCGGCGCTGGCGCGCTGGAAATCGGCCAGCGGCATGGCCGGGCGGCCGGCGGCCAGGTCCTCGGCCACCGCGCGCTGCCGGGCCATGAAGGCACCGGGGAAGCGCTCGGCCAGCGGCGCCAGGGCGTCGCGCAGGCTCTGCGGCATCTCGGGGCGGGCGGCGATGGCCTGGGCCTGGGCCCACATCACCGCGACTTGGCCGCGCAGCTCGGCGGCGGTCGCGACCTCGGCCGGGGTGGGGGCGCGGCGGGCGGCCAGCAGCACCTCGGACATGCCGCCGATGCCGCCGGCGGCGAGGCGGGCCGACCACACCGCCTGCTTCATGCCCAGCAGCTGGCCGATGCCGGGATTGGCGCGCAGGATGATGTCGGTCAGCGCGGCGTCGGCCCGGGTCAGCGCGTCCAGATAGGCCTGGCTCTCCCGCGCCGGGCCGGCATCGGCCTCGCGGCTGGCGGCCGTC
>NZ_MLCO01000436.1 GCF_001982615.1 Teichococcus deserti | reverse complement strand
CTGGCCAATGCCGCCGCCGCGCTGGCCATGGCGGGGCTGGCGCTGGGCGCGGCCAAGGCGCAGCGGATGCTGCTGGCGGGCAGCGGGCATGACATCGGCACCGGCCTGCTGATCGGCCTGCCGGCGGCGGTGGCGGTGCTGGCGCTGATCGGGCTGGGCCCCGGGCGGGCACCACGGCGGCACGGGCTGGCGCTGCTGGCGGCCAGCCTGCTGGCGGTGCTGGCCTGCGGGCCGATGATGCTGTTCATCACCACCATCGGCGCGCTGCTGGCGTGGGACGAGGCGCGCGACGGCTGGGCCATGGTGCAGGAAGACCCGGTGATGGCGCCGGCCGCCGCCCTGCTGGCCGGTTCGCTGGGCGGGCTGCTGGGCGACCTGCTCAGCCTGGTGCTCTATCTCGGCGTCAGCGGCTTCGGCCTGGGCTTCTTCGGCTTCAACGGCTGGGCGGCGCTGCGCGGGCTGCGGCTGGCGCTGCGCGGCAGGGTGACCTGGGCATGAGCCTCGACCATCGCCTCGCCACCTATGGCACCCTGGCGCCCGGCCGGGTCAACCACCACGAGCTGGACGGGCTGGCGGGGCAGTGGCGCCAGGGCGTGGTGCGCGGCTGGCTGGTGGCCGAGGGCTGGGGCGCAGCGCTGGGCTATCCGGCGCTGGTGCCCGACCCGGCCGGCGGCGCGGTCGCCGTGCATCTGTTCGAATCGGCCGACCTGCCGGCGCATTGGCCCCGCCTCGACGATTTCGAGGGCGAAGGCTACCGCCGGGTCGAGGTGCCCGTCGAGACCGCCGAGGGCACTCTCCCCGCCTGGATCTACGTCGCCGCCTGAGGCGCGCTCAGCGCGCTGCCAGGTAGGAAAAGGTGTCGGCGCCCCCGGGCAGCACGCCTTCGATGTGGCGGCGGTGCCAGAGCGCGTAGAACAGAAGGTGCCATGCGGCGAAGCCTTCGCGCTTGCCGGCGGCGGCCTTGAACAGCGCCACCACCTTCTCCGGCCGCGCCACCTCCATCACCCCGGGCTGCGCCGCCACCAGCGCGCCCAGGCGCTCGCCCTGGGCGCCGATCCAGGCGCCGACCGGCACGGTGAAGCCCTGCTTCGGGCGGTGCGGCTCGGCGGCGGGGAAATGCCGCGACAGCCATTCGCGCAGCAGCCACTTGCCGGCGCGGTTGCGCACCTTCAACCCGTCCGGCAGGCGGAAGGCGGCCTCGGCAATGGCGGTGTCGAGGAAGGGGGTGCGCCCCTCCACCCCATGCGCCATCAGGCAGCGGTCCAGCTTCAGCAGCAGGTCGTTGGGCAGCCAGTCGGCGACGTCGAGCGCCTGCGCCGCCATCAGCCTTGTGCGGCCCGGCAGGGCGACGGCGGCCTCGGCGGCGGCGATGCCGTCGCGCCAGCCGGTCGGCGGCTGGCGCAGCACGTCTTCCAGCCGGTCGAAGGCGCCGCGGGTGCGCGGCGCCTTGCCGCCCAGCCACCAGGGCCGCATGGCGGCGCGGTAGCGGCCATAGCCGCCCAGGATCTCGTCGCCGCCCTCGCCGGACAGCACCACCTTGACCTCGGCCCGGGCGCGGCGGGCCAGGAACCAGGTCGGGATGATGGCGTAGTCGGCGGCCGGGTCGTCCATGCCGGCGACGATGTCCGGCAGGTTCTTCCAGACCTCCGCCTCGGTGACCGTGATGGTCTCGTGCCGGGCGCCGGCGGCCTTCGCCAGGGCGGCCGCGCGATCGCGCTCGTCGGCGGCGCCGGGCACGTCGAAGCCGGCGGTATAGGCGCGCACCGGCGCCTCGTTCAGCCGCCGCATCATCGCAAGCACGGCAGCGCTGTCGGTGCCGCCCGACAGGAACATGCCATAGGGGACGTCGCTGCGCTGGTGCAGGTCGACGCTGCCCTGCAGCGCTGCGTCGAAAGCGGCCAGCGCCTCGGCCTCGGTGGCCGGGCGCGGGGCGCCCTCGGGCAAAGCGTGGCGACGGCGGCGCTCCAGCACGCGGCCATCGGCGATGGCGATGGTCTCGCCCGGCAGCACGCGGCGGATGCCCTCGAAGATGGTCTCGGCGCCGGTGGTGAACTGCATCTGCAGCAGCTCGCTGCGCGATTCGGCGCGCACCTGCGGCCGCACCAGCCCGGCGGCGATCAGCGCCTGCGGCTCGGAGGCGAAGGCGATGCCCTGGCGCAGCTCTGCGATATAGAGCGGCTTGATGCCGAAGGGATCGCGCGCCAGCACCAGCTGCCGCGCCGCGCGGTCATGGATGGCCAGGGCATACATGCCGCGCAGCTGCTCGGCGAAGCCGATGCCGTCGCGGCGGAACAGGTGCAGCGGCGGCTCGCAGTCGCTGCCGGTGGCGCAGGCCAGCTGGTTGTCCTGGCGCAGCTCGCGGTAGTTGTAGACCTCGCCATTGCCGACCAGCGCGGCAGATCCGGCAAACAGCGGCTGGTCGCCGGTGGCCAGGTCGATGATCGCCAGCCGCGTATGCGCCAGCGCCACCGACCCTGCCACGTGATGCCCGGCGCCGTCCGGCCCGCGATGCGCCAGCGCCGCGGTCAGCCGCTGCAGGGTCAGCGGGTCCGGGGTGGAGTCCGGGGTGGCGCCCTGCTTCAGGATCAGTCCGGCGATGCCGCACATGCGGGGTTCAGACCTGTCCGCCCGGAAGGGGCGCGTTGAGGGTGGGGGATGGCGCGGGCGGCGCGGTCATGGCGGGTGCCTGGACCGTCGGGGCCTGGGCCGGTGCCTGGGCCGGTGCCTGGGCCGGTGCCTGGGCCGGTGCCTGGGCCGCCGGGGCCTGGGCCGCCGTTGCCTGGATGGGCGCCACCGATTGCAGGAAGGCCTGCCAGCGGGCCAGCACCGGCGCCTCGGCGTAGTCGGCCAGGTATCCGGCGCGGCCGGCGGCAGCCAGGGAGGCGGCGCGCTCCGGCGCGTCGATCAGCTGGGCGATGGCGGCGGACAGCGCCTCGGGCGATTCCTGCGGCACCAGCAGCCCGTTCTCGCCGTCGCGGATCAGCTCGGTCGGGCCCTGGGCGGCGACGGCCACCACCGGCTTGCCGGCGCTCCAGGCCTCGAGGACCATGTTGCCCAGCGGCTCATGCCGCGACGAGCAGACGAAGATGTCGCAGGCGGCCAGCAGCGCCCCGGCATCCTGGCGCCAGCCGAGGAAGCGGACGCGCTCGGCGACACCGAGCTCCTGCGCCAGCTTCTCCAGCGCGCCCCGCTCCGGCCCTTCGCCGGCGATGGCCAGCACCGCCCCGGGCAGCCCCGGCATGGCGCGCAGCAGGGTGTCGAAGCCCTTGTTGCGATGCAGCCGCCCCAGCGCCAGCAGCCGGGGACCGCCGCCCTGGAAGATCTCGAGCTCGGCCGGCAGCACGCCGCCCATCTCGTCGACGAAATTCGGCAGGTGATGGACCCGCTCGGCCGGGAAGCCCTGCTCCGCAATCCAGCGCGCCAGGTCGCGGGTGTTGCCGACCAGGTGGTCGCAATGGCGGTAGTATTTGAGGTCGTAATAGCCGCCCAGCCGCCCCACCAGGGTCCAGGGCCCGCGCGGGGTGAAGCGGGTGCCGCGGTTCATCCAGGAGACCACGACCTGCGGCTCGAAGCGCTTCAGCGCCGCGTTCAGCCGCGGCCGGGTCAGCCAGTCCAGCCACCAGGCGCCGAAGGACAGCTGCAGCGGCGCGAGGCCGCGCACTGCCAGCCGCGCCGCGCGCGCGGGGTCGCGGCGGATCACCGGCAGCACCGCCTCGCCCGAGCCGTGCAGCGCGCAGGTCAGCCGCTCGTAGAACCCCTCGGCGCCGCCCATCCGGGCGCCCGCCATCACCTGCGCCACCCGCATCAGCCCTGCCCCTTCGCGCGCCCGTCCCGAGCGCTCCTGTCCCGAGAATGCCCGCTTTCGGCGGCGGTTGCGCCGGTCATGTCGCCGGCTGGTCCAGCAGGGCGATGGCGGCGGCCAGCGCATCCTCGACCGGCAGCGCCTCCATCGCCGCCTGGCCGGGCGTGCCGCGCGCCAGCACGGCCCGCGCCCGCGGGCCCATCGGCGCGTATTCGGTGGCCGGCGTCGGGCCGAACAGCCCCAGCGTCGGCGTGCCCGCCGCGGCCGAGAGATGCATCAGCCCGGAATCATTGCCGAGGAACAGGGCGCAGCGCGCCATGACGGCGGCGGCCTCCGGCAGCTCCAGCCGGCCGACCAGGTCGATGGCGCCGGGCAGCGCCGCCAGCACGGGGGCGGCCATGGCGGCCTCGGTGGCGCCGGGGCCGGCCAGCACCACCGGGCGCGCGCCTTCCAGCCGCCCGCCCGGCGCGGTGAGCTGCCGGAAAAGCTCTGAAAAACGTTCCGGCGGCCAGACCTTGCCGGCCCAGTTGGCGCTGGGGCCGAGGGCGATGAACCGCCCCTCGCCCGGCAGCAGCGCCGCGGCCCGGGCCTCGTCCTGCGGGCCCCACCAGGCGGCCGGGCGCGGCGCCGGGTCCAGCCCCAGCACGGCGGCCAGCTGCTGCAGCTTGTGCCCGGCCCGCCTGCCGCCATGCATCACCGCGCGGCGCCTGGTCAGCACCAGCCAGGACAGCGCCGAGCCACGCAGATCGACCACCAGGTCCCAGCGCCGCCGCGCGACCTCGCCCCAGAGCGACAGCCAGTGGCCGGCGAAGCGCCGCTTGCTGAGCACGATGGTGGCGTCGCGCCGCGGCATGCGCGCGAAGATGCCCTCCGCCACCGGGCCGCAGGCGATGGTGAACCGCGCCTGCGGATAGGTCCGCAGCAGGTGGTCGATCAGGCCGGTGGAGAGCACCGCATCCCCGATGCGGGTCGCGGTCACGAACAGGATGCGCATGCTGGCCGCGCGCTTAGCACGGATCGCGCCGGAAGCGCAGCCGCGCTCTGGTCTCCCTCGCCCTTGCCCTTCCGGCATGGCCGCGCCACTTCTTGGCGCATGCCAATCGCCCCCCTTCCCGACCGCGCCGTGATCGAGATCGCCGGCGAGGACCGCATCGCCTTCCTGCAGGGGCTGGTCTCCAACGACGTGGCCGCCGTCGCGCCGGGCCGCGCCGTCTGGGCCGCGCTGCTGACGCCGCAGGGCAAATGGCTGGCCGACTTCTTTTTCATGGCCGGCGATGACGCGCTGCTGATGGATTGCGTCGCCGACCAGGCGCCGTCGCTGGTGCTGCGGCTGTCGCGCTTCAGGCTGCGCTCCCGAGTCACGCTGACGCCGCGGCCGGAGCTGGGCGTGCTGGCCGGCTGGGACGGCGCCGCCCCGCCCGGGGGCGTCATTGCGGCCGCCGACCCGCGCCTCCCCGAGGCCGGCTGGCGCGCGATCCTGCCGCACGACTCGATGCCGGCGGCCAGCGGCGACTATGCCCGCCACCGCCTGTCGCTCGGCCTGCCCGACGGCGCGCCGGACATGGAGGCGGAGAAGACAGTGCTGCTGGAGGCCGGCTTCGACGAGCTCGCCGGCGTCTCCTGGAGCAAGGGCTGCTACATGGGGCAGGAGCTGACGGCGCGGACCAAGTATCGCGGCCTGCTGAAGAAGCGGCTGGTCCCGGTCGCCGTCGAAGGCCCGCTGCCCGAGCCCGGCACCCCGGTGCTGCGCGACGGCGCCGAGGTGGGAGAGATGCGCTCCGGCCACGCGGAAGGCCTCGGCCTTGCTCTGCTGCGCCTGCCGCTGACCCCGGGCGAGGCGCTGTCCTGCGGCGAGGCCACCCTGCGGCCGCGGATCCCGGCCTGGATGCGCCTGCCCGAGCCCAGGCCGGCTGCGGCACCGGGCTGACCGCCCAAAACCTGACCGCCCCAGAAAAGCCATCACGCGAAGGCTTTTGTTGCGCCACCCGCAATCTGGGCTAAAGCCAGGGTTGGAAATCCTTCCTTAGGGAGGGCAGAGCAGTCTGCCGCGCGCTATGGATATTCCATCGATCGCCAGGACCCCCTCTCCCAAGCCGGATCAGGCGCCCGCAGCGGGCAGCCCGGATCCCGCCAGCCAGGGAGCGGGCGCCCGATTGACCGGCGGCCGGCTGACGCCCGGCGGGGCCTTCAAGTCGCTGCTCGACCAGGCGATGGACGGCAAGGGCGAGGACTCCAAGCTCGCCGATTCGAAGCGCGCCCTGGCCCGGCTGCCGCAGGCCCCCGCCAGCGCCGCCCAGGCCAATGCCCTGCTGGCCGAGCCGCTGGACAAGACCGGCATGGCCGCCCGCAAGGCCGCCGCCCGCGTGGCCGGAGCGCATCTCTCCCACCTCGGCGCCGTCGCGCGCTTCGCCGCCGGCGCCGCCGTCGAATCCGGCGAGCTGCAGGCCGGCGCCCCCCGCCTGCCGCTGCAGCCCGGCGTCGAGG
>NZ_MLCO01000435.1 GCF_001982615.1 Teichococcus deserti | reverse complement strand
GGCCGAGGCGCAGCGCGCCGCCGCTGCCCTGGCCGCGCTGGAGACGCGCGCCGCCGCGGCGGCCGCGGGCCTTTCGTCCGCCGCCGCCGCGCGGGACAGGGCGGCCGCGGAGGAAGCCCGCCGGCGCGAGGCGCGCGCCGCCGCCGAGGCCGCCCGGCAGGCCGCCGCCGCCGCCGTGCAGCAGCGCCCGGGCCTGCTGGCGGCGCGCGACCATGCCGCCGGCCAGGCGCGCGACGCCGCGGCTCTCGCCGACCTGGCGCCGGAGATCGGGCGGCAGGAGAAGGCGCTAGCCAGGGCCGCCGTCGCCGAAACCACCGCGCGCGAGGGACTGGAAAAAGCCCGTGCCGCCCGCCAGCAGGCCGAGCGTGCGGCGCTTGCCGCCGCCGCCGCGCATTGGTCGGCCCGGCTGCGCCCAGGCGAGGCCTGCCCGGTCTGCGGCGCGCTCGACCATCCTTCCCCGGCCGAGGCGCCGGCGGGAGAGCTCGCCGACCCCGAAGCCGCCCGCGCGGCTGCGGAAGAGGCGGCGACGGTGCTGGCCGATCGCCAGCGCGCGCTGGCGAAGGCTGAACAGGACGTGTCCCGCAGCCGCGACCGCGCGGCCGACCTGCGCCAGCGCCTGCCGGAAGCCCTGGCGCCCGAGGCCGCCGCCAGCGCGGCGCGCGCGGCCGAGGCCGCCCTGGCCGCCGCCGAGGCCATCGCCCAACAGGCCCCGGCCGCCGCCCAGGCTTTCGCCCAGGCGGAGGCCGCGCTGGCCGGGGCGGTGGCGGCCCTCGCCACAGCGGACGCAGCCCTGGCCGCCGCGACGACCGCCGAGGGCGAGGCGCGGCACGAGGCCGCCGCGCGCCGCCGCCAGATCCCCGAGGATGCCCGCGACCCGGCGATCCTCGCCGAGCGCCTGCGCCAGGCGGAGACCGCCGTCGACGCCCTCGAGGAGAACATCCGCGTCGCCGAGCGCGAGGATTCCGCCGCCGAGGCCGCGCTGCAGGCCGCGACCCAGGCCGCAGGCGAGGCCGCCGGGCGCGCGGCGGCGGCTGCCACCCGGCGCGACGCCGCCGCTGTC
>NZ_MLCO01000434.1 GCF_001982615.1 Teichococcus deserti | reverse complement strand
CCTGGAAGACCAGCACGGCGCCGATCACCGCGCCGGCCTTGTCGCGGATCGGGGCGGCCGAATCCTGGATGTCGACGCGGCGCGGCGGCTCGTCCCGCGCCTCGCCCAGCTGCCCCAGCATGGCCTGCTGCTGCAGGTGGAAGACCCGCTGCTCGGCCAGCGCCTGGCGGACGGGATTGTCCAGCGGCAGCGCCGTCTGCGGGTCGACGATGTCGAAGACGGTCTCGATCGGGCGGCCCAGCGCCTGGTCCAGCCGCCAGCCGGTCATCGCCTCGGCGACCGGGTTGAGAAAGGTGACGAAGCCCTGGGCGTCGGTGGTGATCACCCCGTCGCCGATCGAGCCCAGCGTCACCTGCAGCCGGTCGCGCTCCTCGTGCAGCGCCGCCTCGGCCCGCTTCAGCCGGTCGATATCCTGGATCTGCGAGATGAAATGCTGCGGCTTGCCGGCCGCGTCACGCGCCAGCGCGACGCTGAGCATGCCCCAGACCAGCGTGCCGTCGCGCCGGCGGTAGCGCTTCTCCATCCGGTAGCTGTCGATCCGCCCGGCCAGCAGCGCCTCGACCTGGGTCAGGTCGGCATCCAGATCCTCGCCATGGGTGAGCGACTGGAAGGTCAGGCCGGTCAGCTCCTCCCGGGTATAGCCCAGCAGGTCGCAGACGGCGCGGTTCACCTCCAGCCAGGCACCGTCCAGCCCGACCAGCGCCATGCCCACCGTCGAATGCCGCATGATGCTGGCCAGCTGCGCTTCGCTCTGGCGCAGCGCCGCCTCGCGCGCCCGGCTGGCGGTGACGTCGCGCAGCGTCAGGCCGAGGCCCAGCACCGATCCCTCTGCGTCGCGCAGCAGGCTGAGGCCGATGGCGCAGAGCCGCGTCGCCCCGTCGCGCCGGCGCAGCCAGAACTCGCCGCGGGCCTGGCCGGCCTCGCCCAGCGCCTGACGCAGCAGCCGCTCGGGCGCCGCCTCGGGCGGGAAGCAGGCGGCGAAGGGGCGGCCCAGCATCTCCTCGGCCGGCCAGCCCAGCAGCAGCACGGCGCCGGCATTCCAGCTCAGCACCCGGCCCTGCGGGTCGAGCAGCGCGATGCCCTCGTCCTGCACCACGTCCAGGAGCTGCGTCAGCGCGGCGGGCGCGCGGCCCTGGCTGGGATACCGTCCGGGCCGGGCCTGGTCGGCGGCTGTCATTCCATGCCCCTTCATCGTCTCCGCGCGGGGCCGCCGGGACCGGCCCCGGCAGCCTCCAAGGGGAGTCTCCGGGACGACGGGCGCCGGCTGCGGTCCTGCGCCCCGGCTGCCGGCGGCGGGCGGGGCGCGCGCCCGTCGCCCGGGGCCCCCGCGGATCATGCGAGAAAAGCGCCGGCGACGGGCAAAGGGTTTCCGGCACCTGCCGGTCAACACCTGCGGCATAGTCCCAGATTGGGCCCCGCGCTTCAAGCGCGGCCCGGGACAGGCACCGTCAGCGGCGAGGGACCGGTCCAGGATCCGCGGCGCGCGGCATCGCGTGGCGGTCGGGCGCGGCGGCCCGG
>NZ_MLCO01000433.1 GCF_001982615.1 Teichococcus deserti | reverse complement strand
GGCCTCGATCACCGGGCATCCGGCGGGGCCGGGGCGGGTGGGCGTCTCGGTCTGCGACATCGCGACCGGCACCATGGCGCATGCCGCGGTGCTGGAGGCGCTGATCGAGCGCGGCATCACCGGCGAGGGCAAGGCGATCGGCATCTCGCTGTTCGACGCCATGGCCGATTGGATGAACGTTCCCCTGTTGTATTTCGAAGGCACCGGCAAGGCGCCGCAGCGGCTGGGGCTGGCACATCCGTCGATCTGTCCCTACGGCGCCTTCGCCACCTCGGATGGGGCGCTGGTGCTGATCTCGATCCAGAACGAGCGGGAATGGCAGCAATTCTGCGCCGGCTTCCTGCAGGAGCCGGAGCTGCCGCAGCGCGACGGCTTCCGCAGCAATGTCGAGCGCGTCGCGCATCGGCCGGACGTCGATGCGCATGTCGCCGCCGTCTTCGCCACGCTGACGCGGGACGAATGCGCGCAGCGGCTGCGCGGCGCGAACATCGCCTATGGCTTCGTCAACGACCTGCCGGCGCTGGCGGCGCATCCGGCGCTGCGGCGGCTGGTGGTGCAGACGCCAAACGGCGAGGTGGCGATGGCCGCCCCCGCCGCGCGTCTGGACGGCCCGCCGCGCGGCTATGGCCCGGTGCCGGCGCTGGGCGCGCAGACCGCGGCCGTCAGGGCGGAATTCTCCGGAGGCTGAAGCCATGGATTTTGCGGCGAGCGCGGAGCAGGACGCGCTGCGCGAGGCGATCGCGCGGCTGTGCCAGGGTTTCGGCGACGACTACTGGCTGGCGCGCGACACCGACGGGCGCTTCCCCGCGGAATTCCACCAGGCGCTGGCCAAGGATGGGTGGCTCGGCGTCTGCATGCCGCCGGAGCTCGGCGGGGCCGGGCTCGGCATCACCGAAGCCGCCATGATGATGCGGACCATCGCCGAATCCGGGGCCGGGATGACCGGCGCCTCGGCCGTCCACATGAACATCTTCGGGCTGAACCCTGTCGTGGTCTTCGGCAACGAGGCGCAGAAGGCGCGGATGCTGCCGCCGCTGATCGCGGGAACCGAGCGGGCCTGCTTCGCGGTGACGGAGCCGAACACGGGCCTCGACACCACGCAGCTGCGGACGCGGGCGGAGAAGCGTGGCGACCGTTACGTCGTGCATGGACAGAAGGTGTGGATCTCGACGGCGCAGGTGGCCGAGAAGGTGCTGCTGCTGGCGCGCACGACCCCGATCGAGGCGGTCCAGAAGAAGACCCAGGGGCTCAGCCTGTTCTACACCACGCTCGACCGGGCGAAGGTGCAGGTGCGGGAGATCCCGAAGATGGGGCGGAAGGCGGTCGATTCGAACGAGCTGTTCTTCGACGGGCTGGAAGTTCCGGAGGAAGACCGCATCGGCGAGGAGGGGCGCGGCTTCGACTATATCCTGCACGGGCTGAACCCCGAGCGGATCCTGATCGCCGCCGAGGCGGTGGGCCTGGGCGTCGTCGCGCTGCAGCGGGCGACGGCGTATGCCAAGGAGCGGCAGGTCTTCGGCCGCGCCATCGGGCAGAACCAGGCGATCCAGCATCCGCTGGCCGAGAGCTGGATGGAGCTGGAGGCGGCCTGGCTGATGGTGATGAAGGCGGCCTGGCGCTACGACCAGGGCCTGTCCTGCGGCGCCGAGGCGAATGCGGCCAAGTATCTGGCCGCCGAGGCCGGGTTCAAGGCCTGCACCCAGGCGGTGATGACGCATGGCGGCTTCGGCTATGCGCGCGAGTACCATGTCGAGCGCTACCTGCGGGAGGTGATGATCCCCCGCATCGCGCCCGTCAGTCCGCAGCTGGTGCTGTGCTTCATCGCCGAGAAGGTGCTCGGCCTGCCGAAGTCTTACTGAAGGCGGGGTCCGGGGGGACACTGTCCCCCCGGAC
>NZ_MLCO01000432.1 GCF_001982615.1 Teichococcus deserti | reverse complement strand
CGGCATCCATCCCGGCAGCGACTGGAACAATCCGGAGCCCGAGGTGGTCCTCGCGGTGAACGCTGCCGGCACCATCGTCGGCGCCGCGCTCGGCAACGACGTCAACCTGCGCGACGTCGAGGGACGCTCCGCCCTGTTGCTCGGCCGCGCCAAGGACAACAACGCCGCCTGCGCCATCGGCCCGGCCATCCGCCTCTTCGCCGAGGACTTCGGCATCGAGGACATCCGGCGCGCCGAGATCCGCCTGACCATCACCGGCGAGGACGGCTTCTCGCTCGACGAATCCGGCCTGGTCGGCAGCATCAGCCGCGACCCGACCGACCTGGTCGGCCAGATGCTGAACGCCCACCACCAGTATCCGGACGGGGCGGCGCTGTTCCTCGGCACCCCCTTCTCGCCGTCCAAGGACCGCGGCGCGCCCGGCGCCGGCTTCACCCACCGCATGGGCGACGTGGTGCGCATCGCCAGCCCCCGCCTGGGCGCGCTGAGCAACACCGTCCGCCGCACCGACGAATGCCCGCCCTGGACCTTCGGCATCGGCGCGCTGATGGCCAACCTCGCCCGCCGCGGCCTGCCCCGCGCATGAGCGACAGCCTGCTCGACACCGAGGCCGCCGGCCGGCTCGATCGCGGCGACGGCACCGAGCTCGCCTGGGCGCGGCTGGAGGGCGACGGGCCGACCGTCGTCTTCCTGGCCGGCTTCCGCTCCGACATGCAGGGCAGCAAGGCCATCGCCCTGCGCGACTGGTGCGCGGCGCAGGGCCAGGCCTTCCTGCGCTTCGACTATGCCGGCCACGGCACCAGCGACGATGTTTTCGAGAATGGCTGCATCGGCCGCTGGGCCGAGGATGCGGCCATCGCGCTGGACAAGCTGACCACCGGCCCGCTGGTCCTGGTCGGCTCCTCGATGGGCGGCTGGATCAGCCTGCTCCTGTCCCGCCGCATGCCGGACCGCATCCAGGCCATCCTCGGCATCGCCGCGGCGCCGGACTTCACCGAGGACCTGATGTGGCCGCATTTTTCCGCGGCCCAGCAGGAAGCCCTGCTGCGCGACGGCATCATCCACCTCGACAGCCCCTACGGCCCGCCGGTGCCGATCACCCGCCGGCTGATCGAGGACGGCAAGGCGCAGCGCGTGCTGAACGCCCCCCTGCCCTTCGCCGGGCCGGTCCGCCTGCTGCAGGGCATGCGCGACGCCGAGGTGCCGTGGCAGACGGCCATCCGCATCGCCGACCATATCGCGTCCAACGACACCAAGGTCGTCCTGATCAAGGATGGCGACCACCGCCTGTCGCGCGACGAAGACATCGCCACGCTGACCAACACGCTCGAAGAACTGCTGTAGAAAGCAAGCAAGGCCGGGGGGATACGATCCCCCCGGACCCCGCGTTCAATCAGCCAGTGATGCCGATGATCCAGGGCGCGAATTCGTGGCGGCCGAGGCCGAGCTCCTCGCTCTTGGTCGGCTCGCCCGAGGCGACGCGCAGGATGTGCTCGAAAATCTTCTGGCCCATCTCCTGCAACGACGCGGTCCCGTCCAGGATCTCGCCGCAGTTGATGTCCATGTCCTCCTCCAAGCGGCGGTACATCGGCGTGTTGGTCGCCAGCTTCACCGACGGCACCGGCTTGCAGCCGAACATCGAGCCGCGCCCGGTGGTGAAGCACACCACATTGGCGCCCCCCGCGATCTGCCCCGTTGCCGAGACCGGATCGAAGCCCGGGCTGTCCATGAAGACGAAGCCCTTCGTCGTCACCGGCTCGGCGTATTTATAGACTTCCATCAGCGGCCCGGTGCCGCCCTTCATCGATGAGCCCAGCGACTTCTCGAAGATATTCGCCAGGCCGCCGGCCTGGTTGCCCGGGCTGACCACGCCGTTGATCTGCGTGTCGCGGCCCAGCGCATAGTCGTCCTTCCACCAGCGGATGCGCTCGATCAGCTTCTCGGCGACCTCGGTGCTGGCGGCGCGGCGGGTCAGGGTGTGCTCGACGCCATAGATCTCCGGCGTCTCCGACAGGATGGCGGTGCCGCCATGCCGGGTCAGGATGTCCATCGCATGGCCCAGCGCCGGATTCGCCGTGATGGAAGAAAACCCGTCCGAGCCGCCGCATTGCAGGCCGACGCTGATATGGCTGGCGGGCACCGGCTGGCGGGTGACCTGGTTGGCCTCGGCCAGCATCTCGCGCACCATGGCGATGCCGGCATCGATGCTCTTCCGCGTGCCGCCGATATCCTGCATGGCGAAATGGCGCAGCTTCGGCCCGGCCTGCAGCCCCTGCTCCTTGATCAGCCCGTCGATCTGGTTGCGCTCGCAGCCCAGGCCGATGACGATGACGCCGTAGATGTTCGGGTGGCGGATATAGCCGGCCAGCGTCCGGCGCAGCAGCTGCATCGGCTCGCCCGACAGCTCCATGCCGCAGCCGGTCTGGTGGGTGAAGGCGGCGACGCCATCCACGTTGGGGAATTCGGCCATGCGCTCGGCGTTGAAGTGGTCGGAGATCGACTGCACCACGGTGGCCGAGCAGTTCACCGTCGAGACGATGCCGATGTAGTTGCGGGTGGCCACGTGGCCGTCCTCGCGGACGATGCCCTGGAAGGTGGCGCGCTCGGCCTCCGGCACCATGGCGAGCGGCTGGTAGTCGGCGCCGATGGCATAGTCGCGGTCGAATTCGGTGAAGGTGATGTTGTGGCCATGCATCATGGTGCCGGCGGGCGTGTCTTCCGCGGCGAAGCCGATGGTGACGTTGTACTTCAGGATCGGCTCGCCCTTGCGCAGGTAGCGGGTGGCCAGCTTGTAGCCCGGCTGGACCGCCTCGCGCGCCAGCATGTTCTCGCCGGGGATGGAGGTGCCGGCCTCGACCGGGATGCGGGCGACGACGACGTTGTCATTCGGGTGCAGGCGGATGACGGGCCCGTTCAGCCGCTTGGCCGAGAGATCGATGATCGACATCTTTTTCTCTGATTTCCTGGGACGTTCTTCTTTGGGCCAATCTGGCACCCGGCGTTGGGGGCGGGCGCGGCAAACTGACAGAAATAGAAGGGGGTGCGGGGGGATACCTCCCCCCGCCGCTTGCTTTTAGATCGGCTCCGGCAGGCTGACGCCCGCCTTGGCCGCGATCGGCTTCAGCGCATCCATGATGCCCGCGGCCAGCGGAACGCCCTGTTCGAGCGCGGCGTCGCGGCTCTTCAGCCCCTTCTCGCCCGGCAGCCGCACCGGCGGCAGGCCCGGCCGCGGCGCCGCGGC
>NZ_MLCO01000431.1 GCF_001982615.1 Teichococcus deserti | reverse complement strand
GGCCCATGCCGAGGGCCTCTGCCACACCTACATCCATGCCAGCGCCGATCCGGACATGGCCCGCTCCATCCTGGCCAATGCCAAGATGCGCCGCACCGGCGTCTGCGGCGCGACCGAGACGCTGCTGATCGACGCCGCCGTCGCGCCCTCGCTGCTGCCGCTGCTGGTCGCCGACCTTTCTGCCCTCGGCTGCAGCTTCCGCGCCGATGCGAAGGCGCTCGCCTTGATGCCGGCCCTGCCGCCGGCGACGGACGCCGATTTCTCCACCGAATGGCTGGACGCGATCCTGTCGGTGAAGGTGGTCGATGGTGTCGGGCAGGCGCTGGAGCACATCCGCCGCCATGGCAGCGAGCACACCGAATGCATCGTCGCCGAGGATGCCTCCGCCGCCGAGGCCTTCCTCAACGGCATCGATTCGGCGGTCGGGCTGTGGAACGCGTCCACGCAGTTCTGCGACGGCGGCGAGTTCGGCTTCGGCGCCGAGATCGGCATCGCGACGGGCCGGCTGCATGCGCGCGGCCCGGTCGGGCTGGAGCAGCTCTGCACCTATCGCTACCGCATCACCGGCACTGGCCAGACGCGACCGTAATCCCGCTGCCCAGGCCTTGATGAGAACCGACAGAACAACGGGGCGCTGGGGGGATCGGCGGCGGATCCGCATCGGCCTGCTGGGCGGCAGCTTCAACCCCGCCCATGACGGCCATCGCCATGTCGCGCTGCACGCCCTGCGCGCGCTGCGGCTGGACCAGGTCTGGCTGCTGGTCTCGCCGGGCAATCCGCTGAAGCCGCGCGCCGGCATGGCGCCCTTTGCCGAGCGGCTGGCCTCGGCGCAGAAGATCGGCGACGGGGTGCGGCTGCTGGCCAGCGACATCGAGGCGGCCATCGGCCAGCGCTACAGCGCGCGCACGCTGCAGCGGCTGCAGCAGCTGTTCCCGCGTGCCCGATTCGTCTGGATCATCGGCGCCGACAATCTGTGGCAGCTGCCGCGATGGCGCGACTGGCGGCGGCTGGCGGCGCGCACCGCCATCGCCGTGCTGCCGCGGCCGGGCTGGACGCGGCGGGCGCTGCATGGCGCGGCAGCCTCGCGGCTGCGGCGCTATCGCCGCGATCCGGGCGCGCTGCTGCAAGATGGCGCGCCGGCTTGGGCGCTGGTGCCGGCGCCGGAGCATCCGGCCAGCGCCACCGCGCTGCGCCAGGCGGCGGCCGCGGCGGCGGCACCGGTCGCGCCCGAACAATTGCGTCGGGCAGGATTGCAGCCCGGCTGACCGCTGGCGCATTTTCGGTGCTGGCCCCGGGGCCTCGGTTCGCGCCATACACCCGCCCAGAAGACTTCTTTCAAAAAACCCATGGACTGCCGACAGGAGGCCGCCATCGCCCGC
>NZ_MLCO01000430.1 GCF_001982615.1 Teichococcus deserti | reverse complement strand
CCATGGTCTTCCAGAACTACGCGCTCTATCCGCACATGACGGTCTTCGACAACATGGCCTTCGGGCTGATGCTGCGGAAGTTCGACAAGGCGGAGATCAAGCGCCGCGTCGACAATGCCGCGCGCATCCTCGACATCGAGCCGCTGCTGGCGCGCAAGCCGAAGGCCCTCTCGGGCGGCCAGCGGCAGCGCGTCGCCATGGGCCGCGCCATCGTGCGCGACCCCAAGGTCTTCCTGTTCGACGAGCCGCTGTCGAACCTGGACGCGAAACTCCGCGTGCAGATGCGCACCGAGATCAAGAAGGTGCACCAGACGGTACGCACCACCACCGTCTATGTCACCCACGACCAGGTCGAGGCGATGACGCTCGCCGACCGGGTCGTGGTGATGAACAACGGCATCATCGAGCAGGTCGGGCCGCCGCAGGAACTCTACCACAATCCGCGCACCCGCTTTGTCGCCGGCTTCATCGGCAGCCCGGCGATGAACTTCATCCCCGGGCGCCTGGAGAACGGCGCCGGCGCGCTGCGCGTCCACCTGCCGAACGACATTGTCCTCAACGTCCCGGCGGAGCGGACATCCCGCTACGCCGGCCAGGCGGGGCGCGAGATCCTGTTCGGCATCCGCCCCGAGCATCTGACCGAGGCCAAGAATCTCGACCGTCCGAATGTTGCGCAGCTGGTCGCGACGCCGGAGGTCACCGAACCCATGGGCATGGAGACACTGGTGCATTTCAAGCTGCACGGGGCCGAGATCTGCGGCCGCGTCGACCCCTCCGCTCCGGCGGCCCCCGGCCAGCCGCTGAGCATGGCGGTCGACCTCAACCACATGCATATCCTCGAGCCGCAGTCGGGGCGCGTCCTTTGAGCGGCGCCAAGAAGATTGCCTGGGTCACCGGCGCCGGCACCGGCATCGGCCGCGCCGTGGCGCAGTCGCTGGCCGCCGAAGGCTGGCGCCTGGCGCTGACCGGAAGGCGGGAGGCGCCGCTGCAGGAGACCGCGGCGATGCTGCCCGACGGCGCCCTGGTGGTGCCGGCGGACCTGACCGACCAGGCCTCGATCGAGGCGGCGGTCAAGAAGATCGAGGCCGAGCTCGGCCCGATCGACATGCTGGTCAACAATGCCGGCACCAACGTGCCGCGCCGGCACTGGCACCAGCTGACGCCGGCCGACGTGCACACCCTGGTGCAGGGCAACCTGACCGCGCCCTTCCTGACCAGCCTCGCCGTGCTGCCGGGGATGAAGGCGCGCGGCGGCGGGCTGATCGTCCAGGTGGCCTCGATGGCCGGCAAGGGCACCTCCGCCGTCTCCGGCCCCGGCTACAGCGCCGCCAAGACCGGCTTCGTCGCCATGTCGGCGGCGCTGAATGCCGAAA
>NZ_MLCO01000429.1 GCF_001982615.1 Teichococcus deserti | reverse complement strand
GCGCAGCACCAGCCCGTGTAGGTCGCCAATGCGGCCCTGCGGGTTGCTGGCGATCTTGGCCGGGTCGAAGGTCTGGTCGGTGGTCATGCTGCGGACCAGCCCGCCGCCGCCGCCGATGCTCTGCGCCAGGATGCCGATGCCATGCTTGCCGGTGGTGGCCAGGCTGCTGCCGGCTTCCGCGGTGACGGTGACGCCGCCGCCATCGCCGCCCACCCCGCCATTGCCGCCGACGCCGACCGACAGGCTCCTGAAGGATCCGCTGACGGTGCCGGCCAGCGCGCCCTCGCCGCCGCCGCCGCCGACGCTCTGCGCCAGGATGCCGAAGGCGGCGACGCCCTGGGTGACGATGCTGCCGCCGGCGCCGTTGGTCACGCTGACCGGCCCGCCATGGCCGCCGCCGCCGCCCCGGCCGCCGACGCCGATCGCCGTCTGCACCGGCGTGTCGTCGCTGGCCGCGGCGGTGGAGCTGGCGGCGCCGCCGCTGCCGCCGCCGCCGCCTATGCTCTGGGCATAGATGCCGTCCGACTGCGCGCCGAAGGTGGCGATGGCGCCGGTGTTGCTGGCGCCGGCCGCGCCGCCATCCCCGGCCGCGCCGCCGCTGCCGCCGATGGCGACGCCGACATTGATCTGCAGGCTGGTGCCGGCGTCCGCCTCGCCGGCCTGCGGCTGGCCGAAGATGGCGCCGAGCTCGTCCAGCGTCGCCTTGATGTTCTCGCCGATCTGGCCGATCTGCAGCACGCCGTCGACGATCTTGGTGACGCCCTGGCCGAGGTTCAGGCCGCTGGCCAGGATGTCGTAGAGTGCCTGGGCATTCGACAGGTCGGTGACCCCGCCGGCCGTGGCGCCGCCCTTGCCGGCGCGGCCGCCGCCGCCGCCGATGCTCTGCACCGACAGCGCAATGGCATCGGTGCCGCGGGTCAGGATGCTGCCGCTATTGGCCACCGTCGCGGTGCTGCCCTGGCCGCCGGCGCCGCCGCTGCCGCCGACGCCGACCGCGATCGACAGGGT
>NZ_MLCO01000043.1 GCF_001982615.1 Teichococcus deserti | reverse complement strand
GGCGCGGCCGGGGGGCGCCTCGGCCCAGGCCAGCGGGGCGCCGGTGGTGGTGCTGAACAGCATCATCGGCCCGCAGGCCAGCACCGGCAGCAGGCTGGCCGCCAGCAGCGCCAGCCCGTGCCGCCGTGGTGCCCGCCCGGGGCCCAGCCCGATCAGCGCCAGCACCGCCACCGCCGCCGGCAGGCCGATCAGCAGGCCGGTGCCGATGTCATGCCCGCTGCCCGCCAGCAGCATCCGCTGCGCCTTGGCCGCGCCCAGCGCCAGCCCCGCCATGGCCAGCGCTGCGGCGGCATTGGCCAGCCCGCGCTGCAGCCGGCGCCGGCATCCCGGCGCCCTTGGCTTCAAAGGCGGGACAGCCTGGGGCGCGGGGACGAGGATCACTCCTCGGCGAAGGGATTCTTGCCGCCGCGGCCATGCAGCCGGATCGGCACGCCCGGCATGTCGAAGGCCTCGCGGAAGCTGTTCACCAGGTAGCGGCGGTAATCCTCGGGCAGGTCCTCGGCGCGCGGGCCGAAGACGGCGATGGTCGGCGGCCGCGCCTTCGGCATGGTGGCATAGCGCAGCTTGATGCGGCGGCCATCGGCCAGCGGCGGGGTGTGCTTGGCCACCGCCGCCTCGAACCAACGGTTCAGCTCGCCGGTGGGGACGCGCTTGTTCCAGCGCTCCATGGTCTTGCGCACCGCCGGCATCAGCCGGTCGACGCCCTTGCCGGTCATCGCCGAGAGCGTCACCACCTCGACGCCCTTCAGCTGCGCCAGCGAGGCGGTCAGCACGTCGGTCAGCGCGCGGCGGGCGGCCGGGCGGTCCTCGATCGCGTCCCACTTGTTCAGGGCGATGACCACGGCGCGGCCCTCGCGCTCGGCCAGGCGCGCGATGCGCAGGTCCTGCTCGTCCATGCCCAGCAGCCCGTCCAGCACCAGGACGGCGACCTCCGCCTCCTTCAGCGCCGCGATGGTCGAGCCCACCGACATCTGCTCGAGATTCTCGATGATGCGGGCCTTCTTGCGCATGCCGGCGGTGTCCACCAGCCGCACCTTGCCCTCGTCATCCGACCATTCGACGGCCACCGCGTCGCGGGTCAGGCCGGGCTCGGGGCCGGTGATCATCCGTTCCTCGCCCAGCAGCGCGTTCAGCAGGGTCGACTTGCCGGCATTCGGCCGGCCGACGATCGCCATGCGCAGCGGCCGGTTGTCGCGGGTCCGGGCGTCCTCGTCCTCTTCCTCCGGCAGCAGCTCGGCCGCGGTGGTGTGCAGGTCGGCGATGCCCTCGCCATGCTCGGCCGAGATGGCGACCGGGTCGCCGAGGCCGAGCTCATAGGCCTCGTAGGCCGCCATGCCGCCGCCGCGGCCCTCGGTCTTGTTGGCGACCAGCAGGACGGGGGCGGGCTGGCGGCGCAGCCAGGCGGCGAAGGCGCGGTCGGAAGGGGTGATGCCGCTGCGGGCATCGATGACGAAGAGCACCAGATCGGCCTGGCGCGCCGCGATCTCGGAACTGGCGCGCATGCGGCCGGCGACGGTCTCGGGCGGCGCCTCCTCGAGCCCCGCGGTGTCCAGCAGCATGACCGCGCGGCCGCCGAGGCGGGCCTCGGTCTCCTTGCGGTCGCGGGTGACGCCCGGGGTGTCGTCCACGATGGCGAGCTTGCGCCCGGCCAGGCGGTTGAACAGCGTGGACTTGCCCACATTGGGGCGGCCGATGATGGCGATACGGGGCAGCATGATGCGCGGGCTTTAAAGCAGAACGCGCTGGCGCGAAACAGAATGTCGCGCATGGCAGCAACTTGGCCCGCCCCGGCCTGAGGCCGGGGCGGGCATGTCGACGTCAGGCGCCGCGGAAGGCGACCAGGTCGCCGCCGTCGGTCAGGAAGACCAGGGTGCCCTCGGCCACCGCCGCCGGCAGCGTGGTGCTGCCGGGCAGCCGCAGCCGGCCGCCGGGCTTGCCGGTCTGCACATCGATCAGCAGCGCCTCGCCCTTGCTGGAGGGCAGGATGATCTGGCCGCCGGCCAGCACCGGGGTGCCGAAGGTCGCCGGATCCTCGTTCTTCTCCTTGCCCTCGGGCGGTGCGTTGAGCTCGGAGATCCAGCGGATCCGCCCGGTCTCGCGGGCGATGGCGATCAGGTCGCCATTGGCGCCGATCAGGAACAGCCAGTCGCCGGAGGCCACCGGCGTCTCGGTGCCGCCGATCTCGCGCTCCCACAGCCGCCGGCCGGAGCGCAGGTCGACCGCCATCGAGGTGCCGCCCATGCCCATGGCATAGACCCGGCCGTCATGGATCACCGGCAGGCCGCGGATGCCGGCGATGTCGCCGAGCCCGCCGCGGCCCTGGCCGGCCAGGCTCTCGCTCCACAGCACGCGGCCATCCTCGGGGCGCATCGCCAGCAGCTCGCCCGAGGGGAAGCCGGCGACCAGGAAGTCCTCCGACACCGCAGGTCCCGGCAGGCCGAGCGGCACGGCGGCGGCGGCCTGGGCGCGGTGGTTCCACAGCCGCTTGCCGTCCGCGGCCGAGACCGCGAAGAGCTGGTTCTCGATGCCGGGGACGAAGACGCGGCCATTGGCCACCGTCGGCGCGCCGCGGGTCGGGCCCGGCAGCTTGACGCGCCAGCGCGGCTTGCCGGTGCCCGGGTCGAGCGCCAGCAGCTCGGCCATGCCGGTCGCGACGAAGAGCGTGCCGTCGGCGAAGGCGCAGCCGGCGCCGACCGCGCCGGTGCTGTCATCCTCGGGGCGGGTGTCGAAGCGCCAGCGGCGGCCGCCACTGGCCAGGTCATGCGCCGAGACCACGCCATAGGCGTCGGCCGCGAAGACCGTGCTCTGGGCGATGACGGGACCGGCGGTGATGCGGCGGCGATAGGCGCTGCCGGTGCCGATCGACGACCGCCAGGCCTCGCGCAGCGAACCCCCCAGCGCGTTGTGGCCCGCGTCATGCGCGGCGCCGCCGCCGGGCTGCGGCCATTCCGTGCGCGCGGCCGGTGCCGGCAGGGTCAGCGCCTGGCCGGCCAGCGAATCGTCGGCCGCCAGCGTGCGCTGCGCCGCCAGGATGGAGTGGCGGACGCCCGGCAGGCGCTCCTTGCTCTCGCCGAAGATGTCGAGCAGGCCGCAGCCGCTCAGCAGACCCGACGCGCCCAGCAGCGTGGCGCGGCGTGTCCAGACTTTTCTGCCCTGCATCAGACCCCCAATCCTGCGGCGAGACGGCCGGCGCGGTCGCGCAGGCCGCGCGGCGCGGTGACATCGGCGGCGAGCGCCTCGAGGTCGCGCTTCGCCTCCGCCTTGTTGCCCTGGCGCAGCGCCAGCAGCGCCTGCAGCTCGCGCGCCGAGGCGCGCCAGGCATTGCCCGGCTGCGCCAGCGGGCCCAGCCGGGCCGCGAGAACCGCCGGATCCTGCGTGTCGATGCCGTGCAGCGCCCACATCAGGCTGGCCAGGTCGCGATAGAGCTGCGGCACCGCCGTGTCGGCGGAAACGCGGTTCCACAGCGCCAGCGCGCCGTCGCGGTCGCCGGTCTCGGCGCGGAGCGCTGCCGCCCGCATGTCGCCCAGCAGCTTGTAGCCGGCCGCGCCCTGCTCGCCGAGGGCGGCGAAGCTGACGCCGGCCGCCTTCAGATCGGCGCCCTGGGCCTCGGTGCTGCGGTTGAGCTCGAGATAGGTCGCGGCGGAGGCCAGCGCCTGACGCTCGGAATGCCAGCGCCAGCCCTGCCAGCCGCCGACGCCGAGCAGCGCGACCAGCGCGATGCCAGCCAGCAGGCCGCCGTAGCGAACGCCCAGCCGCCGCGCGCGCTCGGCCCGCAGCTCCTCCTGCACTTCGTCAAAGATATCCGGCAAGGTCCGGTTCCAGCTCCAAAGCGGCGTGAAAAGCGGCGCGGACCATAGCGGGCGGGAAGCGCCACGTTAAGGGCTAGGAATTTTTGCAGCAATTTCGGGGGCAGGTCGGGGGAATGAATTCCCCCGAACCCCCTTCTTTTTTCTGTCGGACTGCCGTGTCCACGTGACGAAGGTACGTGAATCGGCCCGGTGGCAGCGCGACCTGCGAGGGAGCGCCGGTTCTACAGTATGGCGTCCCGCCGTGACGCCCTGGTGTGGGTGCCGGCGAGGCGCAGCTCTGGCACAGGCCGGTGATCAGAAAAAAGATGGGGGTCTGGGGGAATTCATTCCCCCAGCCTTTCCAGATGCGTCTTTTACCGGAACTTGACCGTCTGACCGATCGGCTCGCCCTGGACCTCGTCGTCGCGCATGGCGATCTGGCCGCGGATGATGGTCATCATCGGCCAGCCGGTGACGCGCTGGCCGGCGAAGGGGGTCCAGCCGCAGGGCGAGGCGATCCAGCTTTCCTCGATCACCCGGCTCTTCTTCATGTCGACCACGGTGAAGTCAGCGTCGTAGCCGGCGGCGAGCCGACCCTTGGCGACAGCGCCGTAGACGCGGGCGGGGCCGGCGGCCATCAGGTCGACCATGCGCGACAGCGACAGGCGACCGGCATTGACGTGGTCCAGCATCAGCGGGACCAGGGTCTGCACGCCGGTCAGGCCGGCGGCCGTCTGCGGCCAGGGGCGCTCCTTGGCCTCGCGGCTGTGCGGCGCGTGGTCGGAGCCGATGCAGTCCACCGTGCCGTCGGCCACGGCCGCCCAGGCGGCGTCCTTGTGGCGCTGGTCGCGGATCGGCGGGTTCATCACCGCATAGCCGCCGAGGCGGTCATAGGCCTCGTCGGTCTGGCTGAGGTGGTTGACCAGCACCTCGACGGTGGCGACGTCGCGGAAATCCTTGAGGTAGCCCAGCTCCTCGGCCGTCGAGACGTGCAGGATATGCGCCGGGCGGCCGGTCTCGCGGGCCAGCGCCATCAGGCGGCGGGTGCCGAGGAAGGCGCATTCGACGTCGCGCCACTCGGCATGCAGCTTGTGCGGACCGCCGGCGGCGTAGAGGGGCTTGCGCGCCTGCAGCCGCGGCTCGTCCTCGGAGTGGTAGGCGATGGTGCGGCGGCCGGAGCGCATGACCCGCTCCAGGCTGGCGTCGTCGCCGATCAGCAGGTCGCCGGTCGAGGAGCCGGCGAAGACCTTGATGGCGCAGACATCGGGCTCGGCCTCGAGGGAGGCGAGGTCTGCGATGTTGGTCTGGCCGGCGCCGATATAGAAGCCGATGTCGCACCAGGAGCGGCCTTCGATATAGGCGCGCTTCTTCTCCAGCGCCGGCTGGCTGGTGATCGAGGGGGTGGTGTTCGGCATGTCGAAGACGGCGGTGATGCCGCCGAGGATGGCGGCCTTGGTGCCGGTCGGGATGGTCTCGACCGCCGGGTCGCCGGGGTCGCGCAGATGGACATGCGGGTCGATCAGGCCGGGCAGGACATGCAGCCCGGCGCAGTCGACGACCTCGGGCGCGGTGGCCGTGCCGAGATTGCCGATGGCCACGATCCGGCCGGCGCGCACGCCGACATCGGCCGCCACCTCGCCCCAGGGAAGCACGCAGGTTCCCCCGCGCAGGATGAGATCGAAGCTGGTCATGGCGGGCATCCTCTCGACGAACAGGGCCTCTTCCTTAGGCAGATTCATCGCGGACGGCGACCCCTGACTGTGCGCCCGCTGCCTGGACGCCGTGGCGCCGGACGCCTAAGCCGGGACGGTTCTGGGGAGAGAAAAATGGCCGAGCCCGGCTTTTCCGAGCGGCTGCGCGCCGCGCATGACGCCGACTGGCAGGCAGCGATCCGCCACCGCTTCGTGGCCGAGCTGGCGGCGGGGTCGGTCGATCCGGCGGTGATGCGGCGCTACCTGGTGCAGGACTACCAGTTCATCGACCGCTTCGTGGCGCTGCTGGGGGCGGCGATCGCCAGCGCGGATTCCTTCTCCAGCCGGCTGCGGCTGGCGCGGTTCCTGGCGATGATCACCTCGGACGAGAACACGTATTTCGTGCGGTCCTTCGACGCTCTGGGCGTGCCGGAGGCCGAGCGGGTGGCGCCGGTGCTGACGGAGACGACGCAGGCCTTCCAGGCGGTCATGCGGGAGGCGGCGGAAAGCCGGTCCTATGCCCAGGCGCTGTCCGTGCTGGTGGTGGCCGAATGGCTCTACCTGAGCTGGGCGGAGCTGATCAAAGGTCCGCTGCCGGAGGACTTCGTGCATGCGGAATGGATCACGCTGCATGCCAATCCGTATTTCTCGGAATTCGTGGGCTGGCTGCGCGGCGAGCTTGATCGCGTCGGGCCTGGTGAGGCCGTTGTGTGTGGCGCCTTGTTCGGCCGGGCCGTGGCGCTCGAGCGCCGGTTTTTCGACGACTTGTATTGATGTCGGGGCCCGGGGGGACACTGTCCCCCCGGCGGGGGTCCAGGGGGCGGCGCCCCCTGGTGCTTACCGCTGCAGCAGCTTCTCCGCGATCTGCACCGCGTTCAGCGCCGCGCCCTTGAGCAGCTGGTCGCCGGCGACGAAGAGCGCGATGGAGCGGCCCGAGGGGTCGCCCAGGTCGGTGCGGATGCGCCCGGCCAGCACGTCGCCCTGGCCCGAGGCTTCGGAGGGCATCGGGAAGTGGTTGCGCGCGCGATCGTCGACCAGCTTCACGCCCGGGGCCTCGGCCAGGATGGCGCGGACCTCTTCCGGGGTGACGGGGGCGTCGAATTCCAGGGTCAGGGCGATGGCATGGGCGCGCAGGACGGGCACGCGGATGCAGGTGATGCCGATCGGCAGCGCCGGCATGTCGAGGATGCGGCGGGTTTCCTGGATGACCTTCAGCTCCTCGCCGTTGTAGCCGTTCTCCTCGTCCATCTCGGCGTTGTGGCTGAACAGGTTGAAGGCATAGGGGTGGGGCAGGACCTTGGGCTCGAAGGCCTCGCCCTTCAGATAGGCCTCGGTGGAGGCGCGGAGCTCCTCCATCGCCGCGGCGCCGGCGCCGGAGGCGGCCTGGTAGGTGGCGGCGGTGACGCGCTTCAGGTTCAGCTTCTCGCGCAGCGGCGCCAGCGGCACGGTCGCGATGATCGCCACGCAGTTCGGGTTGGCGATGATGCCGCGGTGGCGGGCGATGGCGGCGGCATTGACCTCGGGCACCACCAGGGGAACGTCGGCGTCCATGCGGAAGGCCGAGGAATTGTCGACCACCACGGCGCCGGCCTTCACGGCGGCGGCGGCGTAGCGCTTGGAGATGCCGCTGCCGGCGGAGAAGAGGGCCAGATCGACGCCCTCGAAGCTGTCTTCCGTCAGGGTCTCGACGGTCAGCTCCTGGTCGCGGAAGCGCATGGTCTTGCCGGCGGAGCGGGCGGAGGCCAGCAGCTTCAGGCCCGACAGCGGGAAGTCGCGGGCGGCGAGGCTTTCCAGCAGCTCGACGCCGACGGCACCGGTGGCGCCGACGATGGCGACCACGGGGTTGGCCTTGACGGCCTGGTGGGGAAGGGCTTCGGCGGTGTCTTGCTGGTTCAGCATGTCTCTCGGTGTCCGGTGGTGCCGGGAGAGACGGGGCCGGGCTGTTCCGGCGGCCCCGTCCGTCTCCGGCGGGGCCTTCTGGTCTTTATGCTGCGGCGGTCACCGCGCAGCCACCAGAGGACGCCCCGCCGGAGCGGTCGTCTTGGTAATGCGCTTGATGATGGTCATCGCGAACATGCGAGGACTTTCACCCTGAGGCAGGGCCGCGTCAAGGGGGCGCCGTGCCGGGATCGCCAGGAGGGATCAGCGATGGAGACAAGGGTGGTGACGCTGCGCGAGCGGCCGGAGCTGGGGCCGCAGGTGGCGGCCTGGCTGTGGCACGCCTTCTGGCGCGAGAACGGCGAAAGCCTGGAGACGGTGCTGGCGGTGGTCGGCCAATCCAACGCCGAGCGTGGCCCGCAGCAGTCCTTCGTGCTGCTGGAGGATGGCGCGCCGGCGGGGACCGCCAGCCTGGCGGCGGCCGACCTGGACGAGCGGCCGGAGCTGACGCCCTGGCTGGCCGGGGTCTATGTGCGGCCGGAATCGCGCCGGCGCGGATACGGCGCGCGGCTGGTG
>NZ_MLCO01000428.1 GCF_001982615.1 Teichococcus deserti | reverse complement strand
GGGGGATGCTGCGGTGCAAGCGGGGGGAGCGGGGCCGGTTCATTTTGCGCTTTGCCGTGGCGCGGATATCGCACAGGCTGCCATCCAGAAATAAAAGCTACCGGAGAACGTCCCCTATGTTGCGTCGCACCGTGATCACCGCGGCCGCTGCCGGCCTGTCCCTGCCCTGGCTGGCGGCCCCCGCCCGCGCGCAGCAGCGCTACGCCTCGCTCCATGTCTTCGTCCCCGCCGGCCCCGGCGGCGGCTGGGACGGGTTGGGCCGCGCCATCGAGCAGGTGGGCCGCGCCGCCGGCCTGGTCGGCAACTTCCAGTTCGAGAATGTCGGCGGCGCCGGCGGCACCGTCGGCCTGCCGCGCTTCATCCAGCAGCGCCGCGGCCGCGAGGGCAGCATCATGGTCGGCGGCGCCGTCATGGTGGGCTCGGTGCTGGCCAACAAGTCGCCGGTCGGGCTGAAGGACGTCACCCCGATCGCGCGGATGACCACCGAGCCCGGCATCATCGTCGTCCCCGCCAGCAGCGACATCAAGGACCTGAAGGGCTTCCTGGACGCGCTGAAGAGCAATCCGGGCGGCACCTCGGTCGCCGGCGGCAGCGCCGGCGGCATGGACCACATCCTGCTCGGCCTGCTGCTGAAGAACCAGGGGCGCTCGGCCAAGGAGGCCTCCTATGTCGCCTTCGCCGGCGGCGGCCCGGCCCAGGCGGCGATCCTCGGCGCCCAGGTGCGCGCCGGCATCTCCGGCGTCTCGGAATTCGCCGAGCAGATCAAGGCCGGCCGCATGCGGGCGCTGGCGACCTCGGGCGAGACGCGCAGCCTGCCCGACGTGCCGACGCTGAAGGAAAGCGGCATCGACCTGGTGCTGGGCAACTGGCGCGGCGTCTTCGGCCCGCCCGGCATCAAGCCGGAGACGCGCGCCGACCTGCTGCGCTTCGTCACCGAGCTGCATGCCCTGCCCGCCTGGAAGGAGCTGATGGAGCGCCAGGGCTGGGAGGACGCCTTCCTGCCCGGCGACGCCTTCGTCGACTTCCTCAAGCGCGACGAGGCGGCCACCGCCGATGTGCTGCGCGAGGTCGGCCTCATCTGATGGCCACCCCCGACAGCCGGCCCCAGGAACACCCCGGGGGACACTCCGGGACAGCGGCGGCGCCCGACCTGATCGTCGGGCTCGTCGTGCTGGGCCTCGGCCTGCTCTGCCTGTGGCAGGCCTATGCCATCCCGGTGACGCCGCTCTATGCCCAGGTCGGGCCGAAATTCATGCCGACGCTGGTCGGCGGGATGGTCATCCTGGTCGGCGCCGGGCTGGTGCTGAAGGCGCTGCGCGGCGGCTGGTCGCAGGAGCTGGAGGACGTCCAGGAGGCGCCGCCGACCAACTGGCGGGCGCTGGGCCTGCTCGGCGCCGGGCTGCTGGCCAATCTGGTGCTGATCGACACGCTGGGCTTCGTCTTCGCCGCCACCGCGCAATTCGTTCTCGTCGCCGCCGCCTTCGGCAGCCGCCGGCCGCTGCGTGACCTCGGCATCGGGCTGCTGGTGACGCTCGGCGCCTTCCTCGCCTTCGACAAGCTGCTGGGCGTCAATATCGGCGCCGGCATCCTGGAAGGGATCCTCTGAGCATGGACTCCCTCGCCGGCCTCGCCATGGGCTTCGGCCATGCGCTGACGCTGACCAATCTGGGCTGGGCGCTGCTCGGCTGCTTCCTGGGCACCGCCATCGGCGTGCTGCCGGGCATCGGGCCTGCGCTGACCATCGCGCTGCTGCTGCCGATCACCTTCCAGGTCTCGGCGACCGGCGCCTTCATCCTGTTCTGCGGCGTCTTCTACGGCGCCATGTATGGCGGCTCGACCACCTCGATCCTGCTGAACACGCCGGGCGAATCCGGCTCGATCATCACCGCCCTCGAAGGCGCGAAGATGGCCAAGAGCGGGCGCGCCGGACCTGCGCTGGTCACCGCCGCGGTGGGCAGCTTCATCGCCGGCACCATCGGCACCCTCGGGATCTCGTTCCTGGGGCCGATCGTCGTCGAGCTGGCGCTGAAGCTGGGGCCGGCCGAGTACTTCTCGCTGATGGTGCTGTGCTTCGTCACGGTGTCGGCGGTGCTGGGCGGCTCGGCGCTGCGCGGGCTGACCTCGCTCGGCCTCGGCCTGCTGATCGGGCTGATCGGCATCGACCTGCAGACCGGCCAGCCGCGCCTGACCTTCGGCATCCCCGAGCTGCTGGACGGCGTCGACGTGGTGCTGGTCGCCGTGGCGCTGTTTGCCGTGGGCGAGACGCTCTACCTCGCCTGGCGCCATATCGAGGGCAAGCAGGAGCTGCGCGAGGTCGGCAAGCTGATGATGTCGAAGCAGGATTGGAAGCGCAGCTTCTGGCCCTGGATGCGCGGCGCCTGCCTGGGCTTCCCCTTCGGCGTCATGCCGGCCGGCGGCACCGAGATGCCGACCATGCTGAGCTACTATGCCGAGCGGAAGCTGGTGAAGAAGGAGCACCTGCACGAATTCGGCACGACCGGCGCCATCGAGGGCGTGGCCGGTCCGGAAGCCGCCAACAATGCGGCCGCCGCCGGCATCCTGGTGCCGATGCTCACCCTCGGCCTGCCGACCTCGGCGACGGCGGCGATCATGCTCTCGGCCTTCCAGTCCTATGGCATCCAGCCGGGGCCGATGCTGTTCACCACCCAGGCCGAGCTGGTCTGGACGCTGATCGCCTCGCTCTACGTCGCCAACATCATGCTGGTGGTGCTAAACCTGCCGCTGGTCGGGCTCTGGGCCCGCATCCTGAAGATCCCGACGCCGCAGCTCTATGCCGGCATCCTGGTCTTCGCCACCATCGGCACCTACGGCATCAGCAACAGCGTGGTCGACCTGATGCTGCTCTACGGCATCGGCATCATCGCCATGTTCATGCGCCGCTTCGACTTCCCGACGGCGCCGGTGGTCATCGGCATGATCCTGGGCCCGATGGCCGAGCAGGCGATGCGCCAGGCGCTGACCATCAGCCAGGGCGACTGGACCACCTTCGTCACCCGGCCGGTCTCGCTCTGCATCCTGATCCTGGCGCTGCTGGGCCTGGTCGGGCCGCGGCTCTGGGCGCTGGCGGCGCGGCGGCGGGCGGCTTCCGCCTGACGGCTTGACGCGGCGGTCGGGCGGGCCTTGTTTCGGCCCCATGCCCGACCGCCAGCCCCGTCGCCCCGTCCCCTATTTCAGCCAGTGGGAAACCCCTGCCATGACGCTGGCCGTCGTGGCGGAAGGTGCCGAGCGCGCCCTGTTGCGCGACCCGGCCTGGCGCGGCTCGGGCGCCGCGACCATCGAGGACTATGCCCGCTGGGCCGGGCATCTCTGCGGCATGGCCTGTCTGCGCATGGTGCTGGCCGCCCGTGGAGCCTCGCCGCTGCCGAGCATGATGGAGCTCGCCCGCGGCGCGACCGCGGCCGGCGGCTATGTCGAGCAGCCGGACGGCGTCATCCGCGGGCTGATCTATGCGCCGCTGCTGCCCTTCATGGCAGAAGCCTTCGGGATCGCGGGCGAGATCCGCCTCGACCTGGCCGCGGCCGACCTCCCTGCCCTGCTGGCGGACAAAGACTTCTTCATCGCCTCGGTGCACAAGGACATCCGCTGGCCGGAGCGGCATCCCGACAGCCGCGGCGGCCACCTGGTGCTGGTCACCGCCGCGACACCGGAAGAGATCATCTTCCACAACCCCTCCGGCCATGACCCCGCGGCCCAGGCGGATGCGCGGCTGTCGCCGGCAGACTTCGACCGCTTCTTCGCCGGGCGCGGCATCGCCATCGCGCGGGGATGATCGCAGCACCCTGGCAACGGTTCCGGAAACAGGCTTTGCTGGCAGCCTGACCGGGGCCGCGACGAGCCCCGGCGCCGTCCAGGGAGCTTTCGCCATGCCGGGTTTCTCTCGGTTCCTCGCCGCCATCCTGCTGTCGGCCGGCCTTGCCGGCCCCGCCGCCGCGCAGGACACCGCCGCCATCGCCAGCCGGGTCGAGCTGCATCCGATCCCCTCCCTGACGCTGAGCGACGCCCAGTTCCTGACCGCCGACGCCGCCGGCGGCACCCCGGTCACCGTCGCCGGCGAGCTGCGCGTGGCGCAGGGCACGGGGCGGCTGCCGGTGGTGGTGCTGATGCACGGCTCCGGCGGCATCGGGCCGAATATCGAGATGTGGTCGGCGCAGTTCACGGCGCGCGGCATCTCCACCTTCGCCATCGACGGCTTCACCGGGCGCGGGCTGGTCAGCACCTCGTCCGACCAGGCGCGGCTCGGGCGGCTGAACCTGATCCTCGACATCTACCGCTCGCTGGAGATCCTGGCGAAGCACCCGCGGGTCGATCCGCAGAAGATCGTGCTGGTGGGCTTCTCGCGCGGCGGCCAGGCGGCCTTCTATGCGTCGCTGGCCCGCTTCCACCAGATGTGGAACCGCAGCGGCATCGGCTTCGCCGCCTATGTTCCTTTCTATGCGGATTGCGCGACGCGCTACATCGACGACCTGAAGCCGGTCGCCGCCCCGATCCGCCTGATTCATGGCGAGGCCGACGACTACAACCCGCTGCGCAGCTGCGCCGCCCAGGCCGAGCGCCTGAAGGCGAACAGCGTCGACATCGCGGTCACCACCTATCCCGGCGCGCATCACGGCTTCGACACGCCGCTGACCGACGCCGCGGTGGTGACGCCGCAATCCCAGACGGTGCGCAACTGCTCGATCGAGGAGCGCGCGCCCGGCCAGCTGATCAACACGGCGACAGGCGCAGTGTTCAGCTACACCGATGCCTGCGTCGAGCGCGGCCCGCAGGTCGGCGGGCACCCGCAGGCCCGCGCCGCGGCGGTGGCGGCGGTGACCGAATTCGTCACGGGGGTGGTGCGGAAATAGCCGCGCCGCCATGCTGGGGGCCGGATGAGCTTTCGCGGAGGCGGTGTGCGTCAGGTTTTTCGTTCGACTGGCATGGCACTGCTCGGGGTGGCGGCGTTTGCGGGCGGCGCGGCGGCCTGCAGCTATGTCCCCCGGTCCCCGGTCGCCGCCATTCCCACGACGTCCTTCGCCTTCCGGGGCACGGTGACGGCGGTGCAGGAGGTCCGGCGCGGCGAGTGGACCGTCCTGACCGCGACCGTGACGGTGGCCGAGGCGCTGAAAGGCGAGCCGGGACCAACCATCCAGCTCCACCAGGCGGCCCATGACGCCACGCTGAAGATGGGCTGCGGCGGCAACTATCCCTTCACGCCCGGCTGGCAGGGGTTGATCTATGCCGAACCGCCAACCGAGCGCGCCGCCGAGGCTGGCCTCCTGCCGGCGCCGGGCGTGCTGACGACCAGCAGCTTCATCATGTTCAACGCCCGCCAGCACGAGACGAGCGTCATCTGGCAGCTGCGGGAGCTCCGCGATCGCTGGCAGGCCGTCGAGGCGGCGCTGGGCCGGTCGCCCGACGCGCTCGACCTGCTGCTCGAACGTGCCAGGATCATCGAGAGGCTCGACGGACGCCCGGCCGGCCAGGCGCTCTACCGCGCGTTGATCGCGCGCGATCCCGGCGCGATCGGCGCCCAGCTCGCGCTGCTGCGGTCGCTGGCCGTTCCGCCGCAGAGCGTGGAGTTCCGCCGCCTGCGGGCGCATGTCGAGGCGCTGGCCCCCGGCGATGCCGCGGTCGAAGCGCAGGTTGCCCAGGCCCGTTACGCCAGCGGCGAAAGCGCCGTGGCCCTGGGACGCCGCGACTTCCGGGGCTGGGTGGTGGACGGCCTGCAGCTGCAGGGCGGGCGACGCGGCGTCGATCTGCGCCAGG
>NZ_MLCO01000427.1 GCF_001982615.1 Teichococcus deserti | reverse complement strand
GGGCAGGGGGTTGCGGGCGGCGGGGCGCCGGCTGAAGCTGGGGCTTCCTGCCGCCGGACTGCCCCGCCTTCATGTTCCCTGCCCCCATGTTCCAGGACCGCCAGAAGGCCACCACCGTCGCCGCGCTGGGCATCGCCCAGACCCTGGCCTGGGCCTCCTCCTACTACCTGCCGGCGATCCTGGCGCGGCCGATGGCGGCCGAGCTCGGCCTGTCGCCTTCCACCATCTATGGCTGGTTCTCGGCGGCGCTGCTGCTGACGGCGCTGCTCGGGCCCCTGGTCGGGCGGGCGATCGACCGGCGCGGCGGGCGGCCGGTGCTGGCGCTGTCCAACCTGGTCTTCGCCGCCGGGCTGCTGCTGATCGGCACGGCGCCGACGGAGCCCTGGGGCCAGCTCTGGATGGGGGCGGGCTGGCTGCTGCTGGGCGTCGGCATGGCGCTCGGCCTCTATGACGCGGCCTTCGCCACGCTGGCGGGCCTGTATGGCGCGCTGGCCAAGGGGCCGATCACCGGGGTCACGCTCTTCGCCGGCTTCGCCTCGACCATCGGCTGGCCACTGACCACCCTGCTCGAGGCCGAGATCGGCTGGCGCGGCGCCTGCCTGGCCTGGGCGGCGCTGCAGCTGCTGCTCGGCCTGCCGCTGAACCGGCTGCTGGTGCCGCCCGCCCCGCCGCCGGCGCCGAAATCCGCGGCCGAGGGGCAGGCGGCGCCGGCGCCCGCCCATGCCATGTGGGTGATCGGCTTCGTCT
>NZ_MLCO01000426.1 GCF_001982615.1 Teichococcus deserti | reverse complement strand
GGCGCGCGGTAGGTGTCCCAGTTGACGCCCTTCCACTTCGACGGGTCCTTCAGCTTCAGATGGGCGGGCTGGTCTTCCTCGTGGTTGGTGTTCGACAGGAACACCGAGGACAGCCGGTCGAAGGTCAGCTTTCCGTCCGGCTTGGGATAGGCGATCTTCCGGCTCTGCTCGGCCGGCTTGGTCGCGCTGTGGTCGGCGTGGTGCGCCAGGGTCCAGGGAGCCTTGCCGCGGAAGACGTAGGTCTCCAGCGCCGCGTTGATCATGCCGCCGTAGAAGCCCCATTTGGCGAAGCCCGGGCGGATGTTGCGCACCCCCTGCAGCTCCGACCAGACCCAGCTGGTCTTCAGCGCCTCGGGATAGGCGTCCAGCACCGGGCTGGCGTCTTCCGACTTCAGCGCCTCGGCCAGGGCCTCGGCCGCCAGCATGCCGGACTTCATCGAGGTATGCGTGCCCTTGATCTTCGGCACGTTCAGGAAGCCCGCGGTGTCGCCGATCAGCGCGCCGCCGGGGAAGACCAGCTTCGGGATCGACTGCAGCCCGCCTTCGTTCAGCGCGCGGGCGCCATAGGCGATGCGCTTGCCGCCTTCCAGGATCTTGCGGATCTCCGGATGGGTCTTGAAGCGCTGCATCTCGTCGAAGGGCGACAGCCAGGTGTTGGGATAGTCGAGCCCGACCACCATGCCGATCGAGACCAGGTTCTCGCCCAGCATGTAGATCCAGGTGCCGCCATAGGTGTCGGTGGTCAGCGGCCAGCCGGTGGTGTGCCAGATCTTGCCCGGCACGTGGCGCTCCTTGGGGATCTCCCAGAGCTCCTTGATGCCGAGGCCGTAGGTCTGCGGCTGCACGCCGTCGCGCAGGTTGTAGAGCGCCTCGAGCTTCTTGGTCAGGGACCCGCGGCAGCCCTCGCCGAACAGGGTGTAGCGGGCGCGCAGCTCCATCCCCGGCTGGTAGTTCGGGCCTTCCTCGCCCTCGCGGGTGATGCCCATGACGCCGGCGACGACGCCCTTGACCACGCCGTCCTCGATGATCGTCTCCGACGCCGCGAAGCCGGGATAGATCTCGACGCCCATCGCCTCGGCCCTGGCGCCCAGCCAGCGGCAGACATTGCCCAGGCTGACCACGTAGTTGCCGTGGTTGTGCATCTGCGGCGGGGTCGGCAGCTTGAAGGCCTTGGTCTCGGTCAAATAGAGGAAAGCGTCCTCGCTGGCCGGCGTCGCCAGGCCCGGCGGGTCGTCGCGCCAGTCGGGGATCAGCTCGTCCAGCGCCCGCGGCTCCAGCACGGCGCCGGACAGGATATGGGCGCCGACCTCGCTGCCCTTCTCCACCACGCAGACCGAGGCTTCCGGAGAGAGCTGCTTCAGCCGGATCGCGGCGGCCAGGCCGGCAGGGCCGGCGCCGACGATCAGGACGTCGAATTCCATGCTCTCGCGTTCAGACACCTTCTCGTTCTCCCTTGATCCCGCTGGATTGCCTTAGCCCGATCGCGGGTTGCGCGGAACCCCGCTGCGGCGCGATATGGCGGGGTATGAACGCCGCTCCCCCCGATCCGACCGACGGCGCCGTGACGGCGGCCGAGCTGCTGGCGGCGCTGCGGCTGCAGCTCGACTGGGGCGCCGACGAGGCGCTGGGCGAGGCGCCGGTCGACCGGCTGGCGCTGCGCGCCGCCCCCACGCCGCTGCCGGCCCGGGCCGAGGCACCAGAGGAGCCGTCGCGCGAGCCGACCCCCCGTGATCCGACCC
>NZ_MLCO01000425.1 GCF_001982615.1 Teichococcus deserti | reverse complement strand
CAGCCGGGCATGCCAGCGGTCGGCGGCGACGGCGGGCTCGGCGGCCAGTGCCAGGGGCAGGGGGCGGGCGCGCCAGCCCAGCGCCGCCTCGGCCGGGGCCGGGTCGCCGGTGCTGCCGGCGGCCAGCATGGCCAGCGTCTCCGGGGTCAGCGACGCGCCGGGCCAGACCGCGCCCAGCCGCGCCGCCAGCCGCAGCAGCGGCGCCGGCAGGGCGATCGGCGGGCGTGGCGCGAGGCCGAGCCAGCGGCGCAGCGTGGCGGTCAGCGCATCCGTGGTCAGCACGGCCGGCCCGACCAGGTCCAGGCTGGCCGGCAGCGGCCGCGGCGCCGCGAGCAGCGCCACGACGGCAGCGCAGAGATCCCCGACATGCAGCGGCTGGATCGGCCAGCGGCCCTCGGCCAGGCGCAGCGGCACCGGCAGGGCCGCCAGCGCCGCGAACAGCCCGGTGCTGCCGCCGCCGCGCCCGACCACCAGCGAGGGGCGCAGCACGCACCAGCCGTCATGCCCGCCGGCCGCGCGCAGGCGGAGGAGATGCGCCTCCGCCCGGCCCTTGCCGCGCAGGAAGTCGCTGCCGGCCTCGACCGCGGCGCCCAGCGCCGAGATCTGCACGAGGCGCGGGATGCCGGCGGCGGCGCTGGCCTCGAAGAGCGCGGCGGGGCCGTGGTGATGCACCGCCTCCATCGCCGCGCCACGCAGCAGGCCGGCGGCGTTGACCACCGCCTCGACCCCCTGCAGCAGCGCCGGCCAGTCGGCCTGGTGGGCGCGGGCCAGGTCGAGCTCGGCCCGGCCGGGGCAGCGCAGCACATGGCCCTCGGCCTCGAGCCGGGCGGCGAGGCGGGCGCCCAGGAAGCCGCGCGCGCCGATCAGCAGGATGCGCATGGCCGCCTCAGGCCTCCGGGCCGGGCCGGGCGGCGGGCAGCGGCGCGCGCGGCCGGGCCATGTCGGCCATGACGATACCCAGGATGAACAGCCCGCAGAGGATGGCGAAGGCGATCAGCCCCAGCGCGTGGCGGGCCATCTCCACCGAGGCGCCGCTGCGGCCCAGCGTCAGGCAGACGATGAAGACGGCGCAGCTGACCATGATCAGCGTGGCGAAGCGGGTCCAGAAGCGGGCGGGCACCGGGCTCTGCCAGATCCGCTCCAGCAGGTCGTGCAGCGGGCGCCAGAGGATGCCGGCGACACCCAGCGTGGCGAAGAGGGTCAGCGCCAGCACGGCGCCCAGCTCGGTCCAGGTGATCACGATGTTTCTCCTTGCCGGTTGCGGCGGAGGAGAAGGCGCAAGGCCCATGCCAGCCTTCTTTGCGGTTGCAGCCCCTTGATCTTGCGGGATTCACCCGCGGGACGGCGGCTTCCCCTGTCGCCCGCGGAGTCAGGCGCCGCGGCGGGCCTGTAAACCGCGTTTACAGGTCCGCCACCGGCTGGCAGCTTGCCGCGGGGCCTTCGCCCCTGGCCCGGTTCCTGCACGAAGACGACGCATGGTGTTGCATCTCAGCCTGGGCCTGGCCCTGATCGGTTCCCTGCTGCTGGCCGGCGTGCTGGCGCGCCACGCCGCCCGCGTCCCCGGCGCCCCCCAGCTGATCCTGTTCCTGGTCGGCGTCGGGCTGTGGATCGGCGGCAACCTGGCCCCCGCGCTCCATGGCGCCGGCGCCGAGGGCACCGGCCTGGCACTGCTGTCGACGGCGCCGCTGACCTCCGCCGTCTTCCTGCATTTCTGCCTGGTCTTCGTCGAGGCGCGGGCGCCGCGCTGGCTGCTGCCTGCCGCCTATGCCCTGGGCGGCGGCGCCATGCTGCTGTCGCTGATTGTCCCGCCGGGCAGCTTCGGCCCCTATGCCGGCATCCGCTTCATCGCCATGCCCAATGCCGTCGGCTGGGCCGCCAGCCTGGTCTGGGGCGGGCTGGCCATCGCCGGCTCCGCCATCCTGCTGCACGGCGCCTGGCGCGCCAGCGGGCTGCTGCGGCGGCAGCGGCTGGCGGTCGCCGCCTCCTCCGGCTGGGGCGCGGCCTGCATGGCGGGCTATGCCGCCGTGGCGCTGCGGCTCGAGGTCTATCCCTGGCCGCTGCTGGCGCTGCCGCTCTATCCGGTGATCCTGGTCTATGGCGTGCTGCGCTACCGAATCCTGGTGGCCAATGCCTGGGCGCGGCGGGCGCTGGCCTGGACGCTGCTGGGTGTCGCGGGCGCCCTGGTGATCGCCCTGGCCTCCTCCGTGCCGGCGCTGGCCGAGCTGGGGCCGCTGGCCTCCGGCGCCGCCGCCGCGCTGACCTTCCTGGCGCTGGGCGGCCCGGTGCGCTGGCTGGCCGAGCGGCTGGTCTATCCCGGCGGCAGTCTGTCCTCGGTCGATCTCTCGACCTGGCGGGCGCG
>NZ_MLCO01000424.1 GCF_001982615.1 Teichococcus deserti | reverse complement strand
CAGCTGACCGAGCGGGTCGGAACCTTCGTGGCGGAGGTGCGGGCCGCCTGAGGCCGCCCGGCCGGTCAGACGACGAAGTTGACCAGCCCGCTGCCGCCCCTGGGCAGCGCGGCGCCCGGGCGCGCCGCCAGCGGCACCACCTCGACCGTCGCGGCGGCGGCGGTGCCGCTGCCCTGGCCGGAGGTGCCCTTGATCGAGGTCCCGGTGGCGAAGCTGGCCGACAGCGCCTCGGCCACCGCCGCCTCGCGGCCGGCGCCGGTGGAGTCGCCCGCCTCGCCGGCGCCGAAGACGGCGCGGACATGCTCGGCCACCGCTTCGCGACGCCCGCTTTCGCCAGCGATGCTGCCCATCGAGTCGCCGCCTTGCTGCACGGCCCCGGCGAAGCTGCCGGCCGACATGGCGGAGACCGCGGCGCCGCCGCCCGGCGTGGTGACGATGACCAGCACCGTGTCCTCGCCGGCGGCGCGCATGGCGGCGGCCTGGCTGATGATGTCCTCGAGGAAGCGGGGATCGATGGCGCTGCCGCCGGCGGCCATCACCGGCTTGAAGGCGGCCAGCAGCCCGGCGACCTCGCGCGACGACATGCCGCTGGACTCGGTCGCCGCGGCGCCGCCGCCGGCCGGACGCGCGCCCTGATCCTCGCCCATGGGCGGGCGCGCCGCCGCGGCCTGGAAGCCGTTGGCGAGCACGGAAGGCAGCGCAAAGCGGGATGCACCGACGGACTGCATGAGGCCAAGCTTACGGCAAAACCCGGTCGTTGTCTTACCAAAATACCATTTTTGAGCCTGAGCCTGGGCAGATGCCGCGTTCGTGAGGGGTGCTGCGCGGCCTTCCCTGACGGCAACGCCCCCGCCCGCCCCAGCGTTGCTGCCGCGGGACGGCCGCGCGGGATGCGGCCAGGATGGCTGGGGAGAGCTGCGATGCGGGTCAACAGGCTCTGGACGGTGCTGCCCTGCGCCCCCCTGCTGCTGGCCGGGCTGCTGCTGGCCGGCTGCAAGGAGGAAAAGCAGGCCCAGGCGCCCGACCGCGCCTATGAGGCGGCGGCGCAGCGGGCGGCGGAGGCGGAGCTGGCCAGGCTTGCCGGCGGCGAGGTGGCGCTGCGCGGCGTCCAGGTCTGGCGCCAGGCGGCGACCGAGACCAGCGCCGTCTGCGGCCAGGTCAACCTGCGCAAGGGCGTGCCCGGCGGCGCCTATACCCTGTTCGTCGCGGTGGTGACGCCGCAGCAGGCCGGCGACCCGCGCGGCCCGCTGAAGGCCGAGCAGCATGTGGCGACCAGCGACACCTCGGCCAGCCGGGTCTTCGTCGAGACGCTGCTGCGCTGCTACGACGGCGGCGGCCCGCCGACCCAGCGCGTCGGCGCCCCGCCGCTGGTGCCGCCGGTGCCGGACCAGCTGCCCGACATGGCCACCAGCACCCGGCCGCCGCCGGCGCCGCCACCGCTGCCGGCTAGCCAGACCGCCAACGCGCCGCCGCCCGCCGGC
>NZ_MLCO01000423.1 GCF_001982615.1 Teichococcus deserti | reverse complement strand
ATGTGCTCGCGCATGTAGTTGACGCCGACATTCATCAGCTCGACGGCGTCCAGCGCCGAGCGACCCAGATGCGGCGCGGCGGCGGCATGGCTGGAGCGGCCGGTGAAGGAAAAATCGACCTCCATGCAGGCCAGCGACTTCGGCTTGTTGACGCCGGAGAAGGCCGCCGGGTGCCAGCAGATGGCGATGTCGACATCGTCGAAGGCGCCGTCGCGCACCATGAAGCCCTTGGCCGAGCCGCCCTCCTCGGCGGGGCAGCCGTAGTAGCGGACGCGACCCTTCAGCCCCCGCTCGGCCAGCCAGTCCTTCACCGCGGCCGCAGCCAGCATCGAGGCCGAGCCCAGCAGGTTGTGGCCGCAGCCATGGCCATGCCCACCCGCCTCGATCGGGCGGTGCTCGGCGACGCCGGCCTCCTGGCTCAGGCCCGGCAGCGCATCGTATTCGCCGAGGATGGCGATCACCGGGCCCTCCTCGCCCGCCTCGCCCATCACGGCGGTGGGGATGCCGGCGACGCCCTCGGTCACCCGGAAGCCCTCCTCCCGCAGCAGGGCGGCATGCTCGGCGGCCGAACGATGCTCGGCATAGTTGAGCTCGGGCATGCCCCAGACAGCGTCGCTGAGGGCGTTGTAGCGGTCGCGGCGCGATTCGACATGGCGCCAGACGGCATCGGAATTCTTCATGGCGGGCTTCCCCCGGAAACAGCGTTTCCCGGGTTATAAACAGCCGGAAGAAAAGAAAGACAGGGGGCTCCGCCCCCCGACCCCCGCCGGGGGGAT
>NZ_MLCO01000422.1 GCF_001982615.1 Teichococcus deserti | reverse complement strand
GAAATTGCTCAGCGCCGTCTCCAGACGCGGCTTGGCGACGAAGTTCTCCGGCGCCCGCATCAGGAGCTCCAGCACCATCATCTCGCGCCGGGGCAGCGGCTGGATCACGCCGTCCACCGTCAGGCGGCGCGTCGCCGGCTCCAGGCAGAGGCGCCCCAGCGTCAGCAGCGTCGCGGCCGGCACCGCGGCGCGGCGGCAGGCGGCGGCGATGCGGGCCACCACCTCCTCCAGCGCGACCGGCTTGATCAGATAGTCGTCGGCGCCGGCATTCAGCCCGGCGACGCGCTCGGTGAGGCGGGCGCGGGCGGTCAGCAGCAGCACCGGCAGCCGCGGATCGCGCCGGCGCAGCGACCGCAGCAGGTCGATGCCGTCGCCGTCGGGCAGGCCGAGATCGAGGAGTAGCGCCTGGTAGCCGATGCTGGCCAGCGCGGCCTCGGCCTCCGCAGCACTCGCGACATGGTCGACGGCCCAGCCGGCGCGCTCCAGGCCGGTCGCCAGCAGCCCGGCCAGGCGGGGGTCATCCTCGGTCAGCAGAATCCTCATGGCGCGGCCTGCCTAGCCTAGGCCGGCGACCAGGGAAACCCGGCGAGTAAAGTGAAAGACCTGTCAGCAGAATGACAGGTTGCGCCGCGAGACAGGGTCCGCCGCCACGGTGGCCGGCTCGGGCGAGCCGGGCAGGACCGGCGGGGGCCGGCCAGGTTGCGCATCCTCTGGCCGGCCCCCGCCACGGCGCTCCGCCCCCCGGAGCCCCCT
>NZ_MLCO01000421.1 GCF_001982615.1 Teichococcus deserti | reverse complement strand
CCGGTGGGCCCTGAGGTCGATCCCACCCCCCGCCCGCTGCCGCCCCGCGTCGCGCATCGCGGCCATTCGGTGACGCTGGAGCCGCTCGGCCTGCGTCATGCCGAGGAGCTGTGGGAAGCCGTCCAGGGCGCCGACGAGTCCTGGGCCTATATGGGCTATGGCCCCTTCCCGGATTTCGCGACGTTCCGCCGCTTCCTGGCAGGCTTCGCCACCACGCATGACCCGATCGCCTGGGCGGTGCGGCCGCATCTGTCAGGGCGCGCCCTCGGCTGGCTGACGCTGATGGAAATCCAGCCCGGCAATGCCGCCATCGAATTGGGCAATATCTGGTTCTCGCCGCGGATGCAGCGCTCGCGCGCCGCGACGGAGGCCATGTTCCTGCTGATGCGCCACGCCATGGACGAGCTCGGCTACCGCCGCCTGGTCTGGAAGTGCAATTCCCTCAACGCCCCCTCGCGCCGCGCCGCCGACCGCCTCGGCTTCACCTTCGAGGGCGAGCACCGCAAGCACCTGGTGGTGAAGGGCCGCCGCCGCGACACCGCCTGGTTCTCCATCCTGGACGAGGAATGGCCGAGCCGCCGCGACGCCATCGCCGCCTGGGTGTCGGACGGGAATTTCGACCATCGCGGCGTGCCGAAGACCCGGCTGCGCGCGGGTGGCGAATCCAGCAGCGGCTGATCCCCCCTTGCCAAGCGGCAGCGCGGCGGAAATGCTTTCCGCCGCCCCTGCCCGAGGCTCTCCGACCATGCCTTTCCCCCGCCTCGCCGCGCTGATGCTCGGCGCTCTGATCGCGGCCCTGCCCGCCCGCGCCGCCGAGCTGGTGCTGAACCTGGGCGGCGCGGCCCTGCGGCTGCGGACCGCTGAGCTGCTGGCCCGGCCGGACGCCGCCAGCATCACCATCCCGGCCGATGTCTCCTACGCCATGGCCGAGCGCCGCTACCGGGCGGTGCCGCTGCGCGCGCTGCTCGGCGCCATGGAGGGGGTGGAGACGGTGGAGGCTCAGGCCTCGGACGGCTTCGCCTCGCAGATCCCGGCGGCCCTGCTGCGGAGCGGCCCCGCCGAGCCCTGGATCGCCGTGGAGGACCCGGCCGCGCCCTGGCCCGTCCTGCCCGGCAAGGCGGCCAGCGCCGGCCCCTTCTACCTGGTCTGGCGCAACCCGGCCGCCAGCGACGTCCGCCCCGAGCAATGGCCCTATATGCTGGCGCGGCTGACCGCGGTGGCACCGCCGCTGCGCCGCTGGCCGCAGCTGGCGGTCGCCGCCAGCCTGCCCGCCGGCGACCCCGCCCGCCACGGCGCCGAGGTCTATGTCACCCAATGCCTGGCCTGCCACCGGATGAAGGGCGCCGGCGCCGGCGAGATGGGCCCGGATCTCGGCGCGCCGATGCCGGCCCTGGCCTATCTGACCGAGGCCGGGCTGCGCGCGCTGATCCGCGACCCGGCGGCGGTCCGCACCTGGCCGGCCCGCGCCATGCCCGCCTTCGACGAGGCCGCTCTGCCGCCCGCCGAGCTCGAGGCGCTGGTCGCCTATCTGCGCCACCAGGCCGGGCTGTGACCGCGCCCGCTGCACCGCACCAAAGAATTGCGTGATCGCACCGATGCTGGAGCGCCTGTGATCGCCCGGCGGGTGGAGGCGCCTTCCCCGCAAGGCTAGGGTCCGCCCCGCATTGCGACAGGGGGCGGCGGTTGACGGACAGGCCTGCAACGTCTGGTAAGCCTGCGGGCATGGGGCTGGTCGCCGAGCTCGGACCGATCGAGCAGGAGCTGCTGGTGCCCGCCCTCGACATCGGCGGCTACCTGGCGCTGCAGCGGGCCCTGCTGCAACCGCTGCGCCGGCCCTTCTTCCCGCGCGGGCTGCTGCGGCTGACCTTGTGGATCGGCGCCTGCATGCTGCTGGGGCTCGGCCTCGGCTGGCTCTCGGCGCGGCAGGGCTGGATGGGCGAGCTCTGGCTGGCGCGCGGCGACACCGGCCAGGACTGGCGGCTGGGTGGCGCCGCGGTGGTCTTCGCCGGGCTCGGCCTCTGGATGCTGGGGCTGACGATGGGGGTGCTGCTGTGCATGCGGCAGCAGATGCGGCTGCTGCGCTGGCTGCACCGCGAGGCCGGCGAGATGCTCGGCGCCCACAACCTGATCATGGGCGAGCACGCCATGCTCTGGCGCAATGCCAGCCGCAGCGTGCTGCTGCCCTGGGCCCGGGTGAACCGGCTGGTGGCGACGCCCGGCCAGCTGTTCATCGTGGTCGACCAGGCCAGCGCGCTCTGGCTGCCGGAGGCGCTGCTGGCGGCCCTGCCGGACCGCGCGGGTTTCATGGCCTATCTCGAATCCCGCATCCCGACGCCGCTGAAGGAAGCCCGCGCATGATCCTGCGTCCCGCTTTGCTCTCCCTGCTGCTGCTCGCCGC
>NZ_MLCO01000420.1 GCF_001982615.1 Teichococcus deserti | reverse complement strand
GTCCCCCTCCCGCCCGGCCGCCGCCTGGTTCGAGCGCGCCATCGCCGATCTCTGGGCTTGGCAGGCTGAGGGCGGCAGCGATGCCCGCCCCTGGCTGGACCATGGCCGCTGGGCTTTGCGCGCGCCGCTGTCGTCCGAGCCCCCGCCGCGCATCGGCGAGCCGCCGCAGCCGGTCTTCCTGCCCGCCGAGGGCGAGGGCGTGCACCAGTTCCCGCTCGGCCCGGTGATGGGCAGCCTGGGCGAGCCGGCGCATCACCGCTTCCAGGTCCTGGGAGAAACCATCGTTCGGCTGGAGGTGCTGCTGGGCTACACCCATAAGGGCCTGCCGGCGCTGTGGCGCGGCCAGCCGCCCTTGCGCGCCGCGCCCTTCATCGCGCGGCTGTCCGGCGATTCCACCGTGGCCCATGCCTGGGCTTTCGCCGGCGCCGTCGAGCGCGCCCTGGGCGTCGAGCCGCCGCCGCGGGCTGTGGCGCTGCGCGGCGTCCTGGCTGAGCTGGAGCGGCTGGCCAACCATCTGCGCGACATCGGCGCGCTCAGCGGCGAGGCCGGCTTCGCCTGGCCCCAGGCGCGGCTGGGCGCGCTCTGCGAGGTGCTGCTGCGCGCCTCGGAGGCCGCCTTCGGCCACCGGCTGCTGATGGACCGCGTCATCCCGGGCGGGCTGGCCGCCGACATCTCGCTGGACGGGCGGGAAGGGCTGCGTGCCGCGCTGCGCCTGGTCGCCGCTGAGCTGCCCTCGATCCGCGACGTCATGGAGGAGCATGCCAGCCTGCAGGACCGCATCTCCGGCTGTGGTGTGCTGAAGCCGGAATGGGCTTCTTTGCTGGGGGCGGGGGGTATCGTCGGCCGGGCGGCCGGGCGCGGCTTCGATGCGCGGCGCGACCTGGCCTATCCGCCCTATGACCAGCACCCGCCGACGGTGCCCCAGGCCAGCGCCAGCGATGTCGAGGCCCGCCTGACCCTGCGCCTGGAAGAAATTTCTGTCGGATTGCCGCTGATTGAGGCGCTGCTCGACAGCCTGCCGCAGGGCGGGGTTTCGGCTGTCTCGT
>NZ_MLCO01000419.1 GCF_001982615.1 Teichococcus deserti | reverse complement strand
CCCGAGACGCCGCCCTCCGCGCCGCCGCCGAACACCACCGGGCCGAAGCAGCCGGTGCCGGTCAGCCCGAAGCAGGGGCGGCATATCGAGGGCCAGCAGACCGACGCCAAGCGCGGCACCATCACCGCCGACCCCCGGGAGGTGCTGGACACCCATGCCGGCAAGGGGCAACAGGTCGGCAAGATCCCGGTCGGCGAGCCGGGCTCGAAGGAGCGCATCGACACCGGCGGCAAGCCGCTGGGCATTTACCGCCACGCCGACGGGCGCGAGGCGGAGACGACGCGCGGCATGATCCACTACGGCAAGGATGGCGCGCATATCGTCCCGGCGCGCCCTGAAGGATGGGTTGAATGAGCGGCAAGGAAGCCCCCGGGGAGGCCCCCGACGCCTGGCGCAAGTGGCAGGAGGAGCTTCGCTGGTCGGCCGAGCACGCCCTGGAATATCCGCCGGAAGGGCTGATGGCCTATTCCTGCGCCGTGGTGCCGGGCAGCCGCCGCGCCTTCCTCAAGGCACATTTCTCGCAGCCCCCCTCCGAGGATGCACTTGACGCCATCCAGGCGGTGGAGAGCGAGGTCGCCGCCTATATGCCCGATGATTTCGAGCTGGAGACCGAGCTCGAGGTGGTGCCGGCCGGCGCCGCGCCGCGGCTGCTGCCAGCCATCGCCTTCCAAGCGTCCCACGGCGCCTGACCTAGCCGCCTTCTGGGCGGCCTTCGCGGAAATAAAATAATGGCGTGCCGAAACTTGACCTTATGAAGAGCGTTCGCGCGCGTTCACGATAATGTTGGCGTGCTACGCCTTGCCCGGATCGCAGATTTGGACAGTCGCAAAGCCAAATTCAAAAAATTGCGAGGCCTGAATACATCACCGCTAACTGAGCCGTCGCCATCTTGGCAATGAACGGAACCGGCCTCTACTTTCCGGGCCGATTATCGCAGAAGGGAAAGCCAATCCATGTCGGTCCAAGCGCGGCGCGTCGTTGCGGTCTTCACCTCGCTCAGTCTGCTCGCAGGCTGCGCCACGCCCCTGACCCGGGATGGCCGCATCGGCAGCGATGACGGCACCGACAGCTGCCGCAGCCAGCTGGTCGCCCTGGACAGCACGGGGAATTTCTTCGCAGAGGATATCCTGAAGGGCGCGGCGCTCGGCGCGGTCGGCGGCGCGCTGCTCGGCGGCGCCATCGGGCAGAACTGGCGCGGCGCCGCCATCGGCGCGGCGACCGGCGCCGCGGCGGGGGCTGCGGGCGGCTATCTCTACGCCCAGCAGCAGCGCAACAAGGACCAGGCCAGCCTGACCGCCTCGATCGCCGGCGATCTGGAGCGCGAGAATGCCGAGCTGGACCGCACCCAGATCGCCTTTGACCAGCTGATGGATTGCCGCTTCCGCCAGGCCCAGACCATCCGCGCCGGCGTCGCCAATGGCAGCATCGACCGCGCCGCCGGCCAGGCGCAGATGGCGCAGCTGCGCGAGCGCACCCAGCGCGAGATCGCCCTGGCCGAGACGATCAGCCAGAGCGTCAACAAGCGCGGCGCCGAGTTCGACACCGCCGTCGAGACCGTGGCGCCGGGCGCCACCAAGAACGTCTCGCGCGACACCAGCTTCCGCAACGCGCAGATTTCCCGCGCGACGCCGCTGCGCCTGCGCCCCGACGCGGCCTCGCCGGAGATCGGCAATGTCGATGCCCGCGCCGCCGTGAAGGTGCGTCCGGTCAGCGCCAACTACGCGCTCGTCGAGACCGCCTCGGGCCAGCGCGGCTATGTGCCGACCGAGGCCTTCGCCAACCGCCGTGCCATCGGCACGGCGCCGGTCGTGCGCGCCGGCGTCCCGGGCGACGCCCGCTCGCTGGCGGCCAGCAACATCGCCCGCCGCGACAACTTCTCGGAGAGCGTGACGCAGGCCAAGACCGCCGCCGCCAGCGGCTTCGAGCTGGCCGCGGGCTGATGCGGCGCCGGCTGCTGCTGGCCTGCCTCCTGATTCTGCCGCTGCCCCTCGGGGCGGCGGCGGCCCAGGGCATGGCCGAACCACCGCAGCAGCCCATCCTCAGGATCGAGACGGGGGCGCATACCGCCCCCGTCGCGCGTCTGGCGACCGACGCCGCCGGTCGCCTGCTGGCCAGCGTCAGCGACGACAAGACCCTTCGGCTGTGGTCGCTGCCGGACGGCACGCCGCGCGGCGTGCTGCGCCCGCCCATCGGCCCGGCCGAGGAGGGCGAGCTCTATGCCGTGGCGCTGTCCGCCGATGGCAGCCGCGCCTTCGCCGCCGGCAGCACCGGCCGCGCCTGGGACGGCTTTTTTTCCATTTATGTGTTCGATACTCAGACCGGTCGGCTGGCGGCGCGGCTGCCGGGGCTGCCGGCGCCAGTGCAGCATCTGGCGGTCTCGCCGGACGGCACGCGGCTGGCAGCAGCCCTGGGCGGGCGCGCCGGCATCCGCGTCTGGGATGCGCGCAGCGGGCGGCCGGTCTTCGAGGATTCTTCCTATGGCGGGCCGGCGCGGATGCTGGCCTTCGACGCGCAAGGCCGCCTGGCCAGCACCGCCGCCGACGGGAAGGTTCGTTTGTACGACCCGCGGGGGCGAAAAATCGCCGAGCGTGCGGTGTTGCCCAATGCGCGGCCCTTCGGCCTGGCGCTTTCGCCCGACGGCACGCTGCTGGCCATCGGCTTCGAGGACCGGCTGCGCATCGAGGTGCTGGCGCTACCCGACCTGAAGACCGTGGCGCAGCCCGATGTCGCCAGCTTGCAGGGCGAGGGGCTGCCGGCCGTCGCCTGGGCCAGCGACGGGCGCGGCGGCGTGCAGCTCTATGCCGCCGGCTATGCCCGCAACGAGGGCGCCACCCAGGCCGCCACGACCGGCGGCGCCGCGCTGAACAAGCAGACCGAGGCGCCCAGCGCCGGCGGCCGCGGCATCCGTCCGCCGAGCGCCCAGCCGGAAGCGCCGCGCCCGACCATCGCGCCGGCGGCGCCCGCGGTCGCGCTGCCGCGCCGCTTCGTCATCCGCCGCTGGGCCGATTTCGGCCTGGGCCCGGCGCAGGACATCGCCGCCGCGCGGGATTCCATCGCGCAGCTGCTGCCCTTGCCGCAGGGTGGCCTGGCCTTCGCCGCCGCCGATCCGGGCTGGGGCCGCATCGCCCCCGATGGCCGCCTGGCGCTGCCGCCGCGGCCGGGCACCGCCGAGTTCCGCGCCACCGGCGACAGCCTGGCGGTCAGCGAGGACGGGATGCGGCTGCGCTTCGTGGCGCGGGCCGGCCTGCCGCCGCTGGCCTTCGACGTCGCCAGCGGCCAGCTCGGCCGGGCGCCGCAGGATGCCTTGATGACCGGCGGATCCGACAATGGCCCCGGCATCCGGCTGACGCAGTGGCGCAATTCCAGCCAGCCGCGGCTGAACGGCCGCCCGCTGCCGCTGGGCGAGGGCGAATTCGCCCGCAGCGTCGCGGTGCTGCCGGATGGTTCCGGATTCCTTCTTGGCACCGACACGCATCTCCGGCTGTTCGATGCGCGCGGTTCCTTGCTCGACGCGCTGCCGGGGCCGGGAGCGAGCTGGGGCCTGGCGCTGGCCGGCGATGGCAGCCTGGCGGTCGCCGCCCATGCCGACGGCACCATCCGCTGGTACGGGCTGGCGGGCCAGAAGATCGCCGAGCGCGCCGCCTTCTTCCTGCAGCCGTCCTCCCTGCGCTGGGTGATGTGGACGCCGGAGGGGCTGTTCGACCATGCCGCCTCGGGCGGGCAGGAGCTGGTCGGGGTGCATCTGAACGAAGGCCGTGCGGCGACGCCGGAATGGGCCAGCTTCCAGCAGGCCTATCGCGCGCTCTATGCGCCGGCCGCCGTGCGGGCGCGCGTCGCCGGCGAGATGCCGCGGGCCGATGTGCTGGCCGGGCTGCGCGCCCGCATCGGCCATACGCCGCTGGCGCGGGCCGGCGAGATCTGCGCCGTGCTGCCCGATGGCAGCTGCCCGGCGCTGGACTGGCAGGCCGCCGTGCTGCCGGCCGAGGCCACCGCGCTGCGCTTCAGCGTGCTGCCGCAGGATCGCGGCCTCGGGCTCGGGCCGCTCGACGTGCTGCTGAACGGGCGCATCGCCGCGCGGATCGACGCGCCGCGGATGGTGGCCGATGCCGGGACGCGCGCCGAGGGCTCGCCCTTCCAGGCGGAGGTGCCGCTGGATCCGGGGCCGAACACCATCACCACGCGGCTCTACGCCGCCGACCGGGCGCTGTTCTCGGAAGGGCCGGGGCTGGAGCTGCGGCGCGAAGGCCAGGCGGCGCCGCCGCCCGGGGCCGGGCGCCTGGTCGTGCTGGCCGTCGGCGTCAACGATTACGGCGATGCGTCGCGCAACCTGCGCTATGCCGTGCCGGATGCGCGGACGGTGGTGGAGGCGCTGCGCACCGGCAGCGCCGGGCTGTTCGAAGGCGTCGACACCACGCTGCTGCTGGATGCCGAGGCCTCGCGCGAAGGCGTGCTGAAGGCGCTGGCCGATGCCGCCCGCCGCGTCCGTCCGCAGGATACTTTTGTCTTCTATGTCGCGGGCCACGGGGTGCGGGTCGAGGATAACGGGCGGTTCCTGTTCCTGCCGGCCGATGTCGGCGCGCCGCGCAGCATGGCGGAGGCGGCGCGACGCTCGATCGACGACGACGCGCTGATTGCGGCGCTGGCCCGCATCCGCGCGCGTGACGGTTTTCTGCTGATCGACACCTGCTATGCCGGCCAGATCGCCTTGGACAGCCTGTCCGCGCTGGGCAACGAGACGGGCCGCTTCCTGCTGGCGGCGGCGTCCTCGGTGCAGGAGGCGCTGGACAGCTATGACGACCGCAACGGCGTCTTCGCTTATGCACTGCGCGAGGGCTTGCAGGGTCGTGCCGCGCGGGACCAGGAAGGCCGGGTCAGCGCGCTGGCCTTGGGCGAATATGTGTCCCGCCGCGTGCCCGAGCTCGCTGCCGAGAAGCGCCATCGCCAGAATGCGGTGTTTCGCACCGCGACGCGGGACCTGCGCAGCTTCCCGATGGCGCAGGTCGGCAAGTAGCCAACTGACAGAAAGAGAAGGGGGCGCGGGGGAATTCCTTCCCCCGCCGCTTGCTTGCCTGTCTAGACCCGGATGATGTCGCGATGCATCCGGGCGAAGGCGCGCACGTCCTGCACCTTCACCATGGTCAGCGCCTGGCGCCAGTGCCTGCGCATGTCCGGGATGAAGAGCTGGATGACGTTGCGGTTGCCGGAATAGCCGCGGCCGGCATCGACGCTGTTGCGCCCCATGTAGCGCCCGGTGATCTCGACGGGCCGCCCGCGCCCTTCATAGGCGTCCATCGGCGCCTGGAAGACTGCGGTGATGACGACGTCGGCATGGCTCCATTCCCAGGGCACCGCCAGGTAGTGGCGCGCCATCTGCGACAGGTTCATGCCGGTCGCCGCGCAGCCGTCCATGATCTTGTGCAGCTGGTCGTACTCGATCCACCAGCCGCCGCCCATCTTGGAATCGTCGGAGCCGTTGGCATCGGCGAAGCGGTAGTAGACGGTGCGGCCCTGGTAGAGGCGCGTGCGGTTGGGCTCCTCGATGCCGCCGTTGCGCTCGACCGCGGTGCCACGCTGCGGACGGCCGTACCAGTCCTCGGTGTTGAAGCCCTTGGCGCGCAGCATCCAGTGGGGCTGGGTAAAGGCGTCTTCGTTCAGCGCCTGCATGGAGCGCACCTCCGCGGCCGTTGGGATGCCTGTGTCTAGGTCAGAGCCATGCGGCCCGCCAAGACAGGGCCGGTTCGCTTCACGTTGTTGTCGGAGACAGCGTCGATCAAGAAAGCGTTTTCTCGCAACGGAGGGTGCGCCCCTCCCTTTTCCGTCCTGATCGTGACAGAAAGCAGGGTGCGGCGCCCAGAGGAGGAGTGCTTCGATGTCGGCCGGGTTCGTTCAGGCAGACCGCCTGCTGCAGATGACGACGCCGCTCGGGCCGGATGTGCTGGTGCTGCGCGCGCTCGACGTCACCGAGGCGATCGGCCAGCTCTTCACCATCGAGGCGGAGGCGATGTCGGAACGCGACGACATCCGCCCCGACGAGCTGATCGGCCGCGGCATCACCTGCACCGTGCAGGCGCCGGGCCGCGAACCGCGCCATTTCCACGGCCTGGTGCAAAGCTTTTCCCGCGCCGGCGACTATGGGCGGGGCACCAGCCTGTACCGCATCACCGCGGTGCCGCGGATGTGGCAGCTCAGCCGCACCGCCGATTGCCGCATCTTCCAGAACCAGAGCGTGCAGCGCATCGTGCAGACGCTGCTGGAGGAGGGGCATGTCAGCCCGGTGCGCTTCGGCAACCTGCCCACCGCGCCGCGCAGCTACTGCGTGCAGTGGAACGAGACGGACCTGGATTTCTGCCAGCGGCTGCTGGACGAGGTCGGCGCCGGCTATTTCTTCCGCCACGAGATGGGCGAGCACACGCTGCACATCACCGGCGCCAATGCCGATTTCCCGGCCATTCCCTGCGAGCCGGTGACCAACCGCCCGGGCGCCGAGAATGGCGGGCCGGACAGCGTTTGGGGCTGGACCGCCGCCGTCGAGCAGCGGCCGGGCAAGTCGGAGGCGGTGGATTTCGACCAGCTGCGCCCCGGCGCGCTGCTGAAGGCGCAGGCCAGCACGGTGATGAACACCTCGACCGCCGAGGCCGAGATGTATCACTGGCCGGGCAACCAGACCGCGCGGCCCGACGCCGATCCGGCGCGGCTGCAGATGGAGCGCGACGAGGCCGCGGCCGAGCGGGTCCGCGCCGAGGGCGGCGAGCCCGCGATCTTCGCCGGCGGGCGGCTGCAGGTGGCGCCGGCGCTGGGCGCTGCGCCGGTGCCCTGGCTGGTGACCAGCGTGGTGCACCGCGCCCGCGACGACAGCCATATCGCCGGCGGCAGCAGCAGCCATTACGGCAATTCCCTGGTGCTGATCCCGGCCGAGCGCACCTGGCGCGGGGCGGCCGCGCATCCGCGCCCGACCATGCCCGGGCTGCAATCGGCCATCGTCACCGGCCCGCAGGGTGGCGAGATCCATTGCGACGAGCATGGAAGGGTAAAGGTGCATTTCCACTGGGACCGCGCCGGGCCGAAGAGCGACGGCTCCTCCTGCTGGGTGCGCGTCGCGCAGCCCTGGGGCGGCGCCTGGGGCGGCACCTGGTTCCTGCCGCGCGTCGGCGACGAGGTGCTGGTCGGCTTCATGGATGGCGACCCGGACAAGCCCGTCGTCATCGGCAGCCTCTACAACGACGTCTCGCGGCATCCGCATGCGCTGCCGGGCAACATGACGCAGAGCTGGATCACCTCGCGCTCGTCGAAGGGCGGCGGGCCGGAGAATGCCAATATCCTCCGCATGGAGGACAAGATGGGGTCGGAAGAACTCTACCTGCAGGCGGAGAAGGACATGAACGTCCTGGTGCGCGACAACCGCGACACCACCCTGCAGCGCGGCAACGAGACGCTGACGGTGGAGAAGGGCGACATCGCCGTCACCGCCGAGCAGGGCAAGATCGCCATCGAGGCGATGCAGTCGATCACGCTGACCGTCGGCGGCTCCAAGGTCACCATCGACCAGACCGGCATCACGCTGGAGGCGACGCTGATCACCGCCAAGGCCGGCGGCACCGCCCGCATCGAGGCGCCGCTGATCCAGGAGGAGGCATCGGGCTCGATGATCCTCAAGGGCGGCATCGTCCACATCAACTGAAGCCCGGCCCCGCCATGACCCCCCCCACCCCTGGAAAGCTCAGCGGCGCCGCGCAGGCA
>NZ_MLCO01000042.1 GCF_001982615.1 Teichococcus deserti | reverse complement strand
CCCGTGGCGTCGAATTTTTCTTCGGTCGGGTGCTGAGCTTCCAGCGCTTTGCTGTCACCGATTTCGGCGATCTTGTTGTGGCGGATCAGGATGGCCTGGTGCGCGATCACTTCACGGCTGTCGTTGCAGGTGACGAGGGCGGCGTTGGTGATGAGCATGGCGGATCCTGACTGAAGGCGGGGTCCGGGGGGATACTATCCCCCCGGCGGGGGTCTGGGGGCGGCGCCCCCAGTCTTACGGCTGCCCGGCGTCGATCGTGATGGCGGAAACAGCCTGGCCGGCGATCCCATGCTTCTTCAGGATCTCGGCATAGGTCCCGTTGGCGATCAGCCGCGACAGCGAGGCGGCGATGGCGTCGCGGAGGGCGGTCGATTCCTTCGGGAAGGCGAGGCCCGAGAGGTTGTTGGTGATCGGCTTGCCGACCGCGGCCCAGACGCCCGGCTCCTGGATCTGCAGATGCGCCACGAACTCGGCGCCGAGGATGGCGCCCTGGCTGCGCTCCTGGCGCAGGTCGGTGCGCGAGGCGGTGGCGCCATTGCTGCCGACGACGTTCATCGCCGGGCGGTTGGCGGCGGCGCAGTTCTTCTCGCTCCAGGCCTGGGCGGAGGGGAAGTAGTTGGTGAAGCGCGGCGTGGAGACCGCCTTGCCGCAGAAGTCGATGGCCTCGCGGATGGTGGCGGCGAGCGCCTGGGTGGTGAAGAGCTGGCCGCCGGTGGTGATGTAGTCGACGAAGCTCAGCTTCTCGCGCCGGGCCGGCAGGTCGGTCATCGAGGTGCCGCTGAAATCGATGCGGCCGGTGGTCAGCGAGTTGATGATCTGCTCGAAGGACATTTCCTCCCAGCGGATTTCGACGCCGAGGTCACGGCCGATGGCGGTAACCAGGTCGACATTCACGCCGCGCCGCTCGTTGGTGGCGGGGTCCTTGTAGGCCATGGGCGGATAGGTCGCCTCGATGCCGACGCGGATGAAGCCGGCGCTGCGGATCGAATCCGGCAGGCTCTGGGCCATGGCGGGGGCGACGCCCAGGGCGACGGCAAGGCCGGCCGCGAGCAGGTGCTTGATCGGGTTCAAGATCAGTCTCCTCAGGAAGCATGCCGTTTTTCTGTGCGTTTTTTTCGTGGGGGGCGGCCTTGTTGAGCCGCCCCCGGGTCGTCACCTCAGGCCGCGTTGCCTTCGCAGGCGATGAAGTGGTCGGCGATCTCGGCGCCGGTCGCGATCCAGACATCCTTCAGCGCCTGGGTGTGCTGCAGGAATTCGCGCAGCAGCTTCAGGCGCATCGGACGGCCGCTGCATTGCGGATGCAGCACGGTGGTGACCATGCCGCCCCAGTCGCGGACCTCTTCCAGCTCGTCGGTCCAGATGGAGAGGACCTGCTCGCGGGTCAGCAGCGTGTGGCGGCTGTAGCGCTGCGAAAGGCCGAGCAGCCAGTCGTCGTAGCAGGCGGTCACCGGCAGCTCGACCAGGCCGGGCGTGTCATCGGCCAGCAGGTGGCGATAGGGCCGGACGTCGTCGCGGAAGGAGGAGGTGTAGACCAGGCCGCGATCCTTCAGCAGGACGCGCAGCTCCTCGCAGAACTCGCCCGACGGGGCGCGGTAGCCGCGCGGCACCACGCCCAGGCGGCGCTTCAGCGTCTCCAGCCCGCGATCCACCTCTTCCACCAGCATCGGGTCGCCGGGCTGCGGCATGACGTGGTGGAAGCCGTGATGGCCGATCTCGTGGCCGTCCTTCAGGATGGCCTCGCACATCGCCGGATGCGCCTCGACCGACCAGCCGGTGATGAAGAAGGTGGCCTTCAGCCCGAGCTCACGCAGCAGCTGCAGCAGCTTCGGCGTGCCGACGCGCGCCTCGTAGCCGCCGAAGGACATGGTCACCAGCTCGCCGTAGCGGGCCGGGTCCTTGGCGGTCCAGGCGCTTTCCGCATCGACGTCGAAGGACAGGAACATCGCCGCCTTCTGCCCCGCCGGCCACGGATATTCCGTGGCGAGCGGCGCGCGGTTGGCCGGCAGCAGCGGCAGGGCGTCGAGCCCGGCCTTCAGCCCCCCGGCAGACAAAGCGTCAGTTGCCGCCATTGATCTGCACTTCCGGGATCATGCTCGGGGTCAGCTGCCACTTGGCGGCCAGCTTGGCATAGGAGCCGTCGGCGATCAGGCTCTTCAGCGCCTCGGCCAGCGCCTGCTGCAGGCCGGTCTCGTCCTTGCCGGTGGCGATGCCCATCAGGGTGTAGCGCACCGGCTCGCCGACCAGGGCGTAGGTGTTCGGCTCCAGGCCTTGGATATAGGGCAGGGTCTCGCCGCCCTGCATGGCGGCGTCGATGCGGCCCTGGCGCAGCTGGGTGCGGGCGTCGGCCGAGCCTTCGGTGGGCACGTATTCGATCGCCGGGCGGCCTTTGGCCACGCAATTGGCGTCGCTGTAGGTCTTGATGTCGTTCGGCAGCGCGGTGCGGCGGCTGGCGCCGACCCGCTTGCCGCAAAGCGCCTCAGGCGTCGGGAACTCGCCAGCGCGGCTGGCCTGGGTGAAGAACTGGCTGCCCGAGCGCAGGTAGTCGACGAAGGTCGCCGTGTCCTGGCGGGTCTTCAGGTCGGACATGCCGGACAGGATGATGTCGACGCGGCCGGTGCGGACCGAGGCCAGCATCTGGTCGAAGCTGGTCTCCTGCCACTGCATCTTGACGCCGAGCTTGGCGGCGATGGCCTCGCCCAGCTCGATGTCGAAGCCGGTCAGCGCGTTGGTCTGCGGGTCGCGCATCTCCAGCGGCGGGTAGTTCGGCACGACGGCGGCGATGATCGCGCCGCGCGAGCGGATGTGCGACGGCAGCTCGGCGGCCTGGGCAGCGAAGCCCATGACCAGCGGGGCAAGGGCGGTGGCGGCCAGCGCCAGCTTCTTCAGCATCAGGAGACTTCCTTCAGGACAGAACAGCAGACAGAAAGGCGCGGAGCCGCGGCTCCTGCGGGTTGCCGAGGACCTCGGCCGCGGGACCCTGCTCGACGATGGCGCCGCGGTCCATGTAGACGACGCGGTCGGCCACCTCGCGGGCGAAGCCCAGCTCATGGGTGACGACGATCATGGTCATGCCGGAGGCCGCCAGCTCCTTCATCGCCGCCAGCACCTCGCCCACCAGCTCGGGGTCGAGGGCGCTGGTCGGCTCGTCGAAGAGCATCAGCTTGGGCTTCATCGCGAGCGCCCGGGCGATGGCGACGCGCTGCTGCTGGCCGCCGGAGAGGTTGGCCGGGTAGCTGCCCGCCTTGTCGGCGAGGCCGACGCGGGCCAGCAGCGCCTCGGCCTCGCGCACGGCCTCGGCGCGGTTGCGCTTCTGCACCTGCACCGGGCCCTCGATGATGTTCTCGAGCGCGGTCATGTGCGGGAAGAGGTTGAAGCGCTGGAAGACCATGCCGGTGGAGAGGCGCTGGCGCGCCACCTCCTTCTCCGGCAGGGCGTGCAGCTTCGTCCCGTCGATGCGCCAGCCGGTCAGCTCGCCATCGACCCAGATGGCGCCGCTGTCGATGGTCACCAGCTGGTTCACGCAGCGCAGCAGCGTGGTCTTGCCGGAGCCCGAGGCGCCGATGATGCAGAGCACCTCGCCGGCGCGGACATCGAGGGAGACGCCGGCCAGCGCCTCGAAGTCGCCGAACTTCTTGCGGACGTCGACGATGGCGACCAGCGGCATGGTGGCGGGCGGCATGGTGGAAGACTGGCTCATCGGGCACCCCCGGCGCCGCGGGCGAAGCGGCGTTCCAGCAGCATCTGCAGGGGCGTCAGGATCGAGACGATGATCAGGTACCAGATGGCGGCGACGATCAGCAGCTCGATGACGCGGGAATTGGCGTAGTAGATGTTCTGCGCGGCGTGCAGGATCTCGGCGAACTGGATGACGCTGGCCAGCGAGGTCAGCTTCACCATGCCGATGAACTCGTTGCCCAGGGGCGGGATGACGACGCGCATCGCCTGCGGGAAGATGATGCGGCGCAGCGCGCGCAGCCGGGTCATGCCGATGGCCTTGGCCGCCTCATACTGGCCGGTATCGACCGAGAGCATGCCGGCGCGGATGACCTCGGAGGTATAGGCGCCCTGGTTGATGCCGAGGCCGAGCAGGGCAGCGAGGGCCGGCGTCATCACATCGACGGTCCGGACCGAGAACTCGCCGAAGCCGAGCCGCGGGAAGATCAGCGCCAGGTTGAACCAGAGCAGCAGCTGCAGGATCACCGGCGTGCCGCGGAACAGCCAGGTGTAGCCCATGGCGACGCCCTGCAGCACCGGGTTGGGCGACATGCGCATGACGGCCGTGATGACGCCGAGCGTGATGCCCAGCGCCATGGCGCCCAGCGTCATCCACAAGGTGTTGTAGAGGCCGGTCATGATGGCGGGCGCGGTGAAGAAGCGGCCGACGAAGTCCCATTCGATCTGGCCGACGGCGAAGGCGCGCGCCAGGCCCGCGATCAGCAGGATGATGATGGCGACGGCCAGCCAGCGCCCCCAGTGCCGGTTGGGCACATGGGTGTAATGGGCGATGTCCGGCAGCGAGGCGGCGGCATTGGGCGCGGGCATGGCAGCGGGCTCCCCCCGTCATATGGATGCGCCGCCCCGGAGGCAGGGGCGGCATTCGGCGTCGGCGAAACGGTCGGGGGCCAACGGCCCCCGAAACCAGAAGATTAACGCTTGGGCGGCTCGGCGCCGGTGCGCTCGGTGATCATCGAATACATGTCCGGGCGGCGATGGGCGGCGAAGTTGAACATCTTCTGCTTGCCCTGCTGCACCAGGTCCAGGTCGCAATCGGCGAGGATGACCTCGTCGCCCAGCGTCTTCGCCTCGGCGACGATGCGGCCGTTCGGATCGACGATGCAGCTGCCGCCGATCAGGCCCGAGCCGTCCTCGTCGCCGGCCTTGGCCACGGTCACCGCCCAGCAGGCATTCATATAGGCGTTGGACTGGGCGGCCAGCTGCGAGTGGAAGGTGCGCAGCCCCTGGTCCTCGCTGTCGCCGCCATTCGGGTCATAAGCGGCCGAGTTGTAGCCGACGACCATCAGCTCCATGCCCTGCAGGGCATAGACGCGCCAGGCCTCAGGCCAGCGGCGGTCGTTGCAGATCAGCTGGCCCATGACGGGGGCGCCCCAGGCGTCGGGGCCGTAGAAGGCCGGGAAGCCCATGTCGCCATATTCGAAGTAGCGCTTCTCCAGCTGCTGGAAGGTGGCGCCGGCGCGCGGCTCGACGGAGCCGGGCAGGTGCACCTTGCGGTACTTCTGCAGCACGCTGCCATCAGGGCCGACGGTGATCGCCGTGTTGAAATGCTGGCCCTCGGCGGTCTTCTCGGCATAGCCGACATAGAAGCCGACGCCGAGTTCCTTGGCGCGATCGAAGAGGGCCTGCGTCTCGGGATTCGGCATGGCGGCTTCATAGTACTGCTCGAGCTCGGCGCCTTCGAGCAGCCAGCGCGGGAAGAAGGTGGTGAAGGCGAGCTCAGGGAAGACCACGAGCTGGGCGCCCTGCCCGGCCGCCTGCTCCAGCAGGGCGATCATCCGGGCCAAAATGGCGGCGCGGCTGTCGGCACGCTGGTTCGGACCCATCTGGGCGGCGGCGACACGCAGGATACGGGGCATGGGCAAAACCTCGGCTGACCTCGGGATGTCGGTCATCTTCGCACAAGCCTTGGGCAGATCAATTCTCGGCGTGATGATGATTTGCGGGAAACCATTTGGCAGCGTTATACCCTGCCCAAATCATGACCCTTCGCCAGCTTGAAATTCTCCGGGCTGTCATCCGGCACCAGACCACCATGGCCGCCGGGCGGCTGCTGGGCATGTCGCAGCCGGCGGTCAGCAACGCGGTCAAGCAGCTCGAGGCGCAGCTGGGCTTCCCGCTGTTCGAGCGGATCAACAACCGGCTGTTCCCGACCGAGGCGGCCCGGCTGATCCATGCCGAATCGGAGCCGCTCTTCGCTCAGCACGCAGCGCTGGAGGCACGGCTGCAGGAGCTGCGCCAGGACAAGACGGGGCGGCTGCGGCTGCTGGCGACGCCCCCGCTCGGCCATGGCGCCATCCCTCAGGCCCTTGCCCGGATGCTGGGGCGGCAGCCGCGGCTGCGCATCACCTTCGACGTCCGCCGCCTGGACGAGGTGGTGGAAGGGGTCGAGAGCGGGCTGGCCGAGCTCGGCGTCGGCGTCAGCCTGGAGGCGCGGCCTGGCCTGTCGGTGCGCCCGCTGGCCGAGAGCCGCATGGTCTGCGTCTGCACCCCCGACCATCCGCTGGCGCGCGAGCCGGTGGCGCGCCCGGCGTTGCTGCGCCCCTGGCCCTTCATCGCGCTGGAGGCCGGCACCCGCATGGGCCAGGCGATCCGCCAGGCCTTCGCCGAGGCGCGCGAGCCGTTCCAGCCGACGGTCGAGGTGCGCTACGCCGACACCGCCCGCGCCCTGGCGGAATCGGGGGTCGGGGTCGCCGTGGTCGATCCTTTCTCCGCGCGCAACCGGCGGCAGCCGCTGACCGTGCTGCCCTTCGAGCCGGCCATTCCGGTCACCGCCAGCGCCTTCTGGGCCAGCCGCCTGCCGCTGTCGCGCCCGGCCGAGACGCTGCTGCGCGAGATCCGCAGCCTGCTGGAGCAGCCGGAGATGCCAGCTGGGGCGCCACCGCTGCGCCCGATCTCCTCCCCGCTTCATCCGATGGCAAGAAATCTGCGCGAGGCTTGACCCTGGTCCTGTCGGGCGGATGCGCCGCGCCGGCTGTCCCGGGAGCCTGCCATGCCGCCCAGCCTCGCCCCTTCCGATCCCACCGGACCCGCCGCCGCCGCGGCAGGCGACGCGCGGGGCGCGGGTCTGGCGGCGGCCGGTCTGATGGAGGCGGGTCCGGAGCCGGCGGCGTCCGCCCGGCGCCGTCGCTTCTTCGGGCTGGGGGTGCCGCGGCAGCGGACGGACCGGCTGAACCGCCATGTCACGCCGCTGATCACGCTGATCTCGCTGCTGGCGGCGGCGGCCGCGCTGGCCTTGGCCATCGTGCCGCCGGCCAGCTACTTCCTGGCCGGGCTGTCGCATGCGCAAGGCGCGCTGGAGGGCCGCACCGGCCGGCTGGCGCTGGAGATCAGCCGGCTGTCCTGGCGGCTCTACGAGCCCGGCGGGCTGCAGGGGCTGCAGCTGGCGCTGGGCAGTCCGGAGATCGAGGGCGGGCTGGAGCAGCGCCGCATCCTGACCCCCGACGGCCGCGTGCTGGTCCGCTCCGGCCCGCCGGAAGCGCTGCAGGGGCCGCTGTTGACCCGCCGCGCCCTGGTCTATGGCGACGCCCAGGCGATGGCCGAGGTCGAGGTCACCCGCTCGATCCGCGGCCTGGTGCAGGAGACGGTGCTGATCGGGCTGCTCTGCGGCGGGCTGGGGCTGATCTGCTGGCTGCTGCTGCGGCTGCTGCCGGTGCGGCTGCTGGACCAGGCACTGAGCCGCGCCGCCTATCTGGCCGCGCATGACACGCTGACCGGCCTGTCGAACCGCGCCGCCTTCCAGGAGAAGCTGGCGGAGGAGCTGCTGCGCGCCAACCGCGACGGCGGCGGGGTGGCGCTGCTCTGCCTCGACCTCGACCGCTTCAAGGAGGTCAACGACACGCTGGGCCATGGTGCCGGCGACGCGCTGCTGCGCGAGACGGCGCGGCGGCTGGGCCAGGGGCTGCGCGCCAATGACAGCCTGGCGCGGCTGGGCGGCGACGAATTCGCCATCATCCAGACCAGCGCGCCGCAGCCCGAGGGCGCGGCCAGCCTGGCGGAGCGGCTGCTCGGGCTGCTGGCGCCGCCCTACGACCTGAACGGCACGCAGCTGACCCTGGGCGTGTCGATCGGCATCGCGCTCAGCAAGGCGGGGCAGACCCCGGCCGAGCTGATCCACGATGCCGACGTGGCGACGGTGCAGGCCAAGCAGGACAGCCGCGGCAGCTTCCATTTCTTCGCCCCCGAGATGAATGCCCGGCTGCAGGAGCGCCGCGCGCTGGAGCAGGACCTGCGCCGCGCCGTGGCGCGGGAGCAATTTCGGGTCGACTACCAGCCGCTGATGGACCTGCGCAGCGGCCGCATCGCCGGGGCGGAGGCGCTGCTGCGCTGGCACCGGCCCGGCCACGGGCCGGTCCCGCCCGACATCTTCATCGCCATTGCCGAGGAGACCGGGCTGATCCTGCCGCTGGGCGCATGGGTGCTGACGGCGGCCTGCCACCAGGCGGCGCGCTGGCCGGCGCCGCTGGTGGTGGCGGTCAATGTCTCGCCGATCCAGTTCCGCCACGGCGATTTCTGCGACACGGTGGAGGCGGTGCTGCGCGCCTCCGGTCTGGCGCCGGAACGGCTGGAGCTGGAGATCACCGAGAGCCTGCTGCTGCAGGACACCGAGGCGGTGCTGGCCACCCTGGCCCGGCTGCGGGCGCTGGGGGTGCGGATCGCCATGGACGATTTCGGCGCCGGCCATACCAGCCTCGCCTATCTGCGGCGCTTCGCCTTCGACAAGATCAAGATCGACCGCAGCTTCGTCCAGGGCATGGAGGAGGATGCCAATGCCCTGGCCATCATCCGCTCGGTGGTGCAGCTGAGCCGGACGCTGAACATCCGCGCCAATGCCGAGGGCGTGGAGACGCCGGAACAGGCCGAGATCCTGCGGCAGGAGGGCTATGCCGAGGCGCAGGGCTATCATTTCGGCCGCCCGGTGCCACCGGAGCAGTTCGCCGCCCTCCATCTGCTGCCGCCGGGGTCGCATCCGCCGCCGCCCGGCCACCACGTGCCGCCCCTGGCCCCGGCCCGGGCCGCCGGGGAATAGCGCCCGGCTTTTCGGGGGTCCGGCGGCGGGGACGTCTTAATGCGTGTTGACGGCGGGGGGCATTCCAGCGCACCTCCCCCCGTTCAGCCCGCCGAACCAGACCCCCGAACCGATCCTCCCGACAAGGCAGAGTGATGACCGAACTGGCCTTCCACAACAGTGCCACGCGCCAGCGCGAGAGCTTCGTCCCGCTCGACCCGCAGCATGTGCGCCTCTATGTGTGCGGCCCGACGGTCTATGATCTGGCGCATCTGGGCAATGCCCGGCCGGTGGTGGTCTTCGACGTGCTGGCCCGCCTGCTGCGCCGCCGCTTCGACTGCGTCACCTATGTCCGCAACATCACCGACGTGGACGACAAGATCAACGCGCGCAGCCAGGAGAGCGGCGAGCCGATCAGTGCCATCACCGCGCGCACCACGGCCGATTTCCACCGCGACATGGCCGCGCTGGGCTGCGAGCCGCCGGACGAGGAGCCGCGGGCGACCGACAACATCGCCCAGATGATCGAGCTGATCGAGCGGCTGATCGCCAATGGCCATGCCTATGCCGCCGAGGGCCATGTGCTGTTCTCGGTGTCCAGCTTCCCGGGCTACGGCGCCCTGTCCGGCCGCTCGCCGGACGAGATGCTGGCCGGCGCCCGGGTCGAGGTCGCGCCCTACAAGCGCGAGGCCGGCGACTTCGTGCTGTGGAAGCCTTCGGCGGACGACCTGCCGGGCTGGGACAGCCCCTGGGGCCGCGGCCGGCCGGGCTGGCACATCGAATGCTCGGCCATGTCCTGGCGCTATCTGGGCCCGGATTTCGACATCCATGGCGGCGGGCACGACCTGCTCTTCCCACATCACGAGAACGAGCAGGCGCAGTCGGTCTGCGCCTTCCCCGGCTCGCGCTTCGCCCGCACCTGGCTGCACAACGGCATGCTGCTGGTCGACGGCGAGAAGATGTCGAAGTCGGTCGGCAATTTTTTGACCGTGCGTGACATCCTCGGCCGCGGCGCCTGGGCCGGCGAGGCTTTTCGCCTGCTGCTGCTGAAGACGCATTACCGCGCCGCGCTGGACTACACGGTCGAGCGGCTGGACGAGGCCAAGGGCGAGCTCGACGACTTCTACGCCCTGCTGGCGCGCGACCTGCCGACGCCTGCCGAGGATGACGCGCTGGTGGCCGAGATGGCCGAATGGGCGCTGGAGCCGCTGGCCGACGACCTGAACACCCCGCTGGCGCTGGCCCGGCTGCGCGACCTGCGCACGCTGGAGAATGTGGCGACGGTGGGTGGCTCGGCGACCACGGTGCTGCACCGGGTGGGCCGCGACTGGACGCCGGTCTCGGGCCAGGCGGCGGCCGCGCTGCGCCAGGCGGCGGCGGTCCTGGGGCTGCTGGGCAGCGATGCCCGGGCCTGGCGGCAGGCTGGCACCGACGACAGCGCCGCGATCGAGGCCGCCATCGAGGCGCGCCTGGCCGCGCGCCGCGTCAAGGACTGGGCCGAGGCCGACCGCATCCGCAATGCGCTGGCCGCGCAGGGCGTGGTGCTGGAGGACGGCGCCGGCGGCACCACCTGGCGCAAGGCCTGAGCTAAGCGCTGCCCTGAAAAGGGCCGATGAAAATGGGGGCGCGGGGGAATTCATTCCCCCGCTCTTGCTTTCTTCTTCCTGCCTGAGCCGCGCGCCACCCGCAGCGCCAGCATCCCGGCTGCCGCGATCCCCACCCACAGCGCCGGCCTCAATCCGAATTCGACATCGAGATTGGCTTCCAGCACCGGCAGCGGCGGCACGCCGGTGGCGACCCCGTACCAGGCCGCCTCGATCAGCGCCGTGCCGAGCGCCGCGCCGACACCGAGCAACACCAGCCTTAACAACCCCGGCGCGCCGCCCTTCGGCGCCACGGCGCGGTAGCCCAGCAGCCAGACCAGCAGCCCGGCCATCAGCACCGCCTCGGTGACGTCGATCTTCGACTGCAGGGCGAAATGCAGCACCGCCAGCCCGGCCAGCCCATAGACCACCCGGTGCAGCGCGGTCCAGCGCCGCCCGCCCAGCCGCTTCACCCAGCCATCGGTCGATGTCACCCCCAGCACCACCAGCCCGAGCAGCGCCACGAAGCCGATGGTCAGGTAGATGCGCAGCGCGATTTCGCTGACCAGCCGCCCGAGGTCCCATTTCAGGTCGGCCGCGTAGAGCAGCAGGTGCAGCAGCGCATAGGCCAGTGCGCCCAGCCCCACCATGCGGCGCACCAGCATCAGCCGCGGCCAGCGCAGCAGCTGCCGCGCCGGCGTCACCAGCAGCGACAGCCAAAGGATGCGCACCGCCCAGAGGCCGGAGAAATGAATCGCCTCCATGATCGGCCGGCCGCCGAGCTGGCCCTGGGCCGCCAGCGCCGCCAGCCACAGCCCCGGGGCGAAGAGCCCGATCAGCACCGCCAGCTTGAAGGGCGAAAAACTGCCCTGGCGGTCGCGCCAGGGGGCAGCCAGAGGCGGCAGGGACAGCGGCAGCGACATACGGGGTCCAGGACCAGGGGGGGGGCATCATGTGGCGCGGCCCCGCCCCTCCGCCAGCGTGGCGTTACACTTTGCGCGGGGCCGTGACCGGCCGCAGCCCTTGCCTTCCCCCCATGGCAAGCCTCCAGCTTGGGGCGGCACCCTTCAAGGAGCCGAACCGCATGCCGTTCCCGCCCTGTCGTCCCGCCGCGCTCGCCCTGCTGGCCGGGCTGCTCGCCACCCCGGCGCTCGCCCAGCATGCCGGCCATGGCGCCCCGGCCGCCGCGCCCGGCGCCCCCGCCTCGACCACCGAGCTGCAGGCCGCCAACGACGCCATGCATCGCGGCATGGGCGCCGTCCGCTTCACCGGCAATGCCGACCGCGACTTCGCCGCCAGCATGATCCCGCACCACGAGGGCGCCATCGCCATGGCCCGGGTCCAGCTGCGGCACGGCCGCGACCCTGCCATGCGCCGGATGGCCGAGGAGATCATCGCCGCGCAGGAGAAGGAGATCGCCGAGCTCCGCGCCTTCCTCGCCCGGCCGGGCTGAGCCGCGATCGGCCCTTTCGCGGCCGGCGCCGGGCGGCTATCGGGGGGGCGCTGTTTCATAGCTCCCCGCAAGGAAGACCCTGCCCATGACCGGCCGCGATGGTGGCGCCGACCTGAAGCCGCTCCCCGGCGAGAGCCCGATCGTGGTGCTGGTGCGCCCGCAGCTGGCCGAGAATATCGGCACCACGGCGCGGGCCATGGCCAATGGCGGGCTGTTCCACCTGCGGCTGGTGGCGCCGCGCGACGGCTGGCCGCTGGAGCGCGCCTGGTTCGTCTCCTCCGGCGCCGACCGCATCCTGGACGCGGCGACGGTGCATGCGACGGTGGCCGATGCCGTGGCCGACTGCCACCGCGTCTTCGCCACCTGCCCCCGCCCCCGCCATGTGGTGGTCCCGCTGCGCACCGCCCGCGCCGCCGCCGAGGACCTGGTGGAAATCTGCCGCGGCCAGGAAAAGCGCGCCGCCATCCTGTTCGGCCCCGAGCGCGCCGGGCTGGAAAACGACGACCTGGCCCATGCCGACACCCTGGTCCGCTATCCGCTGAACCCGGACCACATGTCGCTGAACCTGGCCCAGGCGGTGATGATCCTGGCCTACGAGTGGTGGAACGCGGCGGAAGACAGGACGCCCCCTCGCCTGCTGATGACCAACGAGACCCGGGTGGCGACCAAGGGCGAGCTGGAAGGCTTCCTCGGCCGGCTGACGGCTGAGCTGGACGCCTGCGGCTTCCTGGACAACCTGCCCAAGCGGCCCGGCATGGTGCGCAACCTGCGCCACTGGTTCCAGCGCGGCGAGGTGACGGAACAGGAACTCCGCACCCTGCACGGGGTGGTGACCGAACTGTCCCGCGGGCGGATGAAGCGGGGGCGTCCTGAAGAACTGGACCCGCCACTGCCGGAGTTTAAGGAAGACTGATGGAAGGCTGGGGGAATGAATTCCCCCAGACCCCCATCTTTTTTCTGTTCACCGGCCGTGAACAGGCCAGCGCCTGACCACGGGCGATACCAGGGCATCACGGCGGGGCGCCGCTTCAATACATCAGCGCGCGATCACAGGTCGCGCTGATGCTGGGCCGTTTCACGTACTGTCTCCACGTGGACAGGGCAGTCCGAAAGAAAAGGGGAATTCATTCCCCTGGCCTTGCCCCTGTCTTTTCAGACGCTTGCTGCTTTCAAGCTTGCTGCCACGGCCTCTTCGACCCGCAAGGCCGCGTCCAGCGCCGCACGACCGGCGGCGCCATCGACCACGACAGGCGCCCCGTCGAGGCAGGCCGCGACGAAGCTGGCCTGCTCGGCTTCCAGGTTGTCGCGGTCGGTCCAGGACAGGGTCTCGATGCCGTGGCCCGGGATCTGCTCCAGCGTCTCGCCCTGGCCCTTGCGGACCAGCTTCAGCTCGCGCGCCAGGAAGTCGAGGCTGGCATAGCCCTCGCTGCCGAAGACGCGCAGGCGGCGCTCCATCTTCAGGCTGGCGCGGCTGGCCGTGATGGTCGCCTGGGCGCCGTTGGCGAAGCGCAGCCGGGCATTGGCGATGTCGATGGTCTGCGAGACCACGGCGGTGCCGACCGCGTCGACGGCGACCAGCTCGGACTGGGCCAGGGACAGCACCAGGTCCAGGTCGTGGATCATCAGGTCCAGGATGACCGTCACGTCCAGGCTGCGCGGGCGGAAGGGAGCGATGCGCACCGCCTCCATGTAGAGCGGCCGGCCGACGCCGGCGCTGCCCTGCAGGGTCATCATGCCGGCGCCGAAGCGCTCGACATGGCCGACCTGCAGCACGCGCCCGGCGGCGGCGGCCTGGGCGACCAGGGCGTCGGCCTGCTCGCGGCTGGCGGCGATCGGCTTTTCCACGAAGACATGGCAGCCGGCGGCGAGCGCCTGGGCGGCCAGGCCGTGGTGGAAGGCGGTGGGGGCGGCGATGATCACCGCATCGGCCGCCTGCATCAGGGATTCGGCGCTGTCCCAGGCCTGGCAGCCCGCCTCAGTGGCGACCAGCGCCGCGCGGGCCGGGTCCGGATCGGCCAGGCCAAGGAAGTCGACGCGCTCCGCCCGGGCCGCCTTCAGGCTGTGGAACCGGCCGAAATGCCCTGCTCCCAGAATGCCAAGCTTCAGCCGCATGCTGCTGTCCCGTCTGGTGGAATGGTGCCGCGCGTGTAGCAGAGAGTCTCGGGCGATGCATGGTGGGTTGCATCAGGGGGCGCGACCCAGCATTTTCCGCACCCTCTAGATCGGGGGGCCTCTTCGGCCATGCTGTATTTCGCGCGGTGGAAGGTCGCCGCCATCCTTGGCGTCATCCTGCTTGGCGTGCTGCTGTCCTTGCCCAACCTGTTCCCGCGCACGGCCATTCCGTCCTGGCTGCCGTCGCGGCAGGTCTCGCTCGGCCTCGACCTGCGCGGCGGGTCCTACCTGCTGCTCGAGGTCGACCTCAGCGCGGTGGCGCGGGAGCGGCTCGAGGGCCTGGCGGATGGCGCCCGGACCCGGCTGCGTCAGGCCAATATCGGCTATGTGGCGCTGCAGCCGGAGCCGGCGGCGAACCGCCTGGTGCTGCGGCTGCGCGATGCCGGCCAGCAGCAGGCGGCGCTGACCGCGCTGCGGGAACTGGCCAATCCGGTGCCGGTCGGCGCCGGCGCCACCGCGCCCGATGTCGAGATGGCGTCGCAGCCGGATGGCAGCATCACGGCGACGCTGTCGGAGGCCGCCCTGCGGGCCCGGGCCAGCGGCGCGGTCGAGCAGTCGGTGGAGATCGTCCGCCGCCGCATCGACGAGACCGGCGTCTCCGAGGCGCAGATCGCGCGCCAGGGGTCGAGCCGCATCCTGGTGCAGCTGCCCGGCCTCGAGGATCCGAACCGGATCAAGGAGCTGCTGGGCCGCACCGCGCGGATGACCTTCCGCCTGGTCGACGACAGCGCCAACACCTCGGCGCCGGTACCGCCGCCGGGGGTGGAGTTCCTCAACGGCGAGGCGCCCGGCGAGCGCTATGCCGTGCGCCGCCGCATCGAGGTGGACGGCGCCAACCTGACCGACGCGCGCGCCGGCCAGGACGGGCGCAACGGCCAGTGGGTGGTGAATTTCAGCTTCGATTCGGTCGGCACCCGCCGCTTCGCGGAGATCACCCGGCAGAACACCGGCCGCCCCTTCGCGGTGGTACTGGACAACAAGGTGATCACGGCGCCGCGGATCAACGAGCCCATCACCGGCGGGCGCGGCCAGATCAGCGGCAACTTCACCGCGGCGACGGCCAATGACTTGGCGGTGCTGCTGCGCGCCGGCGCCCTGCCCGCGCCGCTGACCGTGGTCGAGGAGCGGACCGTCGGCCCCGAGCTCGGCGCGGATGCGATCCGGGCCGGCCTGATCAGCCTCGGCGTCGGCGCCGCCTTCGTCTTCCTCTACATGGGCCTGGCCTATGGGCTGCTGGGCTGGATGGCGAATATCGCGCTGTTCGTGAACCTGCTGCTGATGCTGGCGGCGCTGTCGGTGCTGCAGGCGACCATCACCCTGCCCGGCATCGCCGGCGTGGTGCTGACGCTGGGCACCGCGCTCGACGCCAATATCCTGATCAACGAGCGAATCCGCGAGGAGGCCCGGCAAGGCAAGCCGCCGGTCAATGCGCTGGAGCTCGGCTTCAGCAAGGCGTCCGGCACCATCCTGGACAGCAACCTGACCAACCTGATCGCCATGGCCTGCCTCTATGGCTTCGGCTCCGGCCCGGTGCGCGGCTTCGCGGTGACGGTGGCCATCGGCACCATCGTCTCGATGTGGACGGCGACCACCCTGGTGCGGCTGTTCGTCGCCACCTGGTATCGCTCGCGTCGTCCCAAGACGCTGCCGGTCTGAGAGGGGATACGACCCATGTTCCTGTCCCGTCCGCTGTTCCGCCTGTTTCCGGATGACAGCAAGATCCCCTTCATGCGCGGCCGCCGCTTCGGCATCGCCTTCTCCATCATCCTGTCGGTGCTGTCGCTGGTGCTGGCCTTCTATCCGGGGATGGAGAAGGGCATCGACTTCCGCGGCGGCATCATCATGGAGGTCCGCACGCCGGGCCCGGCCGATCTCGGCGCCATCCGCACGGCGGTCAGCCGGCTCGACCTCGGCGATGTCGGCGCGCAGGAGTTCGGCGACGCCTCGACCGTGCTGCTGCGCCTGCCGGTGCAGGGCGACGAGGGCGCGACGCAGAGCGCCGTCAACCGCATCCGCGCCACGCTGGAGCAGGTCACCCCCGGCACCCGGCTGCTGCGCACCGAGGCGGTGGGCAACCGGGTCAGCTCGGAGCTCTTCGTCGGCAGCCTGATCGCGCTGGGCGTCTCGATGCTGGCGATGATGGCCTACATCTGGTTCCGCTTCGAATGGCAGTTCGCCGTCGGCGCCATCGTCACCCTGCTGCTGGAGACCACCAAGGTCATCGGCTTCCTGGCGCTGACCCGGATCGAGTTCAACCTGACGACGGTCGCCGCGGTGCTGACCATCATCGGCTTCTCGGTCAACGACAAGGTGGTGGTCTATGACCGGATGCGGGAGAATCTGCGCAAGTACAAGACGATGCCGCTGGAGGAGCTGATCGACAAGTCGATCAACGAGACCATGAATCGGACGCTCGGCACTTCGGTGACGCTGCTGCTGTCGGCGCTGCCGCTGGCGCTGTTCGGCGGCGACGCGCTGGCGGGCTTCGCCTGGACCATGGTCTTCGGCATCGTCGCCTCGACCTCGTCCTCGATCTTCATCGCGGCGCCGATCCTGCTGCATCTCGGCGAGAACAAGCTGCGCCGGGGCACCGAGGCCCCAGTTGCCAAGCCTTTGACCGCCGGTAAGGGCATCGGCTGATCACAAGGGCAGGAGAATCGCTCTGCCTCGATCGAGGCGGCCCGATTCTGGCGAGAAAGCACACCGGCCGACCCTGCGAAGGGCCGGCCGGAAACGTTTCCAGGACCATCTATGGTTGCGTTTTCCGCGATTTCCGAGAGAATGTCCTAATATTAAGACAAATCTTGGCATTTGGTGGTCATCGGTCTAAGTAGGTTCTGACGGCGCATCGCCGGAAGGAATCCGCATGTCCCCGCAACCCATCCCGGTCCCCGGCCGAGCCCAGCAGACGCTGCTGCTGGCCCGTGACCCGGCGGTGCTGCGGGCGCTGCACGGGGTGGCGGGGATGCCGCCGCGGGAACTGTCCTCCGGGCGCGAGGCGCTGCGCCATCTCTTCACCGCCGAGGATCCGGCGCGGCACCTGGTCTGCCAGCCCTCGGCCGCCGGCAAGGCCTGGCCGGCGCTGCTGGCCACCGCGCAAGACCCATTCGTTGGCACCGGGCTGATCGTCGTGCAGGAGGATGCGCGCGGCCCCGGCGTGCCGGCGCGCGCCTCCGACCTGGCGGCGGCGCTGAAGTCCACCCCGCCGCCCGGGCCGGCGCCGGTGACCGATCCGATGGTGCTGGCGCGCGGGCTGGCACGCGGCGAGATCAGCGTGCGCTACCAGCCGGTGCTGCGCATCGCCGACGAGCGGCCGGTGCTGGTCGAGGGGCTGGCGCGCTGGCAGCCGAAGGGCGACGTGCCGCTGGGGCCGGACAGCTTCGTGCCGCTGGCCGAGCGCAGCGGGCAGGTCAGCGCGCTGTCGGTCGCGGTGGCGCAGGCCGCCTTCGCCGAGCTCGGCCCGATCATCGGGCGGCTGGGCGCCTCGCTGAGTCTGAACCTGCCGCTGAGCCTGCTGCTGGACCGGACGGTGCCGCAGCGGCTGTGCCAGCTGCGCGACGCGGCGCATTTCCCCGCCGACGCGCTGATGGTGGAGCTGACCGAGACGACGCCGGTGCGCGACCGCAGCGCGCTGCGCCGCGCCCTGCATCGCTGCCGGGCGCTGGGGCTGCCGGTGCTGGTCGACGACATGGGGCTGCAGGATGAGCGGGTGGCGCTGCTGGACCTGCCTTTCGCCGGCATCAAGCTGGACCGCTCGCTGGTGGCGGCGATGCCGGAGAGCCACCGGGCGCGGGCCGAGGTCGCCATGCTGGTGCGCCGCGCCCATGCCAACCGCATGACGGTGACGGCCGAGGGCATCAGCGACAGCCGTCTCTGGCGCGCGGTGGCGGCGGCGGGCGTCGACAACGCCCAGGGCTATGCGATCAGCCGGCCGCTGACGGCGGCGGCGCTGCCAGCCTGGGCCAGCACGCGGCACTGGACGCACCGCAACCTGCAGGGCTGAGGCCCTCCCCTTCCCTCCTGCTGCGTATCGGCGCATGAGCGGCGGCTGTTGCCATGGAGGGTTGCCGTGCCGCTGAGCAGGCTGGTGCTGTATGTGCGGGACGTCGAGGCGACGGCCGCTTTCTACGCCACGCATTTCGGGTTCCGCGTCGAGCGGTTGGAGGGCGACCGGATCGTCGAGCTGGTGCCGGCGGATGGCGGGGCGATCCTGATGCTGCATCCGGCCGCCAAGGGCCAGCGTCCGGGCCAGTCGCTGGCGAAGCTGGTCTTCGACGTCGCGGATGTGGAGGCGTTCTGCCGCATGGCGGCCGAACGTGGCCTGCCGTTCGGCCCGGTGCATCGTGCGGATGGCTATTGCTTCGCCAATGCCAAGGATCCGGCGCAGAACCCGATTTCGGTCTCCAGCCGCGCCTATCGCCAGGGTGGATGACCGCGGCAGCACGGCCAGAAAAAAGATGGGGTCCAGGGGAATTCCTTCCCCTGGCCTTGCTTGCTGGTGTCAGGCGAAGGCTTCCTCATAGAGCCTGACGATCTCGCCGGCATCCGGCTGCCGCGGGTTGTTCCCCGGGCTGCCCGAGGCGAGGGCCTGCTCCGCCATCTTCGGCAGCAGCTTCCTGAACTCGGCTTCCTCGATGCCGAATTGCCGCGGGCTGGGGACGCCGAGCTCGCGGTTCAGCGATTCGAGCTCGGCGAGCAGGGCGTTGGCGGCGGTCGCGTCGTCGCCGGTGGAGAGGCCCATGATGCGGGCGGCCTCGGCGTAGCGGGACTGGGCGGCCTGCAGGCTGAAGCGGGTGACGGCGGGCAGCAGCATGGCGTTGGACAGGCCGTGGGGGACGTGGAAATGCGCGCCCAGCGGCCGGGACATGCCGTGGACCAGCGCCACCGAGCTGTTGGAGAAGGCCAGCCCCGCCAGCATCGCCCCTTCCATCATCCCGGCCCGCGCCGTGGCGTCGCGGGGGGCGCCATAGGCCTTCCGCAGGTTGCGGCTGATCAGGCGCATGGCGGCGGTGGCGTAGAGATCGGCCAGCGGGTTGGCGCGGCGGGAGACGAAGGCCTCCAGCGCATGGGTCAGGCTGTCGATGCCGGTATCGGCGGTGATGCGCGGGGGGACGCTGAAGGTCAGCTCGTAATCGACCAGGGCGGCGGTGGGCAGGGCGCCGAGCCCCGCAATCAGCATCTTCTCGTCGTTGCGGGTGTCGGTGATGACGGTGAAGCGGGTGGCCTCGCTGCCGGTGCCGCCGGTGGTGGGGATGCAGACCAGCGGCAGGGCGGCGCGGTCGGCGGCGGCGGGGACCTTGAAGTCGCGCAGATGCTGGCCGGGGCCGGCAGCGGCGAGGATGCCGATGGCCTTCGCCGTGTCCATCGGGCTGCCGCCGCCGAAGCCGACCAGGCAGTCGAAGCTGCCGCGGCGGAGCATGGCGAGGCCGGCCTCGACCACGGTGTCGGTCGGGTCGGCGACGGTCTCGGAGAAGACGCGGGCGCCGATTCCGGCCTCGGCCAGGGGCGCCAGCACCCGGTCGATCATGCCGGAGGAGACGATCCAGGGGTCGGTCACCACCAGTGGCCGCGACAGGCCGAATTCCTGCAAGAGCTTCGGCAGCTGCTGCAGCGTGCCCCCGCCCACCAGGATCTTCCTCGGGGCAACCAGCGAAGCTGTGGTCAATTGGGCCATGCGGCGTCGTCTCCCTTATCAGGCGCGACGCCAGCGACCTTCTCACATCATTTGCGGAGCCGCGGGTTGAGCACGTCGCGCAGTTGGTCGCCGACCAGATTGATGCCGATGATCAGCGCCAGCAAGGCCAGGCCGGGATAGACGCTGATCCAGTAGCGGCCCGAGAGCATGAACTGGAAGCCGTTGGCGATCAGGGTCCCGAGGGAAGGCTCGGTCACCGGCATACCCACGCCCAGAAAAGAAAGCGTCGCCTCGATGGCAATGGCATTCGCCACCTGCACGGTGGCCACCACGATCAGCGGCGGCAGCACATTGGGCAGCAGGTGGCGCAGCATCTGCCGCGCCGGCGGCAGCGCCAGCACCCGGGCCGCATCCATGTAGTCGCGATGCCGCTCGGCGCTGGCGGCGCCATGGGCGGTGCGGGCGAAATAGGCGTATTGCGCGGCGACGAGGGCGATCACCACCTGCTGCGTCCCCTGCCCCAGCGCCGCCACCAGGACGAGCGCCAGCAGGATGGCGGGAAGCGACAGCTGCAGGTCGACCAGCCGCATCACCGCCTGCTCGGCAAGCCCCCCGCGCCAGGCGGCGAAAAGCCCGGCGACGGTACCGAGGCAGAGCGCCACGGCGCCGGCGGCGACGGCCACGAAGATCGAGGTGCGCAGGCCGAAGAGGATGGCCGAGAGCACGTCGCGCCCGGCGGCGTCAGTGCCGAGCAGGTGGACATAGCCGCCGGAGCCCTCGGTGCCCGGCGGCAGGCGGGCGTCGAGCAGCGAGAGCCCGGCCTGGTCATAGGGGTTCTGCGGCGCGATCCAGGGGGCGGTGACGGCGGCCAGGACGATGACCACCACCAGCGCCAGGCCGAGCAGCGCCAGCCTGGATTCGGCGAAATCCGTCCAGAACATCCGCGCCGGGGAGACCGGCCTGGCGAGGCCGGACATCAGCGGTGCCTCAGGCGCGGGTCGAGCAGGGTGTTCAGCACGTCCACGCTCAGGTTGATCAGGATGAACATCGCCACCACCAGCATGAGGTAGGCCACCATGACCGGCCGATCGAGGGTCTGGATGCTCTCGATGATCAGCCGGCCCATGCCGGGCCAGGAGAAGATCGTCTCGGTCACCACGGCGAAGGCGACGACGCTGCCGAATTCCAGGCCGATGACGGTGACGATCGGGATCAGGATGTTGCGCAGCGCGTGGACCACGACGATGCGGGCCGGCTTCACGCCCTTGGCGCGGGCGAACTTCACGTAGTCCTGCAGCATGGTCTCGCGAATGCCGGCCCGCGTCAGGCGGATGATCAGCGACAGCTTGAAGAGGGCCAGGTTCGTCGCCGGCAGGATCAGATGGTACAGGCCGTCAACGGTGAGAAAACTGCATTCGATGCCGAAGACCACGACCGTTTCGCCGCGGCCGCCGGAGGGCAGCCAGCCGAGCTCGACGCTGAAGACCAGGATCAGCATCAGCCCGACCCAGAAGGTCGGTAGCGAGAAGCCGAAGATCGAGGCCGCCATGATGCCCTGGGCCGGCAGGTCCTTGGGCCGCAGCCCGGCATAGAGGCCGAGCGGCAGGCCCAGCACGACGGCGATCAGCATGGCGGTCAGCGCCAGCTCCAGCGTGGCCGGCAGCTTCTGCGCGATCAGGGCCAGCGCCGGCTCGTTGAAGACGAAGCTGCGGCCGAAATCGCCGTGCAGCAACCCGTTCAGGAAGCGCAGATACTGCACCCAGAGCGGCTGGTCGAAGCCGTAGCGGGCGATGGTCTCGGCGATGATGCGCTGGTCGGCCGCCGGGTTGATCAGCACGTCGATCGGGTTGCCGATGGCGAAGACGCCGGTGAAGACCAGCAGGCTCATCACCCACATCGCCAGCAGCGCGGCGCCGAGGCGCTTCAGGAGGAACAGGCTCATGGGCCGCGATGCTGCGGCCATTCCGCCAGCGAGACCAGAGGGCTTGGCCGCGTCGCACCCCCTGGTCGAAGCGGCGCTGCTCAGGAAGGATGCGGAATCATGCTCCTCCTGCTGCAATCCGCGCCGCTCCTGCTGCTGCTCGCGCTCCTCCTCTCCGGCCGCGCCGGGCCGGTGCCGGCCTGCCTCGCGGCGCTGGCGGCCAGCCTGCCCGCCATCGCGCTGACCCTGCCGGAGGGCAGCGGGACGGCGGTCTTCTTGGGCACGGAAAGCCTGCGGGCGGCCTTCCTGGCGATGCAGCCGATCGGCGTGCTGGCGGGGGGGCTGATCTTCCACGCCGCCGTCACCCGCCTGGCGCCGGCGGACCAGGCGCCGGAGGAAGCGACGCCGCGCCGCATCTTCGCCGCCACCCTGCTGGGCGGCGCCTTCGTCGAAAGCGTCACCGGCTTCGCGGTGGGCGCGGTCTTCGCGCTCGCCCAGCTGCGGCGGATGGGCCTCGGCGGCGCGCCGGCGGCGGCGATGGCGCTGCTGGCGCTGGTCATGGTGCCCTGGGGCGGCCTCGGGCCGGGCACGGCGCTGGGCGCGGCGCTGATCGGGCTGCCGGCGCAGCAGGTCGCCCTGGCCACCGCCTGGCCGCATGCGGCGTGGCTGCTGTGCCTGGCCCCGGTGCTGTGGCGGCTGTGCCGCGCCGCGGGAATCGTGGTGCCGACAGGAGAGAAGATCGCGCAGCTGGGCATGATGGCGCTGATGGCCGCCCTGCTGCTGGGGGTTAATCTTTTCCTGCCCTTCGAGGTGGCGGGCATCATCGGCACCGGGGTTCCTCTTCTGTATGTCCTCTGGCGGCTGGATCCGCCGCGCGGGGCCCTGGCCTGGCGGCGGGCGCTGGCGGCGCTGGCCCCCTGGGCCGGGCTGACCGCGGCGCTGCTGCTGGCGCGCTCCTGGCAGGGGGCGCCGGCGGTGCGGCCCTTCGCCGAGCTGCCCGCCTTCCCCATCACCCATGTCGCCGTCGTCCTCTGGGTCTTCTCTCTGTTTTTGCTCCTGCTGCGGCCGGGGGCCTTCACCGCCTTCGGCGCCGCCATGGGGCGGGCGCGGCGGCCGGCGCTGGCCATGCTGCTCTATGTCCTCCTCGGGCGCTGGCTGGCCGGCGCCGGCATCGCCGCCAGCCTGGCCGAGGCCGCGGCCGCCGCCATGGGGCCGGCCGCCGCCTATGCCATGCCGGTGCTCGGCCTGGTCTCCGGCGCCGTGACCGGCAGCAATGTCGGGTCGAATGCGGCGCTGATGCCGGTGCAGGCGGCGCTCGGGAAAGCCGCGGGGCTGCCGCTGCAGCTCGCCGCCGGGCTGCACAACTTCACCGGCGCGGCGGCGGCGGGGATGAGCTTCGCGGTCACCGCCATGGTCTCCAGCCTTGCCGGCGGCAATGCCCGGCCGGGGGCGATCTGGCGGCTGCTGCTGCCCTCCATCCTCGCCGTGCTGCTGATCGGCTGGGCGACGCTGGCCATCGAGCTGTCCATCCCGCGGTAGATCCGGTCGCAGAGGGCGTCATTCTTGACAGGTTATAACGCTTATCCGGCCCCTGGACGCATTTCCCGGCTGCACTTTCTGGCCTAGACCACGCGCCAGACGAGCTCAGGAGACTTCTTCCATGCAGACCTACGGGCATTGGATCAACGGCCGCAGCGTGGCCGCCGAGCAGCACCTGCCGGTGATCAACCCCTCCGACGGCGGCGTCTTCGCCCGCATCGCCCGCGGCACCAAGACCGAGATCGACGCGGCCGTCGCCGCCGCCCAGGGCGCGCTGGACGGCGCCTGGGGCCGGATGTCGGCGACCGAGCGCGGCCGCCTGCTGAACAAGCTGGCCGTGCTGATCCTGCGCGACGCCGAGGCCCTGGCCCAGGCCGAGAGCCGCGACGTCGGCAAGCCGATCCGCCAGGCCCGCCAGGACGCCGTCGCCTGCGCCCGCTATTTCGAGTTCTACGGCGGCAGCGCCGACAAGATGCATGGCGACACCATCCCCTATGCCGAGGGGATGACGGTCATGACGGTGTGGGAGCCGCATGGCATCACCGGCCATATCGTGCCCTGGAACTACCCGATGCAGATCGTCGGCCGCTCGGTCGGCGCGGCGCTGGCCATGGGCAATGCCTGCATCCTGAAGCCGGCCGAGGACGCCTCGCTCTCCTCGCTGATGCTGGCCGAGCTGGCGGCCGAGGCGGGCTTCCCGGAAGGCGCGCTGAACGTCGTCACCGGCCTTGGCGAAGAGGCCGGCGCGGCCCTGACCTCGCACAAGGCGATCAGCCACCTGTCCTTCACCGGCAGCCCGGAGGTCGGCACGCTGGTGCAGACGGCGGCCGCCAAGAACACCATCCCGGTCACCCTGGAGCTCGGCGGCAAGAGCCCGCAGCTGGTCTTCCAGGATGCCGACCTGGACACGGCGGCGACCACCGTCATGGCGGGCATCATCCAGAATGCCGGCCAGACCTGCTCGGCCGGCAGCCGGGTGCTGGTGCAGGCCTCGGTCTTCGACCGCTTCGTGGGCGAGCTCGCCGGCCGCTTCGACAAGCTGGAAGCCGGCCCCGCCGAGCGCGACATGGACCTCGGCCCTGTGGTGAACGCCGACCAGCAGAAGCGGGTCAACGCCTTCCTCGACTTCGCCAAGGGTGACGGGCTGAACTTCGCCGGCCAGGGCCGCATTGCTTCCAATGCGCCGGAGGGCGGCTTCTACGTCAGGCCGACGCTGCTGGCCGACGTGGCGGCCACCCACCGCCTGGCCCAGGAAGAGGTCTTCGGGCCCGTCCTGACCGCGATCCGCTTCACCGACGAGGCCGAGGCGCTCGCCATCGCCAACGGCACCCAGTTCGGCCTGGTGGCCGGCGTCTGGACCGCCGATATCGGCCGGGCGATGCGCCTGTCCAAGGCCATCAAGGTCGGCCAGGTCTTCGTCAACAACTACGGCGCCGGCGGCGGCGTGGAGCTGCCCTTCGGCGGCGTGAAGCGCTCCGGCCATGGCCGCGAGAAGGGCTTTGCGGCGCTGGCCGGCTTCGCCTCGCTGAAGACCATCGCCATCAAGCACGGCTGAGGATCCCGCATGGGGCGGCTCGCGATCATCTATGGCGCGGCCGCCCTGGCGGAAATCGGCGGCTGCTTCGCCTTCTGGGCGGTGCTGAAGCTGGGCCGCAGCCCCTGGTGGCTGCTGCCCGGCTTCTTGTCGTTGATCGCCTTCGCCTGGCTGCTGACCCTGGTCGACAGCGAGGCGGCGGGGCGCGCCTATGCCGCCTATGGCGGGATCTATATCGCGGCGTCGCTGGCCTGGCTCTGGCTGGTCGAGGGCCTGCGTCCCGACCGCTTCGACCTGGCCGGAGCTGCCCTCTGCCTTGTTGGCGCCGGCGTCATCCTGCTGGCCCCGCGCGGCTAGCCGGAACCGTCCCGGTTGCGGGCATGCGCCGGCAGGAAGGTGCCGAGCTCGACCCAGGGGATGCGGCTCTGCACCCAGATATGGTCGCGCGGCGCCGGCTCGGACGGCTCGTCCAGCGTTGCGGTGCTGACGTCGACCTCGCCCAGGCTGGCATTGAAATAGGTCAGGCTGGTGCCGCAGGCGCCGCAGAAGCCGCGCTGCACCCCAGGGCTGGAGGCATAGAGCGCCATCGTGCCCTGCGTCACCGCGAAGTTCTGCGTCGCCACGCTGAACCAGGCCATGAAGGGCGCGCCGCTGGAGCGCCGGCAATCCAGGCAATGGCAGGCCGTGGCGTTGTAGGGCTCGCCTTTCGCCACATAGCGGATCGCCCCGCAATGGCAGCCGCCCTGGTGTCGCATCTCCCTGCCCTCCTGCCTGGGGCGCGGAACCCTGTGCCGCGCCGCCCGTTTCCCAAGCGGACAGCTTGGAGCAATGCCGCCATGGCCGAAGACAAAAATCCGAAATCCGACACGACCGGCACCGAGGCGCCGTTCCGCGACATGGGCACGCCGCCGGCCGGGCGTCCGGTCGACCCGAAGGAGCAGCAGCCGGCCAAGGGCGGCGCCGGCGCCCTGCCGGAGCGCAAGGGCGGGGTCTAGCCTCAGCCCGGCCCGGGCAGCCGCGCCAGCCGGACGGCGGCCAGCATCGCCACCACCAGGCCGCCGCCGACCACCGCCACGATCTCCGGCCAGGCGGCGGCGGACCAGGCCAGCCCGCCCAGCGCCCCCATCACCGCGGCGCCCCTGTCGTAGCTGAAGAGATAGAGCGAGGAAGCCTGCGCCCTGGCCGTCGCCGCCCGCCGCCCGACCCGGGAACTGGCCAGGGAATGCGCTCCGAAGAAGCCGAGGGTCAGCAGCGCCAGCCCGAGCACCAGTGGCTGCGCCAGGCTGACATGGAAGCCCTCCGAGCAGGCCGGCAGCAAAGGCTGCACGCAATACAGCAGCGCAACTGTCGAGACGCCGGCGCAGAGAAAAGCAGGATTGGTGCGGCGGAAGGCGGCGGTGCCGCGCTCGATGAAGGGAACCTCGGGGGACAGCGCAGCGGAGATCGCGAAAAGCGTCCTGGGACGCGCTGCAACATGCGCTGCCCGTGATAGTCTGGTCATTGGCGCCGCCCGGCAGAATGCTTCGGCCCCACCGAACACAGGTCCGGAGTCCGCCCCTTGGAGCTGCGCCACCTCCGCGCCTTCCTCGCCGTCGCCGAGACGCTGCATTTCGCCCGCGCGGCGGAGCGGCTCGGCGTCTCGGCGCCCTCGCTGACCGAGCAGATCCAGGCGCTGGAGCGGCATCTGGGCGCCCGGTTGTTCCGCCGCAGCAAGCGCGAGGTGGCGCTGACGGACGCCGGCACCCTGTTCCTGGCCGAGGCCCAGCCGGCGCTGCGCCAACTCGAGCGCGCCGAGCGCATCGGCCGCCAGGCAGGCCGCGGCGAGCGCGGCATCGTCACCATCGGCTTCGCGGCCTCCGCCGCCTTCTCCGGCGTGCTGGCGGCCTGCATCCGCGACTGGCGCCGCGCCCATCCGGAGGTGCTGCTGCGCCTGCAGGAGATGGAGACCGTCCCCCAGGTCGAGGCCGTCGCCGCCGGCGAGATGGACGTCGCCTTCATCCGCCCGCCCTTCATCGCGCCGCCCGGCGTGACCGCGCTGCGGCTGCTGCGCGAGACCCTGTTGATCGCGCTGCCCGACAGCCACGCCCTGGCGGCGCTCCCCGCCATCGCCGCCGATGCCCTGGCGGAAGAGGATTTCATCGCCCCGGACCCCGAGCGCGCCGGCTTCCACCATTATACCGAGCAGCTCGGCGCCCGCGGCGGCTTCACCCCGCGCCTGGCGCATCGCGGCCGCGACCTGGTGGCGGTGGCCAGCCTGGTGGGACTCGGCCTCGGCGTCGCCGTGGTGCCGGCCTCGCTGCGCGCCTGCGTGCAGCTGCCGGGCCTGTGCTACCGCCCGCTCTCCGGCGCGCCGATCCTGGCCGACATCGCCGCCGCCTATCGCCGCAACGAGGCCGCCCCCGCCGCCCGCGACTTCATCCGCCAGCTGCGCCAGGCCGCCGCCCAGTTCGCCGGGGACCCCGCCTGACGCCCCTTGCGGCAGCCACGGCCCCGCCGCAGCATGGCGCGCGATGCTTGCCCCTTCCCGCCCCGCCGCCCGCGGCCTGAGCCCGCGCGCCGCCCGCGCCCATCTCTCGGCAGACCCGGTGCTCGGCCCCGTGGTGCGCCAGGTCGGCGCCATGACGCTGAAGCCGCTGACCCGCGAGCCCTATGAGGCCCTGGTGCGCGCCATCGCCCACCAGCAGGTCCATGGCCGCGCCGCGGAAGCCATGCTGACCCGCCTCATCGCGCTGTTCCCCGGCCAGGACTTCCCGCATCCCGAGGGCATCCTGGCCCTGCCGGACGAAGCGCTGCGCGGCTGCGGCTTTTCGGGGGCCAAATGCGCCGCCATCCGCGACATCGCGCTGAAGTCGGTGGGCGGCCTGGTGCCCACCCGCCGCGCCGCCACCCGCCTGCCCGACGAGGAGCTGATCCAGCGCCTGGTCGCCATCCGCGGCGTCGGCCGCTGGACGGTGGAGATGCTGCTGATCTTCACCCTCGGCCGCGCCGATATCCTGCCGGTCGACGATTTCGGCGTCCGCGAGGGCTACCGCGTCGCGGCAGGCCTCGACGCCCAGCCGAAGCCGAAGGCGCTGGCGGCAATCGGCGAAGCCTGGGCGCCGTTCCGCTCGGCCGCGGCCTGGTATCTGTGGCGGGCGGCGGACCTCGCTAAGGAGAACAAGTTCAAGGCGCCTGCGGCGATCTGAAAGGTCGGGGGAATGAATTCCCCCGAGCCCCCTTCTTTTTTCTGTTCTGTTGGCCGTTTGAAGGGCAGCGCCTTGTCGGCGACACCAGGGTGCCGCGGCGCGCGCTGACAGGTCGCGCCTCGGATTGGCCGTTTCGTGTCCTGTCACCGCGTGGACATGGCAATCAGACAGAAAAAAGAAGGGGTCCAGGGGA
>NZ_MLCO01000418.1 GCF_001982615.1 Teichococcus deserti | reverse complement strand
CAAGATCGGCCCGCGTCCCTTCATCGAGGAGATCGGCGCCGACGTCGTCCATTCGCATTTCGTCGGCGCCGATCTCCTCGATGAAGGGACGCGGGCCGATCTTGCGGACGGTGGCGGCGTCGTAGACGGCGATTCGGCGGTCGAGCTGGGCGCGGATGCCGGCGTTCCAGTCATGCGGCTGCAGCGCCAGCACCGAGACCGTATGGCCTTCGCGCACCAGCTGGTTGGCCAGGTAGATCGGGAAGAGCTCACCGCCGCCGAGATAGAAGCCCAGGATGACCATCAGCACGTGGCGCTGGCTGCGCGGCGTGGTCAGCGCCCGGTCGATGTCGAAGACCCGCTCCAGCGCTCCGAGCGAATTCGCCGCCCTGGCATAGTCGAACTGCGCCCGCACGCCATTGGCGAAGCGCTCGACCGTCGCGTCGGGGATGCCCCAGCGCTGGCGCAGCAGCCGCACCAGCCGCTCATGCTCGACGTAGTAGGCCGCGGTGGTGAAGCTGCTGACCGAGGTGTTGTCGCCATGCTGGCGGAAATAGGTGACGGCCTGCGGCTCGAAGGCCAGGCGGCCGCCGCGGCCGAGCATGGCGTAGAGATACCAGTCGCCGAGGATCTTGTAGGTGGTGGCCTCCTGCCAGATCGTGTCCTCGATCGGCTGGTTGCGGATCAGGCAGCCGCCCACATTGGGGATGACGTTGTTGACGCCGAAGGCATGGTCGAACCAGGCCTTGGCCGGGCGGACCAGCGGCGCCGCCCAGATCCCCGGCTCGGCCCGCTCGCGGTAGCCGTCGAGCCCGGGATAGGGCTTGCCGTCGCGGTCGGCGAACTGGATGCGGCCGAAGCCGATCATCACGCTGTCGTCGAGGAAGGCAGGCACCAGGCTCTCGAGGAAGTCCGGCTCGGCGAAGTCGTCGCTCTCGCAGATCCAGATCAGCTCGCCCTTCGCCTCGGCGATGCCGCGCTGCCACTGGCGGAAGACATTGCCCGAGTTCTGGGTATTGGCCAGCACGCGGATCTTGTCCGGATTGGCCTGGCGGTAGCGCTCGATCACCGCGACGCTGTCATCGGTCGAGGCGTCGTCGAGGATCAGCAGCTCGAAATTCTGGTAGCCCTGCTTCAGGATGCTGTCGATGCGCTGCGGCAGGAAGCGGGCGTGGTTGAAGTTGGGCACGATCACCGTGACCAGCGGCTGGTAGCTGGCCTGGCGCGCGCGGGTGACGCGATGGTGCCGCAGGTTGCGGCGGGAGTGGTAGACCGCGCGCATCGCGTTGCGCAGCACGCGGCGCAGCCCGGGCAGGTTGCCCACCAGCCGGCGCAGCGGCGCGCTGGCGCGCCAGAAGGTGCTGGCCTCGAGGGCGCTGGCACGCTGCCGCTCGGTCTCCAGCCGGGCGGTGGCGGCATTGGCCAGGCGGCGCTGCTCGGCCAGGGCCTTCTGCAGCCGGTCGACGTCGCGCTGCAGCTCGGCGCTGCGCTGCTGGGCGTCGCCGACGCTGCCGGCCAGGGCGGACAGCTCCGCCTCGCGCTCGCGCAGCTTGGCCTCGACATGGACCACGGCGTCGCTGGCGGTGACGGCCTCGATCAGCACGCCGTTGAACAGCGGCGGCAGCGGCGCGTCGGAGGCGACGGCGACGCAGTACATGGCGGCGGGAATGCCGGCGGCGCGCTGGAAGCGGCCGGCCTCGCGCTCGAAGCTCAGCGCGCCGGCGACGCCCTGCTCGAAGAACAGGCCGGAGCCGAACATCGAGCGCTGCCCGGCCATGGCCAGGTTGCGGAAATGCCGCTTCATCAGCGCGGCGAATTCGTGGGCGTAGAGCTCCTTCGCATGGAAGGGGTTGCTGTGGTCGGGCAGCACCGAATAGCGGTACTTGTCCGGGCTCGACATGATCAGCAGGCCGCCCGGCCGCAGCACGCGCTTCAGCTCGGCGAGCATCGCCTCGTGCTCGTCGATATGCTCGATGGTCTCGAAGCTGACGACGACGTCGACGCTGGCATCGGGCAGCGGGATGCGCAGGCAGTCGCCCAGCATGAAGTCGAGATTGCCGCGGGAGTAGCGCTGCTGCCCGGCCAGCACGGCCTCGCGGTCGATGTCGACGCCGGTGACGCGGCTGGCCAGCTCCGCCAGCAGGGCGCTGCCATAGCCCTCGCCGCAGGCGATATCGAGAACGTCGCGCCCGGCCACGAATTCACGGGCGAAGAGATAGCGATGATAATGCTCGACTGCGATCTCGCCGTGATACGCCTCGGGAATGAAGCGCTCGCCGGAAGCCTTCAACGCCATCGAATAACCCCTGTCCCGCGCGCAACGGCGCGCTTCCCCGTGTTCCCTGCGGCAGAATGTAGCGCAGGGCGTCGTTTCCGCCCACCGGAACCAAACCGGCGAGGGCCGCCGCCGCCCGGGCGGGGGCGGCGTCGCGGGCGCGGCGGCGAACAACCGGTCAGCCGGCAACACCAAGCTCGAGCTTGGGTTGCACGCCCTGCGACAGCCTGCCTGCCATCCCTCTGTCATCCAGCGGCTCCACGCCGAAATCGGGGCGAATTGTGGCAAATCGGCCGCAATTGTGGCTTCTGGATAACAGTTCATCTTCACGAAAACGTGGGCGCCAAGTCAACCCCACCCCGTTACTGAAACGACCTGCCCCCAACCTCGCCGGAGTACCTGGACCAGCCTGCCGACGCGACAACCTCAGTGGCAGGACGGTGTGCGGATAGCGCACGGCGTTGCGGGGCCTGCGGAGGCGGACCTAGTCTCGGCCATGGCCCCGAGCCCCTGCGCCGCGGCCCCAAGAATGCCCGAAGCAACAGCGAGGAACGTATGATCAACAAGATCGTCCGAGACATGGCCGAGGCGATGCAAGGCATCCCCGATGGCGCGACCGTCCTGGTCGGCGGCTTCGGCTCGGTCGGCCAGCCGGACACGCTGATCGACGCGCTGATCGAGCAGGGCGCCTCTGACCTCACCGTCGTCGCCAACAATGCCGGCACCGGGCGGGTGGGTCTCGCGCGGCTGATGGAGCTCGGGCGGGTCAGGAAGATCATCTGCTCCTTCCCGCGCAGCGCCGGCTCGGTGGTCTTCGAGGAGCTCTACAAGGCCGGCAGGCTGGAGCTGGAGATCGTGCCGCAGGGGACGCTGGCCGAGCGCATGCGCGCCGCCGGCGCCGGCGTTCCGGCCTTCTACACGCCGACCGGCTACGGCACGCTGCTGACCGAGGGCAAGCCCACCGCCGAGTTCTGCGGCAAGATGTGCGTGCTGGAGCAGGCGCTGCCCGGTGATGTGGCCCTCGTCCAGGCCCATATGGCCGATCGCTGGGGCAACCTGACCTATCGCCGCAGCGCGCGGAACTTCAATCCCGTGATGGCCATGGCCGCCAAGCTGACCATCGTCGAGGTGGATGAGATCGCGCCCCTCGGCACCCTCGACCCGGAGGCCGTGGCCACCCCGGGCATCTTCGTCGACCGCGTCATCCAGCTGCCCCGCACCGCCGCCTGAGGAGACGAGAACCATGAGCGAGACCGCCTTCGCCCCCCTCTCCCGCAAGGACATGGCGCGCCGCGTGGCGCAGGACATTCCCGAGGGCTGGTACGTCAACCTCGGCATCGGCATCCCGACCATGGTGGCCGACTATGTCCCCGCCAGCCGCGAGGTGGTGTTCCATTCCGAGAACGGCGTGCTCGGCATGGGCCCGGCCCCGGCGCCGGAGGATGCCGACCCCTACCTGATCAATGCCGGCAAGCAGCAGGTGACGCTGCTGCGCGGCGGCGCCTATGTCCACCATGCCGACAGCTTCGCCATGATCCGCGGCGGGCATCTGGACCTCTGCGTGCTCGGCGCCTTCGAGGTGGCGGAGAACGGCGACGTCGCCAACTGGGCGACCTCGGCCAACGACACGGCGCCGGCGGTCGGCGGCGCCATGGACCTGGCCGCCGGCGCCAAGCGCCTCTGGGTGGTGATGGAGCACACCACCAAGGACGGCGCCCCCCGGCTGGTGAAGAAATGCGGCTATCCGCTGACCGCCATGGGTGCGGTGCGCCGCGTCTACACCAACCTGGCCGTGCTCGACGTCACCCCCCAGGGCTTCGCCGTGGTGGAGATGGCGCCCGGCCTCACCTTCGAGGAGCTGCAGGCGCGCACCGACGCGCCCCTGCAGATGGCCCAGCCTGATTCCGAGCCTGGAGAGACCGCCTGATGCGTGATGCCTTCATCTGCGACGCTGCCCGCACCCCGATCGGCCGCTATGCCGGGGCGCTGGCGCCGGTGCGCGCCGACGACCTGGCCGCGGTGCCGATCGTCGCCCTGATGGCGCGCCATCCGGAGCTCGACTGGGCGGCGCTGGACGATGTGGTCTTCGGCTGCGCCAACCAGGCCGGCGAGGACAACCGCAACGTCGCCCGCATGGCCAGCCTGCTCTCCGGCCTGCCCGACACGGTCCCCGGCAGCACGGTCAACCGCCTCTGCGGCTCGGGCATGGACGCGACCGGCATCGCGGCGCGCGCCATCAAGTCCGGCGAGGCGGAGCTGATGCTGGCCGGCGGCGTCGAGAGCATGACCCGCGCCCCCTTCGTCCAGGGCAAGTCGGCCGAGGCCTTCGGCCGCGCGGCCGAGATCTACGACACCACCATCGGCTGGCGCTTCGTCAACCCGCTGATGAAGGCGCAATACGGCGTCGATTCCATGCCGGAGACGGCGGAGAACGTCGCCGCCGACTTCCAGATCAGCCGCGCCGACCAGGACTCTTTTGCCTTCCGCAGCCAGCAGCGGGCCAAGAAGGCCCAGGAAAGCGGCCGCTTCGCGCGGGAGATCGTCCCCGTCGAGATCAAGCGCCGCAAGGGCGAGCCCACCATCGTCTCGCAGGACGAGCACCTGCGTCCCGACACCACGCTGGAGGCCCTGGCCAGGCTCGGCACGCCGTTCCGCCGCGAAGGCGGGTCGGTCACCGCCGGCAATGCCTCGGGCGTCAATGACGGCGCCTGCGCCATCCTGCTCGCCTCGGCCGACGCCGCCCGCCGCCACGGCCTGACCCCGCGCGCCCGGGTGGTCGCCAGCGCCACCGCCGGCGTGCCGCCGCGCATCATGGGCTTCGGCCCGGCGCCGGCCACCCGCCGCGTGCTGGAGAAGGCTGGCCTCTCACTCGGCCAGATGGACGTCATCGAGCTGAACGAGGCCTTCGCCGCCCAGGCCCTGGCCGTCACCCGCGACCTGGGCCTGCCCGACGACGCCGAGCACGTGAACCCCAATGGGGGCGCCATCGCGCTCGGCCATCCCCTCGGCATGTCCGGCGCCCGGCTGGTGCAGACGGCGGTGGAAGAGCTCCACCTCCGCGGCGGCCGCTACGCCCTGGTCACCATGTGCATCGGTGTCGGCCAGGGCATCGCCATGGTCCTCGAGAAGGTCTGAAGCCAGGCCAGGGGAAGGAATTCCCCTGGACCCCTTCTTCTTTCTGTCAGACGGCCGTGTCCCGGTGGAGACGGTCCGTGAAACGGCCCGGCAGCAGCGCGACCTTGCAGGGCGCGCTGCTTTGCCGCCCACGCCTGATGTGGCCTCCGGCGAGGCGCAGGTCCCGCAAGGGCCGGCGAAAGAAAAGAATGATGGGGGGTCCGGGGGGAAGAATTCATTCTTCCCCCCGTCTTCCTCCCCTGTCTCGCCTCCCCCATGCTATTGGCCGAACCGGATAGTTCAGGGAGGCGGACAGGCGATGGGGATGGCGAAGGCGGCGCCACGGCCGCGGGATGCGGAGCAGACGCGGCGCAGCATTCTCGATGCCGCCATCGCCGAGTTCTCCGAGAAGGGCCTGTCCGGAGGCCGGGTGGACGAGATCGCCGCGCGGACGCAGACCACCAAGCGGATGATCTACTACTACTTCGGCAGCAAGGAGCAGCTTTTCGCCGCCGTGCTGGAGGAGATGTATGGCGGCATCCGCGCCGCCGAGGCAGGGTTGCATCTCGATGACCTGGCGCCCGCCGAGGCGCTGCGCCGGCTGGTGGAGACCACCTTCGACTACCATGCCGAGCATCCGGAATTCGTGCGCCTGGTCTCGGTCGAGAACATCCACGACGCGGCGCATATCGTGCATTCGCCGACGCTCCGCGGCCGCAACGACGCGGTGATCGGGCTGTTGCGCGGGCTGCTGGCGCGGGGCGAGGCCGCCGGCCTGTTCCGCCCCGGAATCGACCCGCTGGACCTGCATATCCTGATCAACGGCAGCTGCTTCCACCGGGTCGCCAACCGGCACACGCTGGGGGCGATCTTCGGGGTCGACCTCTCGGCTGCGGCGCGCACCGCCAGCCAGCGACAGATGATCGCCGAGGCGGTGCTGCGCTACGTGAGCGTCTGAGCCCCCGTTACGCGAAGATCGAGGCGGCGGCGTTGCCCGGGCCTTCCTCCTGCTGCGCGGCATAGGCGCGCGCGGCCTCGGCCAGGGCGCGCTGGCGGAAGCCGCGGTCGGGATCCTCTTCCCGGGCCGGCTGGGTCTCGGCGCTGCGCTCGGCGCCGCTGGAACGGTCGGCCTGCAGCTGGCCGATGATGCTCTGCAGCAGGCCCTGAACCTGGCCGATCGGGCTGGCCTCGGGCGGGGTGGCGCTGCTGGCCCGGGCCTCTTCCAGGGTGTTGCCGCCGGCGGCGCGGATGCTGGTGCCCTCGCCGGCGGCCTCGGCCACGGCGTCCTCTTCCGCCTCCGCCTGCAGCGCTTCCAGCAGGGCCTTCAGCGCCGCGATGGCGCCGGTGGCGGCTGCCTCGTCCTCGGCGGCGGGTGGCGCTCCGCCGGGCGGCGGGCCTTGGGGCGGCGGCGGTGCGGTGCCGGGCTCGCTCTGCAGGGCGACCAGCAGGGCCTCGGTCTCGTCGCTGTAGCGGGTGCTGCCGTCCGGCGTCGCGACGCCCGGCGCCACGACCGTGCCGGGCGCGGTGCTGGCCGGATCGGCGGTGCCGTCGGTGGTGGTGTTGCCGGCGGTCTGGGCGGCCTGCTCGGCGCGGGCGCGCAGCTGCGCCCAGAACTCGGACAGGCCCTGCTGGCCGGAGGCGGCGGAGACGGGAAGCATGGGAACCTCTCAACCCGTTGGAGGCTTCCAGCGATGCCTTTAGCAAGGTGGAAAGAGGGGAAGGCGGTGGGGAGACCGGTTTCTGCCGGCCTCGTCCACCGCCTGGGTGCCATGGAACGGGTTGAGAAAGTCTGAAGCCAACGGAAAGAAAGTTCTATCAGACCATCCCGTGGAAATGCGCCAGCATGCGCGAGGCCTCCGGCTCGCGCCCGGTGAAGAGGCGGAAGGCGCCGACCGCCTGGAACACCGCCATGCCGCCGCCGTCGACGGTGCGGCAGCCGCGGGCGCGGGCCTCGCGCAGCAGGGCGGTCTCGAGCGGCACATAGACCACCTCGGCGACCCAGAGCTCCGGGCGCAGCAGATGCGCCGGCAGCGGCAGGCCGGGATATTTCGCCATGCCGGTCGGCGTCGCATGGATCAGCCCATGGGCGCGGGCCATGGCGGCGTCGATGTCGGTCGAGGCGACGGCGCGGCCAGGGCCGAAGCGCTCGCACAGCGCCGCGGCCAGCTGCTCGGCGCGCGCGGGGTCCATGTCCAGCAGGGTCAGGCGGCCGGTGCCCAGCGTCATGGCGGCATGCGCCACCGCCGCCCCCGCCCCGCCGG
>NZ_MLCO01000417.1 GCF_001982615.1 Teichococcus deserti | reverse complement strand
GATCTGGTCCATGCGGCGGCGCGGCTCGGCGAAAGGGGGGCAGGCGGCGTTCAGACCTCCGATGTGGGGCCGCGTCCGGCCTGCTACCAGAGGGACGTAGCATCCCGTGAACATGCTGTGAACATCGACGCCCCAGCTTAAGTTTCACCCAAGAAGGCTTGATGATCGTTAAACTCTTTGTGAGCGGTTCATATCCTTTAAGCTTTCTTCACAGTTTCCCCCGCATTCTCCGCCGCCTGACCGCCGCGGCCAGAATCGGCCCCGTCCGTCGCCCCACGTTCGCTGTCCTTTTGGCCGGCGGCCACTCGGCTAAGGAGCACAGAATGTGCGACCCCTTCGCGGCACCCCGCCTGTCCTCGGCGGAGATTGCCGACATCACCAGCGGCCTGCGGGCCCTGGCCGGCGGCTGGACGATCTTCCCGCATGTGGGCAGCATGGGGGAGGTGACGCTGCTGCTCGCCCCCGCCGCCTGGGAGGGCAGCGACACCGCGCTGCTGGTGCAGCGCGAGGATGACGGCATCTCCCTGATCCTCAGCGAGGCCGACAGCCTGAGCCGCATCGCCCTGCTGCCCGACGCCGCGGGCGTGGTCGCCGCGGCCGGCCGCGCCGCCTGGCGGCAGATGGCCCGCATGCGCGCTGCCTGAGCGCGCCCTCCAGCTTTCCCCCCCCCAAGCCTGTCTCTTATACACATACGCCGCTCCCGCCCATCCTACGGGCTCACGCTCCTGGGGCTCGGTGGTCGTCCACTCCACACAAAGAA
>NZ_MLCO01000416.1 GCF_001982615.1 Teichococcus deserti | reverse complement strand
CTGCTGCTGCTGCTGACCCCGCCGGTGCCGATGCTGTTCATGGGCGACGAATACGCCGCCGAGCGCCCCTTCCTGTTCTTCACCGGCTTCGGCTCGCCCGAGCTGGCGACCGCGGTGCGCGAGGGGCGCCGCAAGGAATTCGCCCGCTTCGCCAGCTTCGCCGATCCCGAGCGGCGCGAGCGCATCCCCGATCCCAACGACCCGAAGACCTTCGCCGCCAGCAGCCCGCAGCCCGGCGATCGCGAGCACCCGGCCAATGTCGAGGCCGAGAATTTCTGTCGGTTCCTGCTGGAGACCCGGCGCAAGAAACTGGCGCGGCACCTGGCCGGCGCGCAGTCGCTCGGCGCCGCGACGCTGGGCGCGCATGGGGTGCGGGCGCAGTGGCGCCTGGCCGATGGCTCGGTGCTCAGCGTCGCCGCGCAGTTCGGCGACGAGTCCCTGCCCTGCCCGCATTTCCCCGGCGAGATGATCGCCGCCTCCGCCCCCGGCGCCGGCGAGGCCGCCCGCGGCGGCGAGCTGCCGCCCCGTTCCGCCATCGCCTGGCTGCAGGAGCCCGCCGGATGAACAGCGACACCGCCCTGCGCCGCCTGGCGCGTGCCGTCGGGCTGATGCTGGACTGGCACGACGCCACCGGCCAGCGGCGGGAGACCACGCCGGAGACGCTGCGCCGGGTGCTCGGCGCGCTCGGCCTGCCGGTGGCCGGCGACGCCCAGCTGCGCGACAGCATGGCGCAGTGGCGGCAGGCGCACCGGGTGCAGCCGCCGCTGCTGACCGCCGATCCCGGCCTGCCGGTCTGCCTGCGCCTCGCCCCCGACCGCTACCGCCTGACCGCCGAGGACGGCACCAGCGTCGAGGGCCGCAGCCAGCCCGCGCCGGGCGGCGCCACCCTGCTGGCGCCGGCCCTGCCCGGCTACTACCAGCTGGAGACCGCCGGGCACCGGATCACCCTGGCGGTTGCGCCGGAGCATGGCCAGCGCCTGGCCGATGCCTGCCCAGGCGGCCGCGCCTGGGGGCTGGCGGTGCAGCTCTACTCGC
>NZ_MLCO01000415.1 GCF_001982615.1 Teichococcus deserti | reverse complement strand
CGGGGGGACACTGTCCCCCCGGCGGGGGGCTGGGGGCGGAGCCCCCGGTCTCACCCCGCGTCCAGCTGCAGCCCTTCCTTCTTGAGGACTTCCCCCCACTTCTCCGTCTCTGCCCTGACGAAGGCCGCGTATTGGGCCGGCGTCCCATAGGACGGCACGCCGCCCATCTCGGCGAATTTCTTCTGGGTCTCCGGCATGTCGAGCAGGGTTTTGATCTCGGCGTTCAGCGCGTTGACGATGGCGTCGGGCGTGCCCGCCGGCAGGAAGGCGCCGAACCAGGAATTGACCTCGTAGCGGGCGAGCTCGGCCTGGGTCTCGCGCATGGCGGGCAGGTCGGGCAGCTGCGGGTTGCGCTCGGCGCTGGTGACGCCGAGCGCGCGGACGCGGCCGGCGCGGACCTGCTCCACGGCGCTGGTCAGGTTGTCGAAGCTGAACTGCACGTCGCCGGCGACGAGGGCGATCATGGCCGGGCCGGCGCCGCGGTAGTGGACGGCGGTGGCCTGGGTGCCGGTCAGCTGGTTGTACCAGACGGCCGACAGATGCGGCGACTGCCCCAGGCCGGGGGTGCCGTAACTCAGCTTGCCGGGGTTGGCGCGGAGGTAAGCCAGGAATTCCTGCGGAGTGTGGACGGGCAGGGAGGGGTGCACCACCAGCACGTTGGGCCCGCGGATCATGTTGGAGACCGGCAGCAGCTGCTCGGCCTTGTAGGTCAGGTTGCGGAACAGCGAATAGGCGATGGCCTGGGGGCCGATATTGCCCAGCAGGATGGTGTGGCCGTCCGGGCGGGCGCGGGCGACCTCGGCGCTGCCCAGCGTGCCGCCGGCGCCGGACTTGTTGTCGACCACGGCGCTCTGGCCCCAGCGCTGGGTCAGGTGGGCGGCCAGCAGGCGGCCCATGATGTCGGTGGTGCCCGCGGCGGCGGCGGGCACCACGACGCGGACGGTCTGGGTCGGACGCCAGCCTTCCTGGTTTCCCTGGGGACTGCCTTGGGCGCGGGCGGCGAGCGGCAGGCCCAGGCCGGCGGCCAGGGCAGCGAGATGGCGGCGCGAGATGGTGGACATGCACTCTCCCTAGGGTGGTGGCCGCCTTGGGGCGGTCCGCTTCGTGCCGGGGAGTTGAGCCGATGCCGCGTCGGCTGTCATTCCAAAAAGGGAATGCTATTCCGTATTGCGGATGTCTTCCCGGCGCGGGAAGAGCGCCTTGCTGGTGAAGGCGGCGACGTCGCGCAGCTCCTCGCCGAGCCGCGGGAAGATCTCCGGCGGGTGCTGGCCGGCGATGGTGATGCCGGACAGGCCGAAGCGCGGCTGGCCGTGCTGGTCGGGCACCAGCGCCGCGATGGTGATCAGCCCGCGGTAGAGCTGGCTGTTGTCCAGGCTCCAGCCGGTGCGGCGGCTTTCCTCGACATCGGCCAGATAGGCCTCGAAGCTGGGTGGCGACTGCCAGCGCAGCGCGGCGAAGCGGCGGCGCAGCTCGTCCACCGGCAGGTCGAGGGCGGCGGCGACGCAGCGGCCGACGGCGCCGACCAGCATCGGCAGGCGCAGCCCCTCGCGCATCTCGACGCGCACTGCGGTGTGGCTGTGGGCGCGGTCGATCAGCACGATGTGGCCGTCCTCGGTGACGCGCCACAGCACGATCAGCATGTCGTAGTTCAGCGCCAGCCGCTCCAGCTCGGGACGGATCAGCTGGGCGTGGCTGACGCCGATCAGGCCGGCGGCAAGCTCCGCCACGGCGAGCCCCAGCGTGTAGGTCTTGTCGCTGTCGCGGAAGGCGGCGAAGCGGGCCCGCGTCAGCGTGCGCAGGATGTTGAAGCAGGTGCTGGGGCTGATGCCGGTGCCGCGCGCGACGGCGGCGACGCCCAGCGGCCCGGTGGCGCCGGCCAGGTGCTGCAGGATGCGGATGGCGTGGATGACGGCGCCGACATCGCGCTGCGCGCCGGTGTCGCGATCGGGAGCTGGGGCCAGGTTGTCCATTCGATATCCCGATTGATTTCCCGTATCCGGAATGTAGCCTGCCCGCAGCCAAGAAGGAAACGCCGGCATGAACGAGCTCGCTGCGACACCCAGGCTGATCGAGGACCGTGACGGCGCCGTGCTGGTGCTGACGCTGGACTATGCTGCGCGGAAGAACGCGCTGGCGCCGGCGCTGCGCGCCGAGATGGCGCGGGTGCTGGACCGGGTCGAGGGCGACCGCGACATCCGCGCCATCGTCGTGCAGGGCGCCGGCGGCACCTTCTGCTCCGGCGGCGACCTGTCGGGGATGGATGTCGGCTCGGTGCTGGCGGGGCGGGAGCGGCTGCGCCCGGCGCATGCGGTGATCCGGCTGCTGGTGGCGGGGTCGAAGCCGGTGGTCGCCGCGGTCGAGGGCTGGGCGGCGGGTGCCGGCCTGTCGCTGGCCTGCGCCTGCGACACGGTGGTCGCCGCCGAGGATGCGCGCTTCATGGCCGCCTTCGGCAAGGTCGGGCTGATGGCCGATCTGGGCCTGGCGCATACCCTGCCGCGCCGTGTCGGCCATGCCCGCGCCCGCCAGATTCTTCTGTATGGCGAGCCGATCGACGCGGCGGAGGCGGCGCGCATCGGCCTGGCCGATGCCGTGGTGCCGAAGGGCCAGGCCTTCGCGGCCGCGATGAACAAGGCGCGCATCCTGGCGGCCCAGGCCCCGGCGGCGGTGGCGCTGACCAAGCAGATGCTGGCCGAGGGGCTGGACCGCGCGCTGGAGCAGGAGACGCATTACCAGTCGCTGCTGTTCCTGACCGCCGACCATGCGGAGGGCAAGGCGGCGTTCTTCGGCAAGCGGGCGGCGCAGTTTACCGGAACATAAACCTGGCCCGCCGACCGGCGAAGCGCGGGCGCGGCAAGATGCGGCGCCGGCGCCCGGCCCGTCACGCTGCAGGCGCGAAGCAATGCCGCAGCATTGCCGCAAGCGGCGCCGCGCCGTCGCTGCCGCTTCATCCTGAGGACAGGACGATCGCTGTCGCGTGACTGTGCCGCGGCGCCGCCGCGACTTTGAGGCACCCCGCGCGGCGCTGTGCAGAACACCCGCATGGTAGAACCGCCCGGCCGGCCGGCAGAAGGCTCGTCGCGCGTCGTTTCCAGGACGGGAGGCTTTCGCGACCATGGCGACCATCATCGGGACGGGCGTGGGCAACACGCTGACCGGCACGGCGCTGGACGACACCATCCAGGGTCTGGGCGGCAATGACACCATCGATGGCGGGCTGGGCGCCGATATTCTCTCCGGCGGCAGCGGGGACGATGTCCTGGTCGGCGGGCGCGGCGCCGACACGCTGCATGGCGGCACCGGCAACGACACCTTCCGCTATCGCGCCCTGGCCGAGATGCATCTCGACCGCATCATGGACTTCGCCCTGGGCGACCGGGTGGATGTCAGCGCGCTGGGGCTGAGCTTCATCGGCGAGCGGGCCTTCACCGGCGCCGGCATGGAGCTGCGCCTCGCCTATCTGGACGGCAACACCCTGCTGCAGGTCGATGTCAGCGGGCTGGGCGATGTCGAGCGCCAGCTGACCATGGCCGGCATCCAGCGTCTGACCGAGACCGCCAATGGCTCGGGCATCCTGATCGCGGCGACGCCGCTGACCCTGGTCGGCACCGCCGCGGCCGACACGCTGACCGGCGGCGCCGGCGACGACCGGCTGTCCGGCATGGCCGGCGCCGACACGCTGGATGGCGGCGCCGGCAACGACGTGCTGAAGGGCGGGGACGGCAACGACCTGCTGGTCGGCGGCGCCGGCGGTGACACGCTGCTGGGCGGGCCGGGCAACGACCTCTACCGCTACCGCGCCAACACCGAGTTCGACGGCGACCGGCTGATCGACTTCAGCGAGGGCGACCGCATCGATTTCAGCGGGCTGACCAGCCTGACCTGGATCGCCGACGAGGCCTTCAGCCGCACCCCCGGCGAGGTCCGCCTGGCCGGCAAGTGGCTGCAGCTCGACCTGGATGGCAACGGCGTGGCCGATGCCCAGGCCTGGATCTCCGGCGGCGGCATGCTGGCGGAGACCAGCCCGGGCTCCCGCGTGCTGCAGCGGGCGAATGCCGTGGTGCTGACCGGCGCGGACACGGCCGAGACGCTGAGCGGCGGCGGCGGCGCCGACCGTATCGACGGCGCCGGCGGCAACGACCTGGTCAACGGCCTGGCCGGCGACGACATGCTCCATGGCGGTGCCGGCAACGACGCGCTGAACGGCGGCAGCGGCCATGACTGGCTGGAAGGCGGGCTGGGCGACGACACGCTGACCGGCGGCAGCGGCAATGACCGGCTGATCGGCGGCAGCGGCAATGACGTGCTGGTCGGCGGGCTGGGCGCCGATATCCTGCGCGGCGGCACCGGCAAGGATATCTTCCGCTATGCCAGCGCGGCCGAGCTCGACGGCGACATCATCCGGGATCTCGAGGCGGGTGACCTGCTCAGCCTGTCCGGCATGGGGCGCTACAGCTTCATCGGCAATGACAGCTTCACCGGCGCCGGCATGGAGATCCGCTTCGACGGCGGCCTCATGACGGTCGATATCGACGGCGACGGGCTGGCCGAGGCGACGGCCGCCATCGACACCGGCGGCCGGCTGCTGGAAGGCCAGGTGGCCGGCTCGCTGACCCTGATCGTGGCGCCCGACCGGGTGCTGAACGGCACCGCCGCCGCCAATATCCTGGCCGGCGCCGCCGGGCAGGACACCCTCTCCGGCCTGGATGGCGACGACACGCTGAACGGCGGCGCCGGCAACGACATGCTGCGCGGCGGCAACGGAAATGACACGCTGCGCGGCGGCAGCGGCAGCGACATGCTGGAAGGCGGGCTGGGCTACGACATTTTCGTCATCGAGCCCGATCGCAGCCTGTTCAACACCGACACCATCGCCGACTTCAACAGCGCCGACACGCTGGACCTGACCGCCTTCTGGAACCTCGCCTGGCTGGGCGACACTCTGTTCAGCGGGGCGCGGCCGGAGGCGCGGCAGCTGCGCACCAGCCTGGGCCTGCGCATCGAGATCGATGCCGACGGCGACGGCCTGGCCGAGCAGGCGGTCTTCCTGGCCGGCGCCGGCGCGCTGCGCGAGGCCGCCGCCGGCTCCCGCCTGCTGACCCTGGCGACGCCGCGCAACCTGACCGGCGATGCCGGCGCCAATGTGCTGGTGGGCGATGCCGCCGACGACGTGCTGATCGGGCTGGAGGGCAACGACACGCTGGTCGGCTGGGGCGGCAACGACCGGCTGGAGGGCGGGCCCGGCGGCGACACGCTGCGCGGCGAGACCGGCGACGACATCCTGATCGGCGGCGCCGACAACGACACGCTGATCGCCGGGCTGGGCCGCGACCTGCTGACCGGCGGCAGCGGCGCCGATATCGTCCGCTACCGTTCGATCGCCGAGATCGGCCTGCTCGAGGACCGCATCACCGACCTGGCGCCGGAGGACCGCATCGACCTCTCGCCGATCGACGACCTGCGCTTCACCGATGGCGGCTTTACCGGCGTCGCCGGGCAGGTGATCGTGCTGGATTCCTGGCAGGGCCGCGACCTGGGCTGGACCTTCCTGGCGATCGACGCCGATGGCGACGGCCAGGCCGATGCCGTGCTCTCCCTGGATGGCGACTTCGCGCTGGAGGAGGCCACCGCCGGCACCGAGGTGCTGCGCCGCGTCGCCGATCTGGTGCTGGACGGCGGCGCCGGCAATGACGGGCTGACCGGCCGCGCCGGGCGCGACACCCTCTCCGGCCTCGACGGCAACGACATGCTGAACGGCAATGCCGGCGACGACCTGCTGCGCGGCGGCGAGGGGAACGACACGCTGCTGGGCGGGTTGGGCAACGACGTGCTGCAGGGTGACGACGGCAACGACACGCTGCAGGGTGGCGAGGGCAGCGACACGCTGCGCGGCGGCGCCGGTAACGACACGCTGATCGGCGGGCTGGGCGCCGACCTGCTGAGCGGCGGCGCCGGCAACGACATCGTCAGGTATCTTTCCGCCGCCGAGCTCGCCGGCGACACCATCGCCGATTTCGCCGCGGGCGACCTGCTGGATGTCGCGGCGCTCGGCGCCCGCTTCCTGGGCGATGGCGCCTTCGCCGCCGATGGCACGGCGCAGCTGCGCATCTGGCAGCTGGGCGTCACCTGGCTGGCGGTGGACAGCGACGGCGACGGCCGCGCCGATGCCACGCTCAGCCTCGGCACCATCGTGCCGCTGGAAGAAACCTTCACCGGCTCCGGCCTCTATCGCCGCGTCGCCGATCTGGTGCTGGCCGGCACCGCCGGCGCTGACACGCTGCAGGGCAAGGCGGGCAACGACATCCTGGGCGGGGCGGGGGGCGACGACATCCTGCTCGGCGCCGGTGGCAACGACATCCTCGACGGCGGCGCCGGCAGCGACACGCTGAATGGCGGGCCGGGCAGCGACACCATGACCGGAGGCTTGGGCAATGACAGCTTCCTCTGGACCAGGGACGAGCTGCAGGGCGCCTTCACCGACACCATCACCGACATGGGCGTCGGCGACAGCATCGACCTGTCGGCGCTGGGCGGCCGCTTCATCGGCGCCAATGCCTTCTCCGCTGCCGGCGAGGCGGAAGTCCGCCAGAACGGCGCCAGTCTGCTGATCGACTGGAACGGCGACGGCTTCACCGACGGTGCGATCCAGATGACCGGCCTGGCCGGGCTGCTGGAGGAAACCGCCCCTGGCCTCTTCCAGCTGCCCGCCGCGCTGAACCTGGTGGGTACCGCCGGCGCCGACGTGCTGACCGGCCGCGGCAATGCCGACACCATCAGCGGGCTGGCTGGCCCCGACATCCTGGCTGGCGGCGGCGGCGACGATCTTCTGCTCGGCGGCGCCGGCAACGACACGCTGCTGGGCGGCGAGGGCCATGACCGGCTGGTCGGCGGCCCCGGCACCGACACCATGACCGGCGGGTCGGGCAATGACCGCTTCATCTTCAGCGACGGCGATGTCGGGCTGGGCAGCGTCCGCGACGTCATCGCCGATTTCAACGCCGCGGCTTATGCCGACCAGCTCGACCTGTCGGGCATCGACGCCGACCTGACCACGCCGGGCGACCAGGCCTTCATCCTGTCGCCCACCGGCAGCATCACCGGCCCAGGCCAGCTGGTCTTCGGCAACGGCATCCTCTACGGCAATGTCGATGCCGACCTGGCGCCGGATTTCGAGATCGCGCTGAACGGGGTCACCAGCCTGGCCAGCTACAACTTCTGGGCCTTGTGACCCTTGGAGCGCGGCGGGGGGCGGGCTAAGCCTGCTCTCCATGCGGATCCTGCACACCGCGGACTGGCATCTGGGCCGTTCGCTGCATGGCCAGCCCTTCCTGCCGGAGCAGGAATGGCTGCTGGCCGGACCTTTCCTGTACATGCTGCGGGACACGCGCCCCGACCTGCTGCTGCTGGCCGGCGATGTCTATGACCGCGCCAGCCCGCCCGCCGCGGCGGTGGAACTGCTGGGCGCGGTGCTGGACGCCATCATCCGCGGCCTTGGCATCCCGGTCGCGCTGATCGCCGGCAACCATGACGACGCCCGCCGCCTGGGCTTCGCCGCGCCGCTGCTGGGGTCGGCCGGGCTGTATATTGCGGGCAGCCCCCAGGGGCGGTCCTTCCAGTTTGCCGACGCGCATGGGCCGCTGCAGATCCTGGCCGCCGACTATGCCTCGCCGGAGCAGCTGGCCGGGCATTTCCCCGAGGCCGGCATCACCGACCACGAGGCCGGCTTCGCGGCGGTGATGGGCCATCTGCGCGGGCTGCGCGATCCCTCGGCGCGCGCCATCGTCATGGCGCATGGCTTCGTCCAGGGCGGGCTCGAATCCGACAGCGAACGGCTTCTGCAGGTGGGCGGCAGCGGCGCCGTCTCGGCGGCGCATCTGGCGGGCTTCGACTATGTCGCGCTCGGCCATCTGCACCGGCCGCAATCCATGGCGGGCGGACGCATCCGCTATTCAGGCTCGCCGCTGGCCTATTCCTTCTCCGAGGCCGGGCAGCAGAAATCCGCGACCCTGCTGGAGATCGACGCCGCCGGCGCGGTGACGCTGCAAGACATCCCGCTGCCGGCGCGGCGCCCGCTGCGCCTGATCACCGGCACACTCGCCGAGGTCCTGGCCACCGCCGAGTCCACCGGCCGCGAGGACTGGCTGCAGGTCACCCTGACCGACCGCCCCTTCGACGCCATGGCCCGGCTGCGCGAGGCCTTCCCCAATGTCCTCGACCTGCGCTTCCAGTCGCGCGCCGTGGCGGCCGCGACGCCGCTGACCCGGGCGGGCGCACGGCACAGCCCGCTGGCGGTGCTCGACGCCTTCTGGCAGGCGGTGCGCGGCGAGGCCCTGCCGGAGGCCGCGCGCCCGCCCGCCATCGCCGCCATCGCGAGCGCGGGGGAGGACGGCTGATGCGCCCGCTCGCCCTCCGCCTTGCCGCCTTCGGCGCCTATGCCGGCGAGCAGGAGTTCGATTTCTCCGCGCTCGGCCAGCAGCGGCTGTTCCTGATCCACGGGCCCACCGGGGCGGGCAAGACGACGCTGCTGGACGCGCTCTGCTTCGCCTTCTTCGGCCAGAGCAGCGGCGACGAGCGCGAGGCCAGCCATCTGCGCAGCCACCATGCCGCGGCCGCGCAGCCGACCTGGGTGGAGCTCGATTTTTCCCTCGGTGAGACCCGCTACCGACTGCGCCGCGCGCCGAAGCAGGAGGCGCCAGGGCGCGGCGGGAAGATGGTCCAGCGCGGCGGCGAGGCGGTGCTGTGGCGCCTGCCGGCAGAAGGCCCGCCGCTGGTCATCGCCGACCAGGTGCCGCGCGTTGCCGAGCAGGTGGAGGAGCTGCTCGGCTACCGCGTCGAAGAATTCCGCCAGGTCGTGCTGCTGCCGCAGGGCCGCTTCCGCGAGCTGCTGACCGCGCCGCCCGGCGACCGCCAGCGGATTCTCGCCAGCTTGTTCCGCACGCATCTCTATGCGCGGCTGGAAGAGGCCCTGGCGCAGCAGGCGAAGTCCGCCCTGGCCACCGCGCAGCAGGCCGAGCAGCACCGCCGCAGCCTGCTGGGCGAAGCCGGCGCTGCCTCGCCGGAAGAGGCCGCCGCCGCGCTGGATCGGCTCACCGCCGAGGCCGGGGCGGCCACGACCGCCGCCGGCGCGACCGAGCGCGCCGCCGCCGCCGCCCAGGCCGCTCTGGACGCCGGCCGCCGCGCCGCCGAGCGCCATGCCGAGGCGCGCCGTTCCGCCGCGGCGCTCGCCGCGCTGCAGGCGCAATCCGCCGGCATGGCGGCGAAGCGGGAGGAGGCCGCCGCCGCCGACCGCGCCCTGGCCACCGCGCCGCAGGCCGCGACCCTGGCCGCGGCGGATGAGGCCGCGCGCGATTCCGCCGAAGCCGCGACCCGTGCCGCCGGGGTGGCAGCGGCCGCCCGGACCCGGCGCGAGAAGGCGGCCCTCGCCCAGGCCGAGGC
>NZ_MLCO01000414.1 GCF_001982615.1 Teichococcus deserti | reverse complement strand
TGGTCTCCAGCCCCAGGGTCGCGGCGAAGAGGGCGGCCAGACGGGTCTCGGTCTCGCCTTCCGGCGCACGGCCGGGGACGGCGTCCAGCTCCGGCGCCGGCAGGGCGGCGCGGTCCAGCTTGCCGCTGCTGTTCACCGGCAGCTCGGTCAGGCTGACGCAGGCGGCCGGCATCATGTAGTCGGGCAGGCGGGCGGCCAGATAGGCGCGCAGCGCCTCGGGGTCATGGTCGGCGGCGGCGACCAGATAGGCGACCAGCCGCTTGTCGCCGGGGCGGTCCTCGCGGGCGATGACGCGGACCTGGCGCACCGTGGGAAAGGCGGCGATGGCGGCCTCGATCTCGCCGAGCTCGATGCGGAAGCCGCGGAGCTTCACCTGCCCGTCGGAGCGGCCGAGATAGAGGATGGCGCCGTCGGCCCGGAACATTGCCAGGTCGCCGGTGCGGTACATGCGCTGCCCAGGCCGGAAGGGATCGGCGATGAAGGCGCGCGCGGTGAGGTCGGGGCGGCCCAGATACTCTTTCGCGAGCTGCGCGCCGCCGATGAAGAGATGGCCGGCGACGCCGGGCGGCAAGGGGCGCAGCTGCTCGTCCAGAACGTACAGCGCCGTGTTCCACACCGGGAAGCCGATGGGCAGCGGGCGGCTGCGGTCGGTCGGGCCGGCGGGCCAGTGGCTGACATCGACCGCGGCCTCGGTCGGGCCGTAGAGGTTGTGCAGCTCCGAGGTCATCGTCGCGTGGAAGCGGTCGCGCAGCTCGTCGGTCAGCGCCTCGCCCGAGCAGAAGACTTTTCCCAGATGCAGCCCGGCGGCATCCGGATGCGCCAGGAAGGCCGCCAGCATCGACGGCACGAAATGCGCGATGGTGACGCCCTGCTCGCGGATCAGGCCCGCGATGGCGGAAGGGTCGCGCTGGGCGCCGGGGGCCGCCAGCACCAGCCGGGCGCCGGTGATCAGCGGCAGGAAGAATTCCCAGACCGAGACGTCGAAGGTGGCGGCGGTCTTCTGCAGGATGCGATCGGCAGGGTTGACGCCATACTGCGCCGCCATCCAGAGCAGCCGGTTGACGATGGCGCGGTGGGTGATGACCGCGCCCTTGGGCTCGCCGGTGGAGCCGGAGGTGTAGAGCGCATAGGCCACGTCATCGACGCCTGGGCCCGCCGGCGCGTCGCCCGCGATCGGCCAGCCGGACGGCAGCAGGGTCGGCACCGCCTCGGTCAGGGTCGTCGCCGAGAGGATCAGCGCCGGCTTGGCCGAAGCCAGGATGCGCGCCAGGCGCTCGGCCGGATGCGCCGGATCGAGCGGCAGATAGCCGGCGCCGGCCCGCAAGCTGGCGACCAGCGCGACGACCAGATCGAAGGAGCGGTCGAGGGCGATGGCGACCAGCGCGCCCGGGCCGATGCCGCGGTTCGCAAGGGTCGCCGCCAGCGCTGCGCTGCGGCGGTCGAGCTCGGCATAGGTGAGGGTGGCGCCTTCGAAGATCAGCGCCACGTCATCGCGATGCGCCGCCATGGCCTGCGCCATCAGCGCGGCCAGCGTCGTCTCCGGCACCGGATGCGCCGTCGCATTGACGTCATGAACGAAGCGCTGCGCTTCTGCCGGCGTCGCCAGCGGCACCGTGTCGAAGCGGCCGGCGGCCAGCACGGCCTCGACGAAGGCGGCGGCGCGGGTGGCGTGGGCGGCCGCTTCCTCGGCGGTGTGCAGGCCGGGATTGGCCTCGACATCCAGCCGCAGGCGGGAGGCGCCTGGATCGGTGCGCAGGTCGAAGGTGATGTCGTCGACCGGCCCGGTGCCGAGCAGATGCAGCGCGGCGGTGACGCCGGCGAAGGGCGGTATGACGTGATAGGGCTGGATATTGACGATGGCGCCATGCAGCCGCCGCCCGCCGCCGATGCGGCCCAGGTCGCGGCGCAGCTGCTCGCCGCGATAGCGGCCATGGCGGCGCAGCCGGGCCAGCTGGTCGGCGACATCGGCCACCGCTTCCGCCAGCGGCAGGGATTCGTCGAAGCGGATGCGCAGCGGCAGCACGTTCATCAGCGTCGAGGGCACGCGCGCCGCAGCGCTGCCGAAGCGGTTCATGAAGGTGACGCCAATCACTGCCTCGGGCTCGGCGGTCAGGCGGCGGCAATAGGCGCCGAGCAACGCCGTCAGCAGGTCGGGCCAGGCCAGGTCCATGGTTTCGGCGAGGCGGCGCAGCTCGGCCCCGGCTTCGTCGCCGATCATGGCATGGGCGCGATGCGCGGCGCGGCCGGTCAGCGCGGTGCCGACGACCGGGCTGTCGGGGGCGCCGGCCATCAGATCGCGCCAATAGGCGGCGTCGTCCGCGCGGCGGGGGGCGGCGCGATAGGCGGCATCGGCATCGGCGGTCGCGGCATAGCCGGCCAGGGGGCGGCCGGGGGTACCGGCATAGAGCTCGGCGACGCGCCTGACCAAGAGCTCGGTGCCGAAGCCGTCCAGCACCAGGTGATGGGCGCGCTGGTACCAGAGGTGGTGGTCGGGACCCAGGCGATAGAGCCGCTCGGCCGCCAGCCCGCCGCGGGCCGGGTCGACCGGCGTCGCCATGTCGGCCAGCATGTCTGTCCGTGCGGCGGCGAGGGGATCCGCGGCCTGCGAGACGTCGATCACCTGCAGCCAGGGGCGCTGCGCCACATCCAGCACCTGGCGGACGCCCTCGGCTGAATCGGCGATGCGCAGCGCCAGGCCATCGGCCTCGGCCACCATGCCGTCGACGGCGCGCCGAAAGGCCTCGACGTCGAGGGGGCCGAGCAGAGAAATATACTGGCCGGTGTTGAAAAGCGGGTTGCCGGGGTCAAGGCGCTGCGCATACCACAGCCCCTCCTGCGCCTCGGTCAGCGGCAGGTCCAGCCGGGCCGCGGCGCCCCCGTCAGCCATGCGCGTCAGTCCTTCGACTGGGCGCGCTCGGCGGCCGCCCACCAGGCGGCCAGGCTCGGGCGCTCGGCCATCTCGGCGAAGTCGAGGGGCAGACCGCCTTCGGTCCAGCGCTGCAGCAGCGCCATGGCGCGCATCGAATCCAGGCCGAGATCGCCCAGATCGTCATCATCGCCGATCTCGCCGGCGGGCATGCGCAGCAGCTTCGCGATGTCGTCGCGCATCTGGCTGCGGGTCAGCGGGGTGTGCTCGGTCATGGAAGCAAGGATCCCTGGATGTCAGCCGGCGGCCTCGTCGGCCAGCAGGCGGGCGCGCAGCCGGGCGCGCAGCTCCTTGCGGCTGATCTTGCCGGCGGCGGTGGTCTCGAATTCGGCGACGATGACGACCTGGTCGGGCACCTTGAAGTCGGCGATGCCGCGGCCGCGCATCCAGGCCTTCAGCGCCGCGCCCTTCGGCGCCGCGCCGCGCGGGATGACGAAGGCGCAGCTGCGCTCGCCCAGGAACTCGTCGGGGACGGAGACGACGACGGCGTCGAAGACCGCGTCATGGGCGAGGAGATGGTCCTCGATCTCTTCCGCAGAAATCTTCTCGCCGGCGCGGTTGATATGGTCGCCGGCGCGGCCCTGGACCACCAGGTTGCCTTCCGGCGTGCGGCGGACGATGTCGCCGGTGCGGTAGAAGCCGTCCGGGGTGAAGGACCGCGCATTGGCGGCGTCGTCATTGTGGTAGGCGCGGATGGTATAGGGGCCGCGGGTCAGCAGGTGGCCGGGCTCGCCCTCGGGCACCGGCTCGCCCAGGTCGTCGAGGATCAGCACCTCGTCGCCCGGGCTCTGCGGCCGGCCCTGGGTCTCCAGGATCTGCGATTCCGGGTCGTCGAGGCGGGTGTAGTTCACCAGCCCCTCGGCCATGCCGAAGACCTGCTGCAACCGGCAGGACAGCGCGGCGCGCAGGCGGCGGGCAGCTTCCGGCGTCAGCTTGGCGCCGCCGACCAGCAGCACGTCCAGGCTGGACAGGTCGTGCTTCGTGCCCGCGCTCGCCGCCTGGGCCCAGAGCAGCGCCAGCGGCGGCACCAGCCCGGTGATGGTGACGTTTTCCGCCGCGATCAGCGGGAAGGCGGTGTCCGGATTGGGCAGCGGGCTGAGCACCACCCGCCCGCCGGCATAGAGCGTGCCCATATGCCCGGGCGAGCTCATCGGGAAGTTGTGCGCCGCCGGCAGCGCCACCAGGTAGACGCTGTCGCCCGTCACATCGCAGAGCGCGTTGCTGGCGCGGAAGCTGTAGATGTAGTCGTCGTGGGTCCGCGGGATCAGCTTCGACAGGCCGGTGGTGCCGCCGGAGATCTGCAGGAAGGCGACGCTGGACGGGTCAGGATCGGCGGGCAGGGTGGCCCGGTCGCCGTCGAGGCTGTCGAAGGGCACGAATTCCGATGTCTCGCCGACCAGGATGACCTGGCGCAGCGTCGGCGCGGCCTCGGGCAAAGCGCGGGCGATGGCGGTATAGTCGAAGCCGTCCAGCCCGCGCGCGGCGGCCAGGTAGCCGGCGGCCTCGGATTTCTGGACGAAGTGGGTGATCTCGGTCAGGCGATGCGCCGGCAGCGCATAGACCGGCACCAGCCCGGCGCGGAACAGGCCGAAGACCGCGGCGAAGAATTCGGGGATGTTCCCCAGCTGCACCACCACCCGGTCGCCGGGCCGGAGCCCCAGCGCCAGGAAGCCGGCCGCGGCCTTCTCCGCCCGCGCGGCCAGCTCGGCATAGGACCAGCGCTGCCCGCCGCCGACGATGGCGATCCGGTCGGGATGCTCGGCCACCCGGTCGCGCAGGAACGAAAAGAAGGTCTCGCCGCGCCAGTAGCCGGCGGCCCGGTAGCGCGCCGCCAGTTCGGCAGGCCAGGTCTGGTTCAGCGGGAGCAAGGCGACCGTCCGCAGTTGATAGTGATTATCATTAGGCGCCGGGCCCCGGCCGGGCAAGGGGAGCGGCCTTGCGGCGCCCGCGGGTCAGCCAGACCGAGGCCGAGGCCGCCAGCAGCAGCACCCCCACCAGGAGGTAGGGCAGGCTGGGCCCGGCCATGTAGAGGATGCTGCCGGCGACCGGCCCGACCACCATGCCGAGGCCCTGGGCAGCGCCGGCGGCCCCGGCCGCGCCGCCCTGCTCGCCGGGCTCGACGGCATTGGCGGTCATGGCGGAGAAGGCCGGGAAGACCCAGCCCATGCCGCTGGCGGCGACGAAGTAGCAGGCGCCGAGCGTGGTGGCATTGTCGGCCAGCGCCACGGCGCCGAAGCCGAGGCCGGCCACCGCCGCGCCCCAGCCGATCATCACCCGCGGCGGCAGGCGCAGCCGGGTGGCGATGGCCTGGGAGATGACCAGGGCGATGCCCACCAGCATCAGCGCGCTGCCGGCCGCCTGGGCCGCGGCCTCGGGCGGCAGGCCCAGCCGGTCGAGGGCGAAGAAGCCGATGCTGACCTGGGCGATGGCCACGCTGAACATGGCGCTGAAGCCGATGGCCAGGGGGTGGCGCAGCCGGGGGTCGCGCAGGCTGATGGCTTTCCGCGACGGCCGTGGCTGCTGCGCCTGCACCGGCACCAGCACCGCGATGGCGATCAACGCCACCAGCGGCAGCAGCGCGGTGACCAGCAGCGGCGTGCTGAGGCCATAGGGCACCAGGGCGGCGGCCAGCGCCGGGC
>NZ_MLCO01000413.1 GCF_001982615.1 Teichococcus deserti | reverse complement strand
CAGCAGCACGCGCCGCCGCTCAGTCGTTCAGCGGCACCTCGACATCCAGCAGCGGCGCGTGCTGCTGCGCGCCATAGACATCGGTGTCGCCGATGTCGCCGGCCGGGACCAGCCGCGGCAGGGTTGCCTTGAAGGCGGCCGCAGTGTCGTAGGGGGTGAAAAGCACGTCCTCCTCCGCCACGCCGTAGAGGCGGGCGAAGAGGGCGGCGTTCAGCACGCCGGTGGCCTTGACCTTGCGGTAGCGCTCATGGTCCTCGAACAGCACGTCGATGGTGACCATGAAGGGGCCGGCATTCTTGCTCTTGCAGATCTGCGCGATGTCGCGGATGCGGGGCATTTTTCTGTTCCTTCTCAGACAGTTTCGTATTCGATCGGGAACATCTCGTAGGGGTCCTTCGGCGCCACCACATGGAAGATGCTGAAGCGGAACATCGGGCCGAGCTCGATGTCCGAGGGGCTGAAGGGGAAGGCCATGTTGCCCTCCTTGCACAGCCGCCCGGGGAAGTCGGCATGCAGCATCGAGGTGCGCGCCATGGCGATCACCGCGTTCGCAATGTCCTGGGTCTTGCCGATCACCTCGATGACGAAGCCGAGCTCATGCGAGGTGATCTGCTTCACCGGCTCCCAGGCGGCCATGACGCCGTCCTTGCCATAGGTGCGGACGGTCATGACGTAGTCTTCCGCCGGCACGCCGAAGGCCGCGGCCTTCAGCCCCACCTTCTCGCGATGCGTCGCCAGGTAGCTGTCGATCTGGCCGATGAGGACCGGGTCGCGCGTGCCGCAGATGGTGATGGCGCGATAGCCGGCGCGCTCCACGCCTTCCAGCTTGATGGTGTATTCCTTGGCCGGCGTCCAGGTCATGCCGCTGACCTTGACGGCGCGGTCGGTCACCGCCTCGAAGACGCAGTCGGTGGTGTCGAGCAGCCCGCCCGGCTCGGTGTGGTGGATCGGGCTGGAATTCTCGTGCAGCGCGAAATTGGCGACGGCCAGCGGCGTCGAGCGGCGGATCGGATTCGGCGGCTCGCAGATCAGATGATCGTCGAACACACGCAGGAAGATGTTGTCGGGCTCCTTCGGCACCGAGGGCTCGGCGCCGCATTCGAGCATCTTGCCGGCATACCAGGCCGGCGCCGGCGGGATGCCGGCGCGCATGGCCGGGCCCGCCCATTGCGCCGGGTCGCTGGAACGGCCGGCCAGGATCACCTGCGCGCCGCCGTCCAGCGCCTTCACGAAAGGCTCCGGCCCCATCATGCCGACGATGCGCTCGGCGCGGTTGATCCGGTCCGCATCCAGCGGCGGCATCTTCCCCAACGGCCGCGACTTGCCGGCGGCGACCCGCTCGATCAGGGATTCCTTCGACTGCTCCGAATGGATCAGCGCCATCTTGAAGGAAAGCCCCTCCTCGCGCGCGATCTCGCGGACGAGCGCCGCCGTGTCCTGCAGATGCGGCTCGCCGCCGGCGCCGCCGGAAGTGCCGATGATGCAGGGGATGCGCGCGGCGACGGCCGCGATCAGCATCAGCCGCAGGTCCCGCTTGACCGCCAGGCGCGAGGTGAAGGATTTGCCCGCGCCCAGGTAGTAGGGGCCCGGATCGGTGCTGCCGCCGTCGCAGCCGATCAGATGCGGCTGCCACGACATGCCGATCTTCAGCGATTCCTCGGCATAGCCATAGCCGAGGATGCCGCTGGTCGAGAGCATGCGATATTCGTTCAAGTCAGGCTCCTGATGCGGTCAGGGGAGGTCGGGAAAAAGGATCAGCCGCGCGGCAGCAGGTTGTCGCGCGCGGCGGCTTCCCAGCGGCGGTCTTCCTCGAGCAGCAGGCTGGCGAAGGCGGCGCGGTCCATCGGCGCCGGGTCGACGGCGAAGCTGTCGAGGCGCTTCTGCATCACCGGATCGGCGAAGGCCTGCTGGATGGTGGCGTTCAGCTTGTCGGCGATGGCGGGCGACAGCTTGGCCGGCGCGAAGAGGCCGAACCAGCCGGCGAAGGCCGCGTTCTCGACGCCACCCTCGGCCAGCGTCGGCACGTCGGGCAGGAAGCGCGAGCGCTCGGGCGAGGAGATGGCGAGCACCCGCACCGTGCCGGCAGCCAGCAGCGGCATGGCGGTGGCCGTGCTGCCCCAGGCGACCGGCAGATGGCCGCCGGTCAGGTCGGCGAGATAGGCACCGCTGCCGCGATAGGGCACCTCGACCATCTCGACCTTGGCCTGGCGCGCGAAGTTGTTGGCGCAATAGGAGGACTGCGCGTCGGAGGTCCCTTGGGCCACCTGGCCACGCTGGGCGCGGGCATCCTTCAGCAGGTTGGCCAGCGTCCTGTAGGGGCTGTCCTTGCCGGTCATCAGCACCAGCGGATAGCGCGCCAGCATGGCGACCGGCGTGAAGTCGTTGATCGGGTGATAGGGCAGCTGCGGCACGATCTGCCGGTTCATGACATGCGTGCTGGTGGCAGCGACGAAGCTGTAGCCATCCGGCGCAGTGCGGGCTATGCCTTCCGAGCCCACCACGCCATTGGCGCCGGCGCGGTTGTCGATGACGAAGGTCTGGCCGAGCTTCTGGCCGAGCACCTCGGCCAGAGCGCGGGTGGTGACGTCGGTGCCGCCGCCGGGGGCATAGGGGACAACGATGCGCACCGGCTTGTTCGGCCAGGCGGCATCGGCATGGGCACCGCGCAGCGCGGGCAGCGCGAGCGGGGCGGCGGCGGTCGCCTGGAGCAGCCGGCGGCGGCTGGGGGTCATGATGTTCTCTCCCGATCGTTCTTGTCGTTGACGGCGTTCTGGGAAGCTCAGGCGGATGGCGGCACGGCGAAGTGGCCGAAGCGGCCATCGAGATAGAGCAGCGGGGCCGCATCCTCGCGCCATCGCGCCGCGTCGATGCGGCCGATGAAGATGGAATGGCTGCCGTGGCGATGCTCGGCCTCCAGCACGCAGTCGAAGCTGACCAGCGCCTCCTGCAGCAGCGGCGCGCCACTGGGGGCCTGGTGCCAGGCCGCGCCGTCATAGCGGGCCGCGCCGGCGACGCCGCCGCGCCCGGCGAAGCGCCCGGCGATCTCCTGCTGGTCGCCAGCCAGGAAACTGACGCCGAAGCGGCCCGTGGCGCGGATCACCGGATGTGCGCTGGCACCGGCATTGACGCAGACCAGCACGGTCGGCGGCGCGTCGGTCACCGGGCAGACGGCGGTGGCCGTCAGCCCGGTGCGGCTGTCGCCTTCGCCGCAGGTGATGACGGCGACGGTGCCGGCCTGGCCGCGCATGCAGCGGCGGAAGGTCGCGGCATCGGGCGGGCCCTCCACCCGCGGCAGCGCCTGGGCCTGCATGGTCAGGAGGCCTTGCGCAGCTGCGGGTTGCGCCAGGCGCCGGCCTCGGGCCGCTGCAGACCCAGATTCTCGCGCAGCGTCGCGCCGGCATAGTCCTTGTGGTAGAGGCCGCGCCGCTGCAGCTCCGGCACCACGTAGCGGGAAAAGTCCTCGAAGGCGCCGGGGGTGTGGGTCGCCGCGAGCACGAAGCCGTCGCAGGCCTTGGAGGTGAACCACTCTTCCATCTCGTCGGCGACGGTCTTCGGCGTGCCGCAGAAGATCGGGAATTCGCCAATGGTGCCGCGGCCCGAGAAATGCACGAAGTCGCGCACCGTGGGATTGGGCTTGCCGGAAAGCGTCACAACGCGGTCGCGAAAGCCGCTCCAGGACAGCTTCTGCAATTCGTCGTCGGTGAAGACGGAATCCAGATCCTTGCTGCCGAAATCGAAGTTCAGCGCCTCCGACAGCAGCACCAGCGCGTCGATCGGCTTGGCCAGGGCGCGGATGTATTCGCGCTTCTCCTCGGCCGCCTGCTGGGTGTCGGCGACGCAGACATAGCAGGCCGGGCAGACATTGACCTCGTCCGGGTTGCGGCCGGCGGCGGCGACGGCGGCCTTCAGCTCGCCATACTGCTTCTGTCCCACGGCCATATTCGGATAGACGACGAAAATCAGCTCGCCCCAGCGGCCGGCGAAGCTGCGGCCGCGGCCGCTCTGCCCGGCCTGGATCAGCACCGGCGAGCCCTGCGCCGAGCGCGGCACCGGCAGCGGGCCCTTGGCCGAGAAATACTTGCCCTTGTGGTTCAGCGCATGCACGCGGTCCGGGTCGGCGAAGCGGCCGCTTTCCTTGTCGAGCAGCAGCGCGCCGTCCTCCCAGGAATCCCAGAGGCCCATGACGACCTCCATGAACTCGTCGGCGCGGTCGTAGCGCAGGTCATGCGCCAGGTGCTCGGTGCGGCCGAAATTGGCGGCTTCCGAATTGTTCAGCGAGGTGACGACGTTCCAGGCGGCGCGGCCCTTGGTCATCAGGTCCAGCGTGCCGAAGAGGCGGGCGACATGGAAGGGCTCGTAGTAGGTGGTCGAATAGGTGATGCCGAGGCCGAGCCGGCTGGTCACGGCGCCGATCATGGTGATGATCGAGACCGGGTCCATCTTCACCACGCGCACGCCGTTGGCCACCGCGTCGCGATAGTCGTCGTTGAAGATGTCGGGCAGCGCCAGGCGGTCGTCGAAGAAGGTCATGTGGAACTTGCCCTCCTCCATGACGCGGCCCAGGCGCTGGAAATACTCCGGCGAGGTGAAGTCGGTGGCCCCGGCCGGATGCCGCCAGGAGCCGGGCGCGATGGAGCAGTTCTGCGCCTGCAGGAAGCCCACCATCTTGATCTGACGCTGCGTGCCGGTCATGGCCATTCCTCTTCCTGGGGCGAGGGGGCGGATCGCGGGGC
>NZ_MLCO01000412.1 GCF_001982615.1 Teichococcus deserti | reverse complement strand
CCTGCCGCAGCAGGGCGGGCAGGCCGAGGCCGGGCAGCAGCGCCTGGGGGGGCAGGCCGGGCGTGGTCGGGACTTCAGAGCGATAGCCATCGGGCGGGGTCATGCCGGCACCAGCGCGGTTTCGGTGGCGGGGCGCGCGGCGGCCAGCCGCACGATCTCGGCGAAGCGGGCCGCCTGCAGCCGGCGGTCCCAGCGGCGCACCGCCTGGTCGCGGGCGGCGCGGCCCATGGCGGCGCGCTGCGCCGGATGGCCGGCCAGCCAGGCCAGCGACGCTGCCAGGCCCTCGGCCACCGTTGCGGCATCGCCCGGGGGGGGGGCGATGCCGCAGGGGCCCTCGGCGAGCAGTCGTCCTGCCCGTCCGTGGAGGGTCGAGACCACCGGCAGCCCGGCTGCCAGGTAGTCCATCAGCTTGTTGGGCGCGGTCCATTCGGCGAATTCGGGAACCGGGGCCAGGCACTGCACGCCGATCTGGCAGCCGGCCAGCAGGGCGGCGAGCTGCCGCTTCGGCATCGGGTCGAGGAAGCTGACATTGGCCAGCCCCATTTCGCCGGCGCGCGCCATCAGCCGCGGCTTCTCGGCGCCGTCGCCGACCAGCAGCAGGCGCAGCCGGCGCTCGTCGCGGGCCTGCAGCAGGCCAGCCGCGTCCAGCAGCTGGTCCAGCCCGTTGGCGCGGCCATGCGCCCCGGCATAGACGGCCAGCGCCTCCCAGGGCGCCGCCTCGGCCGGGCGCCAGGGGGCGACATGCGGGCCGAACAGCTCGAGGTCGCAGCCATTGGGCACCACATGGACGCGGCCGGGCTCGGCGCCGCGGGCCAGCGCGGTCTGTGCCATGCCTTCCGACAGCGCGATGACGGCGCCGGCGCGGCGGCAGGCGGCGTCCGCCAGCCGGCCCATCCCCGCCAGCACCGGGCCGGGCAGCCCGCTGAGCGCCGCCGGCAGCTCCGGCCAGGGGTCGCGGATCTCGAAGAGGAAGGGCGTGCCGCGCATCCGCTGGGCCAGCAGCGCGGGAATGGCGACCGTCAGCGGGGTGGAGCTGGCGATCACCAGGTCCCAGCGCTGCGACAGGGCGAGGCGCGAGGCCCGCACGGCATAGCGGGCGAAGGCCGCGGCGCGGGCGGCCAGGCCCATCGCATTGTCATAGGGGATGTCGAGCTCGACCAGCCGGATGCCGCGCAGCAGGCCTTCCCGCTGTCCACGGTTGTAGCCGCCGATCAGCCCGGTCACCGCGCCGGCATAGCGGCCGCAGAGGAGGGTGACATGGTGCCCCTGGCGCGTGAGCGCGGTCGCCATGGCGTGGCTGCGGGTGGCGGTGGCGCCCTGGGGGCCGGAATAGTGCTGGTGCAGGTAGAGGATGCGCATGGACCTTACCCCCTGAAGACGGCACGGATGATCTCGATGACGCGGTCCTGGTCGGCGCTGCTCATGGCGCCGCTCGGCAGGCAGAGGCCGCGCTCGAACAGGCGCACCGCCTGGCCGGGGCCATGGCAGCGGGCGCCGCGGAAGGCGGGCTGCATGTGCAGCGGCTTCCAGACCGGGCGGCTTTCGATGTTCGCCGCCTCCAGCTCGCGCCGCAGCTCCTCGGGCGTCGCGCCGAAGCGGGCGGGGTCGAGCTGCAGCACGGTCAGCCAGCGCGTCGCCTGGGCCCAGCCGGGCTCGGGCATCAGCGTCAGCCCGGGCAGGTCGGACAGCGCCTCGGCATAGCGGGCGAAGACCAGGCGACGGGCGGCGACGCGGGCGCGCAGCGCGCCGATCTGCGCCAGCCCGACCGAGGCCAGCACCGAGGACAGGCCGTAGGAATAGCCGGTGGTCTCGTGCTGGTAGTGCGGCGCCGCCTCCTTCGCCTGGGTCGCCAGATGCCGGGCGCGGGCGATCAGCGCGGGGTCGTCCGAGCACAGCGCGCCGCCGCCGCCTGCGGTGATGATCTTGTTGCCGTTGAAGGAGAAGGCGGCCATCGCCGCGCCCTTGCCGACCGGCCGGCCGCGGTAATGCGCCCCCAGCGCCTCGGCGCTGTCGCAGAGCACGGGCACGCCCCAGCGGCCGCAGATCTCGAGGATGACGTCGAGATCGGCCGGCTGGCCGTAGAGATCCACCGGCACCACCGCCCGCGGCAGTTTTCCGCGACGCGCGGCGAGGCGCAGCTGGGTCTCGAGGACCTCGGGGTCCAGCGTCCAGCTGTCCGGCGCGACGTCGAGGAAGCGCGGCTTCGCGCCCATCTGCACCGCCGGCGCGATGGTGGCGACGAAGGTCAGGCTCTGCGTCCAGACCTCGTCGCCGCGCTCGACGCCCAGCACCCGGTAGGCGAGGTGCAGCGCCGCGGTGCCGGAGGCGACGGCCGCGGCATGCTCGAAGCCGGTGGCGCCGCAGAGCGCGGCCTCGAAGGCCTCGGGCACCGGGCCGGCGGGCGCGATCCAGCCGGAGGTGAGGGTGCGGCTCAGCGTCGCCAGCTCGCCACCCACCAGGCTCGGGGGGGAGAGATGCAGCCGCGGGCGCAGCGCCGGCGCCGCCCGCGGCCGCTCCGGGAAGCGCAGGATCCCTCCTGTCGCCGCCGCCATGCTGCCCGCCCCGTTCTGGATTGCTGCCATGGTCGATGCTCGCTCTTGCTCGCATACCGCTCACGATTTTGTGAGCGCACCCCAAGGCAAGCAGCCTTCGAGGTGAGTTTGCAAGAAGCAAATCAACCGGGAGTGTTTGAATCTTCCTCAATCGCTTCAGGCACTTGCGCGTGCGCCGAGTCGAAGCGCGGCATCGTGGCGTGGCCCGGCGCGCTGACTCCCTGGCCGATCAAAAGGATACGGATCGTGCCTAAGACAGCACGAAAATCGCCCCTGGCGGAGACGTGTTGCGCGTAGGTTGCATCGCATTCAAGCCGGTCGCGCCAGGGCAGGGCGTTGCGCCCGGCGGCCTGGGCGCTGCCGGCGAGTCCCGGCCGCACGGCGAGGCGGGAGCGCTGGCGGCGGTCGTAATGCGGCAGATAGGACAGCGGCAGCGGCCGCGGCCCGACCAGGCTCATCTCCCCGCGCAGGATGTTTGTCAGCTGCGGCAGCTCGTCGAGGGCGGTGGCGCGCAGGACTCTTCCGAACGTCCCGAGTCGCGCCGAGTCGTCGCCCGGCCCCTCGGCCATCGAGCGGAATTTCAGCAGCAGGAAGGGCGCCCCGTAGCGCCCGGCGCGGATCTGGCGGAACAGGACCGGCGGACCCAGCGCGGTCCGGACGGCCAGCGCCACCGCCAGCAGGAGCGGCGCCAGCAGCGCCAGGAGCCCGAACGCCAGCAGGATATCGAGCGGACGCTTCACGAATCGGGCGTAGCGGCTGTCATCCATGCGGCGACTCGGGCTTCCGCGAGGCCGACTCGACCCGCGCGACAACGCCCAGCGACAGCGCCAGGCCCAGCGCGAACCACACCATGCGGTTGCCCAGGTCGGTGGAGACCAGCGCCGCCAGCGCCACCGGCAGCACCAGCGCCGCGATCCGCGCCACGCGCGCCGGGGCCGCGTGGCGGGCGCGCAGCAGCAGCAGCAGCACGCCGCCGCCGAAGCTGGCCAGCCACAGCGCCAGCCCGGGCAGCCCGCCCTCGGCCAGCGCCTCCAGCGCGTGGTTGTGCGGGTAGAGGCCACGCCGCTCGCCATGGCCGGCGGCGATGGTGAAGCCGCCGGTGCCGAGGCCCCAGGGCATGGTCTCGCCGGCCCAGTCCAGCGCGGCACGCCACAGCGCCGGCCGCGCCGAGGCCTCGATGCCGGACGAGGTGAAGCGTTCCAGGGTCCGCAGCCCCTCGGTCTCGGCGATCCGCAGCAGCAGCAGGACGACCGCGGCGACGGCGGCCAGCGTCGCCAGCGCCAGCCAGCCCAGCGCGGCGCGCGGCCGCCCGGCCGACCAGCAGCGCAAGGCGGGCACCAGCAGCACGGCGGCCACCAGCGCGATCAGCCCGAGCCGCCCGCCCGGCAGCAGCGCCGCCACCGCCATGGCGACGACGTAGCCCGCCCAGAACACCCGGCCCCGGAGATGCGGCGACTCGATCAGCCGCACGGCGCCGAGGCCGGCGGCGCAGGCGATGGCCTGGCCCGCCAGCTGGTACTGGACGCGAAGCAGGTCGGGCTGCGACATGCCCTCCGACGGGCCGCCGAGCACCACCTGGCCCTGGGCCAGGCCCCAGGCGATGCTGGCGGCGACCAGCGGGCCGATGGCCAGGGTCACCCCGGCGAAGGCGCGGCGGGATGCGGCGTCGGCGCCGATGGCGATGCCGGCCAGCAGCATCGGCGGCCCCAGCAGCAGGATATCGGCCAGCTTCTGCGGCAGCACCGCGTGGCTGGCGCTCCAGGCGCCGGCGACCACCAGCCAGAGCCACAGGAAAGCGCTCGCGGCCAGCGGCGGGCCGACCAGCGGATGCAGCCGCCAGCGCCTTGTCAGCAGCAGCAGCGCCAGCAGCGGCAGGGTGGCCATCCCCGCCATCAGCGTCAGGTCCAGCGGCAGCCGGGCGCCGGCCGGCGTCGATTTCAGCGCGCCGGCGAAATGCAGCGCCGCGGCGCTGGCCCCGGCCAGCGAGGCCAGGCTGGCGGTGTCGATCCGCGTCACGCCTCCGGCCCGCGCAGCAGCACCCAGCAGGCGGCGAGGAAGACGCAGGCCATCGGCGCGGCGAGCCCCAGCAGCAGCAGCAGCAGCGGCCGGTTCGGCACCGAGGGCCGCAGCTCGACGCTGGGGCCGGAGACCAGGCGCGAGGCCAGCGTCGATTCGGCCGCCACCACCAGGGCGGCGCGCTGGTGCTGGGCCAGCAGCTCGAAGAGCGGGGTGCGGAGGTAGAGGTCGCGCTCGGTCGCCAGCCGGCCTTCGAGGGCGATGATGCGGCGCCGGGTCAGCAGCGCCAGGTCCTCGCGCACCCGGGCTTCGGCGAAGCGGTGCAGCCGGTCGAGGATCTCGAGCGCCGTGTCGCGCGAGGGATGCGCGATCTCCAGCGTCCAGGTCACCGAGGCCAGCGACTGGGTGACCGAGAGGTTGCGCTCCAGCCAGCGCTGCGCGTCGTCGCCATCCAGCGGGCGCTCCATCCCCAGCCAGGCCCGCAGCGGCGCGGCCGGGCTTTCCGCCCGCGCCGCCGCCAGGGCGTCGAGCAGCGAAGTATCGCGCAGCAGCATGGCGGTGGCCTCGGGGCTGCGCAGCGCCGCCAGATAGACGGCGAAATTGCCGCCCGGCCGCGTGTCCAGCAGCGAGCCCGGCGCCAGGGTGTTGGCGGAGATCAGGCTGGAGGCGGCCATGCCGGTGGTCTCGGCGGGGGCCACCACGGCCTGGGCGACATAGGCGCGCGGCCAGGCCAGGATCAGCGTGGTGCCGGCGGCCAGCAGCAGCAGGGCGGCGAGGGCCACCAGCTGGCGCAGCCGCCAGACGCCCCTCAGCAGCTGGTCGAGCGGCATGGCGCCTCCGGGCCATCCTCGAAGGGCGGCAGCAGGATGCGGGTGACCAGGCAGCGCAGCGGCGCCTCGGCCTCGGCCGCCAGCACCCGGCAGGGCTGCACCTGGCCATAAGCCGGGCTGTGCCAGCCGCGTTCCAGCCGCAGCGTCAGCGGCGCATCGGCGGAAATGCGCAGCCGGGCCCGGCCGGCGACGCCGTCGGGCCGCATTGCCCAGTCGCCGGGCCCCAGCCGCCAGCGCAGCACGGCGCGGTCGAACTTTCCTTCGACGAGGTCGGTGACCAGCCAGTGGCGGCCCTCGGCGCGGATCTGCCGGCGATGGCTGCGGCCGAAGCGGTCGGTGGCCATGGCGCCCTGCGGCTGGGGGGCCACCCGCGGCCAGGAACCGAACAGAAAACGGCCGAGCCGCGGCATCGGCTCCTGCCCGTCGAACTGGATGGCGTTGTGCGCCGCCTGGCTGGGGAAATACTCCAGCCACCAGCGCGAGCCCTGCGGCGGGTTGTAGGCGCCGGTGCCGCCATCGGTCAGCAGCGGCGCGTCGCCGTCCCAGAGCTCGAAGTGCAGCAGGTCGGCCTGGCCAGGGCGGAAGCGCAGCGGGCCGGCGCGCAGCAACCCGCGCGCGGCGGAAACCTCCCAGCCGCGGGTGCCGGCGGCGGTCCAGGCGGCCGGACGCGGCAGGGCGGGCGCCGGGCCGAGGCCGAGCCAGTCGCAACCGGCCTCCTGCGCCGTGGCGGAGACCCCGGCGAAAAGGCGCAAGCCCCGCTCCACGCTGCCGCGCGCGTCGCCGGGGCCATGCGCGCCGAGATCGGCAACCACAGAGGAGTCCTGGTGGCCGAGGGCGGGCAGGGCGCCACCCGGGGCCATGACCCGTCCCAGCCAGACCGCCGCCGCCGCCGCGCGGCCCGGGATCGGCGCGGCCAAAGCCGGGCGGCCGCAATGCCGGCGGATCGCCTCCAGCGCGACCAGCGTGTCGAGCAGCAGCCGGTGATAGCCGGTGGAGACCGTCGCGAAGCCGCCATCGGCCGCCACCGCCAGCTATGCCCGCGCTCAGGACAACAACCACGC
>NZ_MLCO01000411.1 GCF_001982615.1 Teichococcus deserti | reverse complement strand
GCTGTCTTCCAGCAGACGAACGCGATGCGGGCGCAAAAAGGCCTCGGCGGGGCCGGCGGGGAGGGTGGCGGTGCTGCGGATCGCCGTGCCGCCGCAGCGTAGCACGCCGCCGGGCTCCAGCTGGCCGGACAGGCGCGCGGCGCGGCCGACGAAGGTGGCGACGAAGCGGGTGGCCGGCCGCTCGAAGATCTCTTCCGGCGCCGCCAGCTGCTCGATGCGGCCGCCATTCATCACCGCGACCAGGTCGGCCATGGCCAGCGCCTCGGTCTGGTCATGGGTGACGAAGACCGTGGTGGTGCCCAGCCGCTGCTGCAGCGCGCGGATCTCGTCGCGCACGCCCTCGCGCAGCTTGGCGTCCAGCGCCGAGAGCGGCTCGTCCAGCAGCAGCAGCTCCGGTTCGATCGCCAGCGCGCGCGCCAGCGCCACGCGCTGCTGCTGCCCGCCCGACAGCTGCCGCGGCTTTCTTTCGGCAAGCGGGCCGAGGCCGACCATCTCCAGCGCCGCCTGGGCGCGGCGGGCGCGCTCGGCCCGCGCCACGCCCTGCATCTCCAGCCCGAAGCCAGCGTTGCCGGCGGCAGTCATATGCGGGAACAGCGCATAGGACTGGAAGACCACGCCCATCTGCCGCTTGTGCGGCGGCAGGCGCGAGACGTCGCGGCCGCCGACCAGGATCGTTCCACCATCCGGAATCTCGAGGCCGGCGATCATCCGCAGGGTCGTGGTCTTGCCGCAGCCTGAGGGGCCGAGCAGCGCCAGCAACGCGCCGCGCGGCAGGTCGAGCGAGATCGAGGCCACCGCCGGGGCGGGCGCGCCGGCGTAATGCCGCGTCAGCCGGTCCAGCCGCAGATGCGGCTGGGTGGTGGCGGAGGCAGGGGTCATCGCGGCGCCGCCGAGATCACCTCGCGCCGCCAGCGCTGGTTCCAGGTGTCGCGCAGCTTCAGCATCTCCTCCCAGTCGAGCGGGATGACGCGCGAGCGGAATTCCGGCGCCAGCGCGGTGCGCTGCATCGCCTCCGGCGAGACCTGGGCGGTGGTGTTGGTCGGGCCGTAGAACATCCGCTCGGTGAAGGCCTTCTGCGCCGCCGCCGACAGGGCGTGGTTGGTGAAGGCCACGGCGCGCTCGCGGTTCTTGGCATTGGCGACGATGTTGATGGTGTTGATCTGGAAGATCGTGCCTTCGTCCGGCAGCACCACGCCGATGCGGCCCTGCGACTGGTCGCGGTAGAGCTGGGCGCGGGCGTTCCAGCCCGTCGCGAAGCGCAGCTGCCCGTTCAGGATCATGGTGTAGCCGTCGGGCTTCGGGTCGAAGCTCTGGGTATTGGCCGCGATGGCCTTCAGCGCGGGCAGCGCCGCGCCGATGTTGCGCCAGTCCTGCGCCGCGGCATGCGCCAGGATCGCCGTCACCGCCAGGCCCTGGATGTTCGGCGGCGCCGCGAAGCCCACCGCACCGCGCTGCGCGGCGTCGGCCATGGCAGAGAAGCGGGTCGGCGCCGGCTTCACCGCCTGGCTGTCATAGACCATGACCATATGGTCGAACATCACGCCCGGGCCGCATTCGCCGCCCGCCGCCCGCGCCTGCGGGTCGAGCTGGCCCAGGATCGGCCAGCTGGCGGCAGGCATCTTCTCCACCAGCCCCTCGGCGCAGGCCAGCGCCGCGGTGGTGACGTCCATGATGACGACGTCGATCTGCGGATCTGCCTTCTGCGCGCGCAGCATGCCCAGCATCTGCGCCGAGGTGCCGCCCTCGGCATATTGCACCGGCGCGCCACCGGCCTGGAAGGGCCGGACCACGACGTCCGTGTAGTTCTCGCGAAAGATGCCGGCATAGGACATCAGCGTCATGGCGCCGCTCTGCTGGGCGGCGGCAGGCAGCGCGCTCGCCGCGAGCCCCGCCATGCCGAACAGCGCGCTTTTCCAGGAAAGCATGGTGAAGCCCCTTGCAGAATTTTTCTGCCGGGCATCATGCCACGGCCGACCGCCGCTTCAACCAGGCTTTTGCGCGTGCCGGCGGCGGCTTGCGGAATCCGTGAATTGCCAGCACCCTGCAGCGATCGGCGGGGTGCCGCCTGTTCCATTTATTGCAACCGACAACGAACAATCGGGACCAGACCGCAGGTATGACCAGCAAGATCGTCGTGCTCGATCCGATCACCGCCGAGACCGCGACCCGCATGCGCGGGCTGCTGCCGGAGGGCATGCAGCTCGAGCATGCGAAGAACCGCGACGCCGACCACCTGAAGGCGATCGTGGTTGACGCGGATTTCATCGTCTCCGGCCAGATCGCCGTGGATGCGGCGCTGCTGGCGGCGGCGCCGCGCGCCCGGCTGCTGCACAAATGGGGGGTGGGCGTCGACAATTTCGACCTCGACGCCGCGCGCGCCCAGGGGGTGATCGTGGCGCGCACCACCGGCAGCAATGCCGTGCCCGTCGCCGAATTCACCCTCGGCCTGATGATCGGCCTGCTGCGCAACCTGGCCTGGGGCCACCACACGCTGCAGAACCACCAGTGGCGCACCACGCAATTGCCCAAGCCCAGCTACATGCTGAGCGGCAAGACCATCGGCATCGTCGGCTTCGGCGCCATCGGCCAGAATGTCGCGCGGCTGCTGCGGCCCTTCGGCGGCCGCATCCTCTACAACAAGAACCGCCGCCTGCCGGAGGCGGAGGAGCAGGCGCTGGGCGTCGAATTCGCCGAGCTCGCCACGCTGCTGGCCGAGGCCGACGTGGTCTCGCTGCATTGCCCGATGACGCCGCAGACGGCGGGCATGATCGACCGCCGCGCGCTGCAGTCGATGAAGCGCTCGGCCGTGCTGATCAATGTCGCCCGCGGCGGCGTGGTCGTCGAGAGCGACCTGGTGGACGCGCTGCGCGCGAAGGAGATCCTGGGCGCCGCCACCGACGTCTACGAGACCGAGCCGGTGCCCTTCGACCACCCGCTGCTGACCATGGAGAATGTGGTGGCGACGCCGCATATCGCCGCCATGGCCGCCGACAACTTCGAGAGCACCGTGTTGCAGATGTGGGGCAACATCGCCCGCGTCGCCCGCGGCGAGCCGGTGGCCGAGAACGACTTCGTCTGCTGAGCGCCGGCCAGGGCAGCTGACGGAGCCGGATTGCCGGGAGGAGATCGGCCGCCGGCGCGCCGCCGGGGGCTCCCCCCTGCGGCCAGGCTCCTGTATGCTGCGCCGGTCAGACGGGGGCGCGCGGATGGGG
>NZ_MLCO01000410.1 GCF_001982615.1 Teichococcus deserti | reverse complement strand
TGGGCTCGGAGATGTGGAGAAGAGCCAGCCCAGCCCGCCGCCGCCCCTGGACTCCCGAGCCCCGCCTCGGCGCCCGTCATCCCGCCCTTCGCTCTGGCGCAGACGGTGTCGCCGGCCCCGCCCAAGGCCGAGGACCCGCCGCTGCGCTATTGCGACCGTGCCCGCCGGCTGCAGAGCGCCACCCCGCCGCCCCTGCCCGGCCGCGAGGCCCTGCCGGTCTGGGAAAGCGTGCAGCAGGCGCATCTCTGCGGCCGCCTCTGGGATGCCGAGGTGAAGATCGGCCTGGCGCAGGAGCGCATGGCCAGCTTCCTGGCGCTCTTCGCCCGGCCGGTGAAGCTGCTGCTGCAGCTCCTGCTGCTGCCCTTCGCGCTGCTGGCGCTGCTGGTCGATGAGCTCCTCGCCTGGATCGTGCCGGGCCCCGGCAGCGCCCTGAACCAGGCCAAGGCAGCCGGCGGCGCCTATGCCCTCGCCCACAACCCCCGTCCCGACTGGTCCTGCGAGGATTTCGTCATGGCGCTGACCCGCCATGCCCTGCCGCTGTGCTTCACCCTGCTCGGCACCGGCATCTCGATCCTGCGCGACTGCAGCCAGCGCATGCACCGCTTCGAGCTGGTGCCGACCACGCTGCCGCTGGGCCTCAGCCGCCTGGCACTGGGCCTGGCCGCCGGGCTCAGCATCGCCCTCTTCAACAGCCCCGAACCGCCGGCCGCCATCCTGCCCGGCCTGCCGCCGCCGCCGCCGGCCGACATGTTCCTCTCGGCCCAGGCGCTGGCCTTCCTGGCCGGCTATGGCGTGGACTCGGTCTTCAGCTTCTTCGACAACCAGCTCAGCCGCCTGCGCGAGCCGCTGCCGCGTCCGCCCGCTCCGCGCCCGTCTTGACCACGGCGGGCCTGCCCCGCGATCCTGGCGCCATGTCCGCACCGCCCCTGATCGTGCTGACCGGCGCCGGCATCTCCGCCGAATCCGGCCTGGCCACCTTCCGCGACAACAACGGCCTGTGGGAGCGCCACCGCGTCGAGGAGGTCGCGACGCCCGAGGCCTTCGCCGCCGACCCGGCCCTGGTGCACCGCTTCTACAATGCCCGCCGCGCCCAGCTGGCCGACCCGGCGATCCAGCCCAACGCCGCGCATCGCGCCCTGGGACAGCTTTTCGCCAACTGGAAGGCGCCGGCCCTGCTGGTGACACAGAACGTCGACGACCTGCATGACCGCGCCATGCCGGGCTCGGACGCGCTGCTGCACATGCATGGCGAGCTGAAAAAGGTCCGCTGCACCGCCTGCGGGCAGCGGCGCGCCTGGGCCGGCGACCTCTCGACCGGGACCCCCTGCCCGGCCTGTGGCGCCACCGGCATGCTGCGCCCCGACATCGTCTGGTTCGGCGAGATGCCGCTCGGCATGGACCGCATCGAGGACGCGCTGCAGGATTGCCGGCTGTTCCTCTCGATCGGCACCTCGGGCCAGGTCTATCCGGCGGCCGGCTTCGTCGCCGCGCTGCGCGGCCGGGCCGAGCGGATCGAGCTGAACCTGGAGCCCAGCCTGGGCAGCCACCTGTTCGAGGAGGCGCGGCACGGGCCGGCGACGCTGCTGGTGCCAAAGCGGGTCGAGGAGCTGCTGGCCCGATGGGGCTGACGCCGGCAGCGGCGCTGGCCGAGGCCGCCGCCGCGGCCCGCGCCTGCCGGCTCTGCGCGCCGCAGCTGCCGCTGGGGCCGCGGCCGATCTTCCAGCTGGACGCGGCGGCGCGGCTGCTGCTGGTCAGCCAGGCGCCGGGCACCCGGGCGCATCTCAGCGGCATCCCCTGGAACGACAAGGCGGGCGACCGGCTGCGCGACTGGCTCGGGCTGGACCGCGCTGGCTTCTATGGGCCGGGGCTGGCGATCCTGCCGATGGGGCTGTGCTATCCGGGCCGGCTGCCGCGCGGCGGCGACGCGCCGCCGCGGCCCGAATGCGCGCCGCTCTGGCATCCGCGGCTGGCGCCGCCACTGCGGCATCTCCGGCTGACGCTGCTGCTGGGCCGCTACGCCATCGCCAGCCGGCTGGGGCCGGCCGCGGCGCGCGACCTGGCCGGCACGGTGGCGGGTTATGCCGGCCTGCTGCGCCAGGGGGTCTTCGCCCTGCCGCATCCCTCCTGGCGGACCCGCGCCTGGGCCGCGGCGCGCCCCTGGTTCGAGGCCGAGGCGCTGCCGGCGCTGCGCCAAGCGGTGGCGGCGGCGCTGGCGCCCTAGCTTTCGCTCAGCCCTCGCCCTCGAGGCGGGTGATGTCGTCGTCGCTGAAGCCGAAGTGGTGGGCGATCTCGTGGATCAGCACGTTGCGGACCAGCCGGAACAGGTCTTCCCCGGTCTCGATCCACTCGACGAGGATGGGCTCGCGGTAGAGGAAGATCATGTCGGGCTCGGCGGCGACGCCCAGCACGCTCTTCTCGGTCAGCGGCGTGCCGCGATAGAGGCCGGTGAGCTCCCAGGGGTGCTGCAGGTCGAGCGCCTCGAGGGTGGCGTCGTCGGGCACCTCCTCGACCAGGATGGCGGTGCCGCGCACCGCTTCCCGCAGCTGCTCGGGGATTGCCGCGAAGGCGGTCTCGGCCAGCTCCTGCAGGTCCTCGACGGAAGGGGGATGGTTGAAGCGCATCCCGCTCCTCTACCAGACCCTGCGCGCGGCCGCGACCCTCAGCCCGGCGGCAGCGTCGGGCCGGCCGGCGGCGCGGCCGGCGCGGCCGGCCGGCCGTCGCGCAGCAGGTCGCGGATCTCGGCCAGCAGCTTCTCCTGCGCGCTGGGGCCGGCGGCCTGCGCCTTGGCATGCAGCCGCAGCTTGGTCAGCACCCGCAGCAGCCAGAAGATCGCCATGGCGACGATCAGGAAGCTGATGATGGCGTTGATGAACTTGCCCACCGCCAGCACCGCGGCGCCGCCCTGCCGCGTCGCCTCCAGCGAGGCGCCGCGCTCGCCGCTCAGCACCACGAAGACATTGGAGAAGTCGACGCCGCCGATCAGCAGGCCGATCACCGGGTTGATCAGGTCCTGCACCAGCGAGTTGACGATGCCGGTGAAGGCCGCGCCGATCACGATACCCACCGCCAGGTCCACCACGCTGCCGCGCATGATGAAGGCCTGGAACTCGGTCAACCAGGCGGGGCGGGAGACGTGGATCGGTGGCTTCATCGCAGGTTCTCCTCAGCGTCTGCCGGATGGCGGGCCGGGGACTGGGCCCGGGCTGCAGACTGCCCGGCCAACGGCTGGGCTGCCAAGCGGTTGCCGCCGTGCCGATGCCGCGGGGAAGATCACCTCGGCTTGAAAGCTGACGCCGGGCGCAAACCCGGCGTCATTTCGGTGCGCCCGGGGCAAGCGGCCCCGGGCCGCCGTCACGGCATGGCGCGCGGCGCCGGGTTCACCGGGGTCGGCGCGGTGCCCATCGAGGTGCCCGAGGACGTCCCCGACGACATGCCCGACGAGCCACCCATGGCCGGCGCGGCCGAGGGGTTCGGGTTGGCCGGGGTGCCGCCCGGCTCGACCACCATGCCGCCGCCCATATAGGCGCCGTCGCTGTTGCCGCGCGCGCTGGCGCGGGTGGCGCTCTGCCGGGTGGTGGCGCTGCGGCGGCCGGCGCGCTGGTTCTCGTCCAGCGGGGTGCGGACCTCCGGGTTGCGCCAGACCGGCTTGCCCAGGTTCACGTCGGACGGCGAGGTGGTGTAGCCGGTCACTGCGCCGGCGCCGCCGCCGACCACCGCGCCGACCGCCGCGCCAACCGGCCCGCCGAAGGCGCCGACGCCGGCGCCGGTCGCCGCACCCGCGGCGGCGCCACCCTGGACGCGGTCGCGCTCATTGGTGCCGCAGGCGGCAAGCGCCAGGGACAGCGCCGCGGCGCCGAGAATCTGCAGTCGCATGCTGGTCACTCCCTCTGTCTGGTGCGCAATGAACGCGGCCGAAGCGACAAGGTTGTGCTCGGCGCTTCGGCCGGAGGCAGGAAATTTCGGTCATGAATCGGACAGCTCCGGCGGGGCCGGCACGGGACGGGTTGGCCCAACCCTGGCTGGTCCCGCCTCAACCGACCCGGAAGGCGTCGATCAGCCGCTGCCCCTCGGGGCCGGCCTTGGCGATCCACTCCTCAACCATCACCTCGGAAACCCGCGCCAGCCCCTGGCGCAGCGCGGGCGTCGCCGCGCGCAGCTGCACCCCGCGCTCGGCCAGCACCGCCTCGCGCCCGCGATGCTCGGCCCGCGCCATCTCCCAGCCGCGTTTCTCTGCCAGTGCCGCGGCACGGAGGACCACGCCGCGCAGCGCCTCGGGCAGCGCCTCCAGCGCGCGGGTCTGCAGGAAGACCGCGTTCTTGGTCCAGGAGAAGCCGATCTGGGTGAAGATCCGCAGGAAGTCCCAGGCGGCGACATCCACGCCCGTGGCCGCCGAGGTCACCATGCTGTCGACCAGCCCGCTGCCGAAGGCCTGGCGCAGCTCGGCCGCCTGCACCAGCAGCGGCGTCGCGCCGACCAGCGTGGCGAAGCGCTGGGTCTGCGCGTTGTAGGTGCGCAGCCGCAGGCCGTGCAGCGCCTCCACCGTTTCGACCGGGACATTGCTGAAGATGCCGGAGGGCGGCCAGGGCACGGTGTAGAGCAGGGTCGAGCCGGTGCGGCGGAAGCGCGCCTCGACCAGTGGCCGGGCCAGCGCCGCCAGCCGCTCGGCCTGGCCGAAGCCGGCGACCAGCTGCGGGATGGCGTCCAGCTCGAAGAGCGGGTCCTCCTGCCCATAGGCCGAAAGCAGGATTTCTCCCAGTTGCACCTGGCCGGTCTGCACGCCGCGGCGGATCTCGGTCATGCCGAGCAGCGCCGCGTCGCTGTGCAGGCGAAACTGCAGCCGGCCGTCGCTCTCCTCCGTCACCTGCTCGAGGAAGGCCTGCAGGTTGCGGGTGTGGAAATTCCCTTCCGGATAGGCGCTGGCGACCTGCCAGCGGGTCTGGCCGCGCGCCAGCCCGGGCGCCGCCAAGGCGAGGCCCGCGCCCAGCAGCGCGCGTCGACGAAGGGAAGAGGCGTCGCTCCAGCTCATTCCGGGCCTCCGGCGGGGAAGCCGCAGCACGCGCTGCGGCCCTTCCAGGCTAGGGGTTCAACCGTTCACGCTGGCTTACGTGGCAGCGCCGCCGGAAATTCCCGCCCCCTCCCGGCCTGCGCCCGATCAAACCGTCCCGTTCGCACCGTCCTGATCAGACCGTCCCGATCAGACCGTCCCAATCAAACCGTCCCGATCAAACCGTCGAGGTGACGAATTCGCGCAGCTCCTGCGCCTCCTGCTCGGCCTCGGCGATGCGCGCCTTCACCAGGTCGCCGATCGAGATCATCCCGGCCAGCCCGCCGCCGTCCTCCAGCACCGGCAGGTGGCGGACGCGGCGATCGGTCATCAGCGCCAGTGCCTCGCCGATCGGCGTGGTCGGGGTGATGGTGTAGAGCAGCCGGGTCATCAGCTGCTGCGCCTGCAGCGCGCTGCTGGTGCCGCCCTGGCTGGCCAGCGCCCGGACGATGTCGCGCTCCGAGACGATGCCCAGCACCTGGCCGGCCGGATCGCGCACCAGCACGGCGCCGATGCGGTGCTGTGCCAGGGTGCGGGCGACCGAGACGGCGTCGTCGACCGGGTTGACCGAGACGACCTGCGAGCCCTTGGCGTTCAGAATTCTGGCGATGGTCATGGACACACCTCCCTGCGCGGGGGAGCGGCGATCCGCCACTTCACGCCCCGGTTGATTGCAGTGAAGCCTGCGTGACCACGCCGTAAGAAGTCCAGGCTAATCGCCGCTGACGCGGTGCCGCATCACGCCGCTTTGCGGCCTTCCAGCAGCAGCGCCGCCTCGGCCTGGGCGCGGTGGATCGACAGCACGAAGACCTGCCGGTTGCGCCGCAGCAGCCCGTCCAGGTCGGTGCCCGTCAGCAGCGCCAGCAACGCCGCATTGCCGCCCTCCGGCAGCGCCGTGGTCAGCCCCATCAGCTGGCCCAGGCGGTCGACCACTGGCCCGCCGGAATAGCCCATCAAGGCCGGCATGCGGGCGGTGAAGCCGCGGCCGTAGCCGGGCATCTCGGCATCCGGCGCCTCGACCCGGCCGGCGGCGACCGAGGCGCCGATGCCGGGGGCGCCGGCAGCCCAGACCGCTTCGCCGGCGATGGGCAGCAGGCCGCGCATGACCGGCGGCGGCGCCAGGAAGCCGGCGGCGACGCGCAGCACCGCCGGGTCCATCCGGGCGCTGCACCCGACCAGCTCGGCCGCCGCCTCGGCGCCGTCGCCGCGGCGCAGCGAGAAGCCGCCCTGGTGCCGGCCCAGCACATGGGCGCAGGTCAGCACATGGCGGTCACCGAAGCCGACGACGCTGCCGCGCGACGACCCGTCCCGCTGCAGCTCGGCGAAGCCGGTGGCGGCGATACGCTCGGCCGGGGTGCCGATGGCCTCCCGCGCCGCCGGCCCGGCGCAGGCCGAGAGCAGTGCCCCCGCCCCGGCCGCCAGGACACCGCGCCGTCCGATGGCAGCAGCCCGCATGCGATTCGAACCCCTCTCCGTGCGGGATGATCGCCCGGAACCGGGGACCGTCGCGCCCTGGCCTGTGCGGCCATGGGTCACGACCTCGTGACCCTTCGACAAGGCTCACGTTATGAGGAGGATTTTTGCTGAGTGATGAACCGGAGTGCCTCGCCGCGCGGCAGCGCCCGGCGCCGGCGCGGGAGAAGGCTCAGAAGCGGATGCCGGCCAGCAGCAGCATCACCACGATCAGGATCAGCGCCAGGGCGGCATCCAGGCCAAGGCCGCGCGGCGTCGGCGCGGGCGGTGGCGCCAGGGGCGGCGGCGGCTGCCAGCGCGGCAGCGGGCCGGCATCATTGGCGGGCGGCGGCGGCGGGCCGTAGCCCAGCGCCACCCGCTCCAGGCCGGGCAGGCTGTTGCGGCGCCAGACGACGCGCAGGCCGCGGTCGGGCAGGCCCTGGTCAGGCATCGCCGGCCACGCCGTCCGGCAGGTCACGCTGCAAGGCCCCGGGCCGGTCCACCACCTGCCTCCCCTCGGCCGGCGGCGGGTCCGCGCGGCGCTGGGGCCAGCATAGACCAATTCGAAGGCGCGGCGCAGCGGGGAGCGGCGCCGCACCGGTCACGTCAGGCGGCGGGCGGCTCGGACACGGCGGGGGTCGGCGCCACCGGCTCGATCATCTCCTCCGCCTCGCGCTTCAGCCGGATATAGGAGCGCAGCGAGAAGGGCAGCATCGAGACATAGATCAGCCCGGCCGCGGCCAGCGCCGCCCAGGGCTCGCTGACCAGCAGCGCGGCATAGGCGCCGACCGAGAGCAGCAGCGGCAGGATGTATTCGCGCCGCACCTTGAAGTTCTTGAAGGACCAGGTCGGCAGGGTGCTGACCAGCATCAGCGCCGTGCCGATCAGCACGCAGCCGACGAACAGCGGATGCCGCACGGCGGCGGCCAGCCCGTCCCAGCCCCAGCCGGAGAAGGCCAGCGAGGCGAAGATCGGGAACATGCCCAGCAGCGCGCCGGCGGGCGCGGGCACGCCGGTGAAGAAGCTCTGCGCATAGGCGGGCTTCGGCGCCGGGCCGGTCAGCGGCACCGGGCCGGCATCCAGCGTCGCGTTGAAGCGGGCCAGGCGCAGCGACATGCAGACCGCGAACATGACGCAGGGCACGAAGCCAAGCCCGCGGTAGTCATGCATGGTCCACAGGTAGAGGATCATCGCCGGCGCGACGCCGAAGGACAGGAAATCGGCCAGGCTGTCGAATTCGGCGCCGAAGCGGCTGGTGGCCTTCAGCAGCCGCGCCAGGCGGCCGTCCAGCCCGTCGATGGCGCCGGCCAGGATGATCAGGCCGGCCGCCGGCTCCCACCGGTCCTCCAGCGCGAAGCGCATCGCCATCAGCCCGGCGCAGAGGCCGAGCAGCGTCATGATGTTCGGGATCAGCCGGTTGAAGGACTGGCCCTGGAAGCGCGGACGCTGGCGCGCGGCGAAACGGAAGCGGCGGGGACGCGGCGGGCGCTGCATCAGGCGGGCTCGCCGGGCATGGTGTAGCTGCCGGCCGGGCGGGCGGCGGGCGCGGCCTCGGCCGGCGGCGTCAGGTCGGCGATGACGGTCTCGCCGCCGATCATGGTCTGGCCCTCGACCACCAGCGGGCGGACGCCCTCGGGCAGATAGAGGTCGGTGCGGCTGCCGAAGCGGATGATGCCGAAGCGCTCGCCGACGCGCAGCTGGTCGCCCTCGCGCACGTCGCAGAGGATGCGGCGGGCGATCAGCCCGGCGATCTGCACCACGGCGATCTCGCGCCCGTCGGGCAGGCGCATGGCCAGCGCGTTGCGCTCGTTGTCGGTGCTGGCCTTGTCCATGTTGGCGCTGAGGAACTTGCCGTGGTGATAGGCGATGCGGGTGACCGTCGCGGTGCAGGGGCTGCGGTTCACATGCACGTCGAGCACGGAGAGGAAGATCGCCACCCGCCAGCGCGGCGCGTCGCCCAGGCCGAGCTCGGCCGGCGGCACCGCAGGGCGGATGCTGACCACATGGCCGTCGGCCGGGGCCACGAAGACCGGCCGGTCCGGCACCACCCGTTCCGGATCCCGGAAGAAGTAGAGGCAGAACAGCGTGAAGCCGAGGCCCAGCCAGAACAGCCAGGAGCCGCCGACCAGACCGCTCGACAGGAGGCCGACCACGGCCACCGCCGCGCCGCCGATGATGAAGGGCCGGCCCGCCGGATGCGGCGGGGCCAGAACCATGCGAAGGCTTTCAAGGAGCGCCATGATACCTGCGGTTATGGTCGGTCGCGGTCGCGCAAACAACCCTCGCCCGAGGGGCAGGGTTGCAGGCGGCGCAAGCGTCGGCGTTGCGGAAGGCGGTTTGCGCGGCCCGGGACGGCGTCAGCTGGGCGGCAGGACGAAAACCTGGCCGGGATAGATCCGGGTGGGCTCGCGGATCTGGTCGCGGTTGGCGCGGTAGATCACGGTGTAGCGCATGCCGCGGCCATAGCTGGCGCGGGCGATGCGCCACAGGCTGTTGCCGGGCTGCACGGTGACGCGGCCCTCGGCCGGGGTCTGGGCGGCGACGGTCTGGCGCGCCTCGCGCTGGAAGGGCAGCTCCAGCCGCGCCGTCACCTGGCCGCGCGGGCCGATCTGGTCGAGGCGCAGCGTGTGCATCCCCGGCTGCGGCTGGGCGCCCGCCGCGGGCGTCAGGCTCCAGCGGCCTTCGGCATCGGGGGTGGCGTCGCCGACATGCGCCTGGTCGACATAGAGCCGCACCACCGCGCCCGGGGGCGCCGCGCCGGCGAAGCGCATGTCGCCGTCATCCTCGTAGTCGACGACGTCCAGCGCCAGGCCGCGGCGGGCGGGGGCGGCGGCGGCCGGCGCGCCGTTGCTGGCGACAGTGCTCGGCG
>NZ_MLCO01000409.1 GCF_001982615.1 Teichococcus deserti | reverse complement strand
GGGTGGGCGCGGCGGTGGGCGCCTGGGCCAGGGCGCCGGCCGGGGCGCCCAGCTGCAGCGCCAGGGCCGCCGCCGTGGCGAGAAGGATGCTGCGCATGAAAGGATCCTCGTTAAGAAACAGGGCTTGCGCCGGTTGGGAAGGGTCTTCGGACATGGCGAGGCGCGGGGAACCGGACGGGCGCCTCGCCCGGCTCCTCGCCGCCTCGGCGCCATGCCGACCCTTCACCGGAATTCTTTCACGTCTTTAATGTTCGTGGAAATAGCAAAATGCAGATTCGTGTCGCTGATTCGGCGCCACCTCGCTTTTGCGCGGAGCATCAGCGGCGGCCGATCCGCTGCAGAAGGTGCCGGAGCCCTTGATCAGCAGACGATGCCGGCGCCAGCTGACCATCTTTTAACGCCGCCTTTAATGCTTTTCCGATTCGCTATTTAAAGATAACCACCTTGGCCAATGCGCCGAATCCGGCCATGATGCCGCTGCACCAAAAGCGCATCGGAGAGACGGCATCATGCCGCGTCACGCCTCGTCGGCCTTCATCCCTGGACATGCCGCGCCGTGTCGGCGCTGTCGCTGAACCGGTCGAGCCGCCCGTCCCGCTTCCCTCCGCTCCGCTTCAGGAGACGATCATGTCCCACGAGACCCTCGTGGCGCGCCGC
>NZ_MLCO01000041.1 GCF_001982615.1 Teichococcus deserti | reverse complement strand
ACCCCCTCCTCCGCTGCGCAGCCAGCCGCCCTCCCCGGCGGCCAGGGACGGCCGCACAGCCGCCTAGCCCCGCTGACCGCGGCACCGCCACATACCCGCCAAGCCGCCGCCCTCCAGCGCCGCCCCAGGGCAGTCGCAGGGGCGCGACCTGGCGCGCATTGCCGGGTACGAAAAAAGCGGCGTGCCGATGCCCGGCGCCGCCGCTTCCCTGCCGAAGCCGCTCATCCGGTCTCCAAGGACGAAGACAGCACCATGGAGCGCGACGGGGAAGTATCCGGTCGACCGCCGCGCCGCGTGACAGGCGTCGGCCGCAGCGTGGCGCGGCGCGGTCAAGCCTGGCGTGACGCGCGGCCTCACCGCCGCCAGCGCGCCAATCCCTGCGCGTCCAGCCAAGCGATGACGAAGCCTGTGGCCCCCCTTCCTCCATCGTGAAGCGGACCGAGGACAGCGAACCTTTCGGTGCATTCTCGCCGAGCGGGGCGAGAGCGAAGACATCGCCGTCCCAGGGCGCCAGGGGATGGGGTCGTCGCTGCGGCCCCAGCAGGATCGCCAGCTTGCCGTCGGCCGTCACGATCTCGGCCGGGCCGAAGAAATCGCTGTCATAGCGCCCGGCATAGGCCTCCGCGGCGCGCGGCGGTTCTGGCGTCGCGGGCGGTGGGCCGCCGGCCAGGTCGCCTACCGGGGCATAGAGCCCCTGCATCCGCCCGTTGAAGGCGGCGAACCAGTCGCGCAGCGGCGCGCCGAACTGCGCCGTGTCCGTCAGCGTCGCCGCGATCGCCTCGGCCGCGCCGACTGGGCCGCCATTGGTCAGCACGACGACGCCGAGATCGGCCGAGGGCAGCAGCTGCACATGCGTCCCCGCGCCCAGCAGGAAGGCGCCGGAATGGCTCATGACCGGATGCCCGCCCGGCGTCACGCCGATGTTGAAGCCATAGCCATACGCGGCGGGGCGGGCGGCGGCGACCGGCGGCAGCCCGTCCAGCACCTGCGGCACCAGAGCGGGCAGCAGCGCCGCCTCGGTCAGCAGCGGCGGCTGGCCCGGGCGGTGCGGCCGCAGCAGCAGCTTCATCCAGGCCGCCAGGTCCAGCACCGTGGAGGACACGCCGCCCGCCGGCGACTGCGCATCGGCATCGCGGTCGTAGAGCGGCTGGAAGCGCCCGTCCTGCAGCACATGCAGCAGCGCCCGGTTGTCGCGCGCCAGCAGCTCGGCATGGCGCGCGCTGGTGGCCTGCATGCCGAGCGGCCGGAACAGCGCCCGCGCCGCCAGGTCCTCCCACGCCGCGCCAGCGGCGGCGGCGACCGCCTCGGCGGCGATGGTGAAGCCGAAATTGGCGTAGTGGTAACGGCGGCGGAAGGGATCCAGCGGCGCCAGCCGCAGCCGCTCGATGATGGCGCCGCGCGGATAGCCCAGATCCTCCAGCGCGTCGCCGATGGTGGCCTGGGCGGCGACCTGCGGATCGCTCAGCTGCAGCCCGGGCAGGTGGCGCCGCACTGGGTCATCCCAGGACACGCGCTCCGCGGCCACCTGGGTGGCCACCACCGTCGCCGTCACCGGCTTCGACAGCGAAGCAATCTGGAAGACGGTCTCGGCCGTCACCGGCGCCGTGCCGCGGTTGTCGCGCAGTCCGAAGCCGCGGGCGAAGACGGTGCGGCCGCCCTGCACCACGGCCACCGCCGCCCCGGGCACCCCGGACCGGTGCAGGACGGCCTGGACGGTGACCGGCAGCCGGGCCAGCGCCCGCTCCAGCCCACCCGGGGCCAGGCGCAGGGCGTCCTCGGGCGGGGTCGGGCCGCGCTGGATGCGGGCGGCCGGGTCGTGCGGGGCCTGGTCCGGGTGGCAGCGCAGGAAGGGGAGAATTCTCACGCGGTGCTTCTCCGATGGCGGCGCCTGCCGCGCCGGATGTGACGATGGCCTGGGGATCACTGCAGGGAGCGAAACGGAATTTCGCCATGCGAAAACCGACGCGAAATCGGTTCGAATCTCTTGGCATCCCAACAATATCATCGGCATATGATTGCGAATAGGCAACTTTTTAAGCAGCGCAAAGAGCCGGCGCGCCCGGCGGGGGGAGCGTCCAATGTCCAGGGGCAAGCGGGCTGCGATGGCCCGGGCGTCGTCGCGCGCGGTCGCCGCGGTGGCGAAGGACCGGCGGCTAGGCCTACTACTGGGGGCCTGGGCGGCGGGGCAGGCGCTGCTGCCGGGCACCGCCCAGGCGCAATGCTCGCTGGGCGGCAATCCGCCGCCGCCGCCGCCAGTCCAGGCCGATTATGCCAACCAGAGCTTCGGCCCGACCACGCCGCAGACCCCCTATGGCGTCGCCTCGCAGGGCCAGGCCGGCTGCCCCGGCATCGATGGCGGCGATGGCGGCCGGCCGGCCGGCAGCCCGGGCCAGGACGGCGCGCAGATCACCGGCAGCAACACCGGCCTGACCATCATCGGCGGCGGCAATCCGGATTCAGGCCTGCAGACCTATGGCGCGCCGATCGCCAGCAGCGGTGGCGCCGGCGGCCAGGGCGGCGCCAGGGCCTCGGAGACCGGCGAGGCGACCGGCGCCCGGGGCGGCGCCGGCGGCGTGGTCACCATCGGCTTCGAGGGCCGCTTCGTCGCCGATCCTGGGTCTGGGCCAGCCGGCATCGGCCTCGACCTGGTGTCGCGCGGCGGCGTCGGCGGCCGCGGCGGCGACAGCGGCACGGCAGGCATCTTCTACAAGGACGCCTCCGACGGCGGCGGCGGCGGCGCGGGCGGCGCCGCCTCGCTGACCGCCACCGGCACGGTGCTGGCGCTCACCGCCGGCGTCCGCGTGCGCTCGCTCGGCGGCGCCGGCGGCGATGGCGGCGTCGGCGCGACCGCCGACCTCTTCGACACCACCCTGGGCGGCGATGGCGGGGCGGGGGGCGCTGCCGGCGGCGCCACGCTGCGCTGGACCGGCGGCGCGATCCAGGCCGGGCTGCATGGCCTGCTGGCGGTGGCGGAGGGCTGTCTCTCATACACACCTCCGAG
>NZ_MLCO01000408.1 GCF_001982615.1 Teichococcus deserti | reverse complement strand
CGCCGCCGGCGGCGAAGGCCACCACCAACCGCAGCGGCGCCCCGGGCCAGGCCGGCCGCGCCCGCAGCGTCGGCGCCGCCAGGGCGGCCGCGGCGGTCACCACCAGCGGCAGCAGTCGGCGCCGCACCGGCCCGCGGGCGATGGCGCGCGCCAGCCGCAGCGCCGCCGGACGGGAGAAGCCGCGTCGCGCCAGGCGCGGTCCGGTCCGATGGGCTGGCGGCATGGCGGCGCTCCTCTCGCGGCGGGTGGCGGCTGCGACCCAAATTCCGTGCCAGGACCGCGGCCCCGGCAGCGCCGCAGCATGGCGCGCCCCGAGGTCCGGAAAGGTGAACGCGGCGGAGGAAAAAGGTCCGGTTTCCCGGACGTCAGTCGGCCAGCGGCAGCGCCAGGGTGAAGCAGGCGCCGCCGCCCGGCGCGTCGCCCACCACGACGGTGCCGCCATGGATTTCCGCCGCGCGCTGCACGATGGCCAGGCCCAATCCGGCGCCGCGCCGCCGCGCCTCGGCCCGCCGGCGCGAGCGCCAGAAGCGGCGGAACACCAGCTTGCGCTCGAAATCCGGGATGCCCGGGCCGCTGTCGGCGACCTGGACCCGGCCCTCGGCGGTCACCGCCAGCCGCACCGTGCCGCCCTCCGGCGAATGGCCGATGGCGTTTTCCAGCAGGTTGACCACGGCCTGGGACAGCGCCTCCTCCTCGGCCAGGATCATCACCGGGGCGGCGGGGGTGGCGCAGTCCAGCGTCACGCCGCGCGCCTCGGCCAGCGGCGTCAGGTATTCGGCGAGGTCGGCGGCCAGCAGCCGCAGGTCCAGGCGGCGGTCGGGGCGCAGGGCGCGGTCGTCCAGCGCGGCGATGGCCAGCAGCTGCCCGACCATGCGCTCCAGCACGCCCAGGTCGCGGGCCAGCGGCGCCGCGGCGGCGCGGTCCTGCACCAGGTCCAGCTGCGCCTGCAGCACCGCCAGCGGGGTGCGCAGCTCATGCGCCGCATCGGCGATGAAGCCGCGCTGCTCGGCCTGGGCGGCCTCGAGGCGCGCCAGCGCCTCGTTGAAGGTGCGCAGCATCGGCAGCAGCTCGCTCGGCACGCCAACCTCGCGCAGGCGGCCGCCCGCGCCGCCGGCGGCGATGCCCTCGGCCTGCTCGGCCAGGTCGCGCAGCGGGCGCTTCAACCGCTGCAGCAGCCAGAGCATCGCCAGGCACAGCACCAGGAAGACCGGCAGCACCAGCCAGACCACGTCGCGGACGAATTCCGCGGCGGCGTCGTCCAGCAGCACGTCGGGATGCTGCAGGTCCTCGGCCACCTGGATCGACAGCGCCTGGCCGTCGATCACCGCGGGGATGGCGAGGCCCCGCCAGTCGCGCTCGGCGCGGTCCAGGGTGAAGGCGCGGGCATCGTCGGCGGGCGCCGGGATCTTCAGTGGTGCTGCGGTGTTGGCGCCGAGCAGGAAGCGCCCCTCGGCATCGACCACGGCATAGGCGGCGCGGCCATAGGCGGGCGAGAAGGCGGCGGCGACATCGGCCGGCAAGTCCAGCCGCCAGCCTTCCGGCCGGTGCTCCAGATGGCGGATGATGACGGCGGCGCGGCCCATCAGCGCGCGCTCCTCCAGCTGGCGCAGCGCCTCGGCATTCCGGCCGGCCAGCAGCAGGATCAGCATCGCCGCGGCGGTGGCAAGGCTCGCCAGCAGCGCGATGGCGGCGCCGGTGGTCAGCGAGGCCGGGCCCGCGCGCCGGCTCATGCCGCCGCCAGGCGGTAGCCGGCGCCGCGCTCGGTGTGGATCGCCAGGCCGCAGTCCAGCGCCGCCAGCCGGCGCCGCAGCCGCGAGACATAGACCTCCACCGGCGCCCAGAGGATGGCCGAGGGGATATTGGCGCTCTGG
>NZ_MLCO01000407.1 GCF_001982615.1 Teichococcus deserti | reverse complement strand
GGGGCCTCCGCCGCCGGCCTGCCGGTGATCCCCGCCACCATCTTCGCCGTGGCCGAGCCGCCGGCGCCGGAGGCCCCGGTGCTGGCGCTCGCGACCTTGCGCGTCGTCAACTGGCTGGGCCCTTTCGCCACGGCGCTGCAGACGGCGATCGAGCAGGATGACCGCCTGCCGCGGCTGCTGGAAGGCATGCGGGCCGACCAGGACGCCGCGCAGCTGGCCAAGAACCTGGTGGGGGCGACGCGGGCGGTGGCCGGGCTGGAGCGCGGCGTGCTCGGCCAGGCGCTGCGCGACGTGGTCGCCGCCGACAGCGTCAACCGCTACCTCGCCCGGAATGCCGGGCGCTTCAAGGGCCAGACCATGGTCGAGCTGGCGCGTGCCGCCGGCGCCTCGGGCGCGGCGATCAGCGGCGGCGGGCTGGCGGTCTATACCGCCATCGAAAGCGTGCGCGACGTGCGGCAGGTGACCGGGCTCGGCGATTCCAAGCTGGATTCCCGCATCGCCGGGCTGGAAGGCCGGCTGACCCTGGCCGAGCAGGGCCGCGTCAGCCGCGCCGACCTGGCCGCGCTGGAACAGCGCCAGGCCGCCGACCTGACCCGGCTGCGGCAGGAGCTGAACACCGGCTTCGACCAGCGGATCCGCACGCTGGAGGCCGACCGCGTCACCCGCGCCGATATCGCCGGGCTGGAGCAGCGCCAGACCGCCGAGCTCACCCGCCTGCGCCAGGATTTTTCCGGCGCGCTGGAGCCGCGGCTGCGGGCGCTGGAAGCCGACCGTGTCACCCGCGCCGAGCTGACCGCGCTGAGCCAGCGCCAGGCCGCCGATATCGCCGGCATCAGGCAGGAGATGGGCACCCGGCTGGAGCAGCGGCTGGTCGCGCTGGAACGCGACCGGGTGACGCGGGCGGACCTGGCCAGCCTGACCCAGCGGCAGGCGACCGACCTGGGCGCGCTGCGGCAGGAGCTGTCGACCACCCTCGACCAGCGGCTGCGGGTCGCCCAGGGGCCGGTGGTGGGCCCCGTGGTGGGGCCGGTGATCCGGCCGCAGGGCCCGCGCTGAGATGCGGCTGCAACGCGCCCAGCTTCCCGGCGCCGCCACCGCCCAGCCCTTGGACACGGCGGTCACGGTGAATGGCGTCACCCGCTTCGAACGGCGCTTCCGCCTCGACTTCCCCACCGGCGCCGGCGCCCAGGGTTTTTTCCTGTCGGATGATTCGGTGCTGGACCTGACCTTCTCGGCGCGGGAGTTCGAGGCCAAGGGGACGGGGCCGGCACCCGTCGCCCTGGCCAGCGAAGGCCCTGGCCTGGTGCTGCGGCTTTCCACCGCTCGGCCGATCCTGCGCATCCGCCTGGGCGCCACACAGGCCGGCGACACGCTGCGCGGTTTCCGCTTCGACGGCAGCAATGTTTCCGAAGACCCGGTGGTGGAGGCGGCGCTCGGCGCCAATGGCGCCACGCTGAACCTGACCGATGCCCGGCTGGTGCTGCGCCGCCGCCGGGCGGGCAGCGATTTCGCCCTGGTACCCGGCGACATCGCCGGCGTCACCCTGCGCGCCGAGGTCGCCCTGCCGCAGCTGGCCTGCCGCATCCTGGGCGATCCCGCGGGGCCGCAGCTGCTGGCCACCGGCGCCAGCCTGCCGGTCTCCGGCGGCTTCGGCCCGGCCTTGCGCGACACGCTCAACATCCTGGCCGCGCGCCATGCCGCCGGCCGCGCCAGCCTGCCCAACCCGCTCTCGGTCGAGCTGATCTGCAGCGCCGACCATCCCTGCCAGGTCGCCATCGGCGCGCTAGACCTGGGCATCGCGCTGGAGCGCCGCGGCTTCGTCGAAGGATCCGAGAAACAGGTGCTGCGCTTCCCCGGCGGGCGGCTGCAGGCGCAGCAGGTCAGCATCGCCTTTCCGGCCGGGATGGTGCCGCAGCAGGCGCGGCTGTCGATCCAGCACAGCGGCGCGGCGCGTCCCGGCGCCGCCGCCCGGCAAGCGGCGCCCGGCGCGCCCGAGCTGCCGGCGGCCAGCGGCGGGGCGGCGCTGCGCATTCCGGCGGGTGGGCAGGGGGCGGTGCGGCTGCTGCTGCCCGAGCCGCGCGTGGTCACCGGCCTGTTCGTGCTGATCGCCGCGCTGGGGGGGGGCGCCACCGCCGCAGCGACGCTGGC
>NZ_MLCO01000406.1 GCF_001982615.1 Teichococcus deserti | reverse complement strand
TGTCAGCTCGCTGCGCGCCATGCAGCGCGAGCTGGAGTTCAGCGCCCTGCACGACGCGCTGACCGGCCTGCCCAACCGCCGCAAGTTCGAGGCGGTGCTGGTCGAGGCGGTCGATTCGGCGCGCGAGCGCGGCCTCGAGCATGCGCTCTGCTTCATCGACCTCGACCGCTTCAAGATCGTCAACGACACGGCGGGCCACGCGGCGGGCGACGCGCTGCTGCGGGTGGTGGCCGGACTGCTGTGCCGCGAGCTGAAGCCGAACGACCTGGTGGCCCGGCTCGGCGGCGACGAATTCGCCATCATCCTGTTCGACCGCCCGGCGGAGGCCGCCATGGCCGAGCTCGACCGGCTGCTCCACGCCATCGCCGCGGTGCCCTTCCTCTGGGAGGGGCGGGCCTATCCGATGACCGCCAGCATGGGGGTGGTCGCCATCACTGCCGGCTCGGAAACGCGCAACACGGTGATGAAGCAGGCCGACGTCGCCTGCTACGCCGCCAAGCATGCCGGGCGCAACCGCATCATCGCCTATGCCCAGGACGCCCGCGAGGGCGCCGCCCGGCACCGCGAGATCATCATGGCGGCGGAGCTCCGCGAAGCGCTGCGCGAGAACCGCTTCCGCCTGCATGCCCAGCGCATCGCCGCCATCCGCCCCGGGGGCCACGCGCATCACGAGCTGCTGCTGCGGATGGTCGCGCGCGATGGCAGCCTGGTCTCGCCCGCCCTCTTCATCCCGGTCGCCGAGCGCTACGACCTGATGGCCGAGATCGACCGCTGGGTCCTGGCCGAGGTGCTGCAGCGCCGCGCCCCTGCCTTGGCCGCCGTGCCCGACCTGGCGCTGGCCATCAACATTTCCGCCAATTCCCTGAACGACCCCGGCTTCCTCGCCTTCTTCCTCGGCCTGCTGGAGGCCTCGGCGCTGCCGCCGGCAGCGCTGACGCTGGAGATCACCGAGACCGCGCTCGTCAGCAACATCGACCAGGCGCGCGGCATCATCGACCGCATCCGCGCCCAGGGCTGCCGGGTGGCGCTGGACGATTTCGGCGCGGGGCTCTCCTCCTTCGGCTACCTCCGCGCCTTCCGGGTCGACGGCCTGAAGATCGACGGCACCTTCATCCGCAACCTGCCCGACAGCCCGATCGACCTGGCCATCGTCCGCTCGATCACCCGCATCGCCCGCGAGATCGGCGCGGCGACCGTCGCCGAATTCGTCGAGGACGCGGCGATCCTGGACCTGCTGGCCGGCCTCGGCGTCGACTGCGCCCAGGGCTATGCCATCGACCGGCCGCAGGAGCTGGACGCGCTGCTGCCGCAATGGCTGGCCGCCGGCACCGCGGGCGGCGGGCGCGGCGGCCCCGGGGCGGCGCCGGCGCGCGGGCCGGGTGGCGGGATCGCCGCGAATCTGGCTTGATGCGCGGCCGCCCCGGGGTGAAACCCGGGTGTCACCGGTGACGAACGAGAAGACCAAGGAACGAATTGATGACGGAACCGACCGGCCCGCTGAAGGGCCTGCGCGTGGTGGATCTGACCCGGGTGCTGGCAGGCCCCACCTGCACGCAGATGCTGGGCGACCTCGGCGCCGACGTCATCAAGATCGAGCGCCCCGAGGCCGGCGACGACACCCGCGCCTTCGCGCCACCCTATGTGCCGAAGACCAAGGAGAGCGCCTATTTCGTCGGCGTGAACCGCAACAAGAAGTCGCTGACCGTCGACATCGCCCAGGCCGAGGGCCAGGCGATCGTGCACAGGCTGCTCGAGAACGCCGACATTTTGGTCGAGAATTTCAAGGTGGGCGCCCTGGCGAAGTACGGCCTGGGTTGGAACGAACTGAAAGAAAAGTACCCGAAGCTGATCTACTGCTCGATCACCGGCTTCGGCCAGACCGGCCCCTATGCGCCGCGCCCCGGCTATGACGCGCTGATCCAGGCGATGGGCGGCGTCATGTCGCTGACCGGCGAGCCGAAGGGCGAGCCGCAGAAGGTCGGCATCCCGGTCGCCGACCTCTTCGCCGGCCTCTACGGCACCATCGGCATCCTGGCAGCGCTCCGCCACCGCGAGGCGACGGGCCAGGGCCAGCAGATCGACATCGGCATGCTCGACACCCATGTCGCCTGGCTGGCCAACCAGGGCATGAACTACCTGGCGACCAGCGAGAACCCGCCGCGGCTCGGCAACCAGCACCCGAACATCGTGCCCTACCAGGTCTTCCCGACCGAGGACGGCTACATGGTGCTGTCGATCGGCAACGACCCCACCTTCGAGCGCTTCTGCAAGAATTTTGCTCTGGAGCACCTGCTGGCGGACGAGCGCTACGCGACCAACGCGGCCCGCGTCGGCAACCGGGCGCTGGTCACCGAGACGCTGACGGCGGTCACCAGGACCAAGCCGACCAAGGTCTGGATCGAGGCCCTGGAGGCCCTGAAGATCGGTTGCGGTCCCATCAACACCTTGAAAGAGGTCTTTGCCGACCCGCATGTGGTGGCGCGCGACATGGTGGTGCGCATGCCGCATGCCTCGGGCGAGGAGGTCACCGTCATCGCCAATCCGGTGAAGCTTTCGGCGACGCCGCCGGACTACCGCCTGGCGGCGCCGGTGCTGGGCCAGCACACCGACGACGTGCTGGCGGGGCTCGGCTACGACGCCGAGGCGATCGCCGCGCTGCGCAAGGGCGGCATCGTCTGATGACCGCGGGGAAGGGGGTGTGACCACGTCCTTCCCCGGGCCCCGGCCGGGGGCGATCCGCGTGCCCCTGCCGCCCGGTCGCCTCGTCATGGGCGCCGTCGACCTGCGCTGGGTGGAATGGGGGCCGCCCGACGGCGCCCCCGTCCTCTGCCTGCACGGGCTGTCGCGCAACGGTCGCGACTTCGACCCGCTGGCCATGGCGCTGGCCGCCGGGGGCCACCGCGTCCTCTGCCCCGACATGCCCGGCCGCGGGATGTCCTCCTGGCTGGCCGATCCGCGGCTCTATGCCGTGCCGACCTATGTGGCGCTGCTGCAGCCGCTGCTGCGCGGGCTGGGGCGGCCCTATGACCTGGTCGGCACCTCGATGGGCGGGCTGATCGGGCTGGGCCTGGCCAGCCTCCCCGGCCAGTCGCGCCGCCGCGCCAGCCTGCGGCGCCTGGTGCTGAAC
>NZ_MLCO01000405.1 GCF_001982615.1 Teichococcus deserti | reverse complement strand
GCGCTCGCTGCGGCCTTCGCCGCGCGACTCACCGCGATCGCGGTCGCGTCCGCGGCCGCCCTTGGCGTCCTTGCCATGCGGCTTGCCGCGACCACGCCCGCCGCGCGGCGCGCTGGCGGCCTCGGCCAGCTCCTCGGCGGTGACCGTGTCCAGCCCGTCGATCTCGATGCGGGGGATGGTCTTGCCGGTCAGCGCCTCGATGGCGGCGACCAGCTTCACGTCGTCCGAGGTCGCGATGCTGTAGGCATGCCCCTCGCGCCCGGCGCGGCCGGTGCGGCCGATGCGGTGGACATAGTCCTCGTCGCGGAAGGGCACGTCGAAGTTGAAGACGTGGCTCAGCCCGCCGATGTCGATGCCGCGCGCCGCGACGTCCGAGCAGACCAGCAGCTGCAGCTCGCCGGCCTTGAACTTCTCCAGCGTCGCGAAGCGCACCGACTGGGCCAGGTCGCCATGCAGCGCGCCGACCTTGAAGCCGTGCTTGGTCAGGCTCTTGTGCAGCACGTCGACATCGCGCTTGCGGTTGCAGAAGATCAGCGCGTTCTGCACCTCCTGCGACCGGATCAGCCGGCGCAGCGCCTCGCGCTTGTCGCGCTCCTGCACATAGACCAGCCCGGTCGTGATGGTGGTCGCGACGGAAGCCGGGGCGGAGACCGAGATGGTCTTCGGGTTCTGCAGGAAGGCATCGGCCAGCTTGCGGATCTCGGGCGCCATGGTGGCGCTGAAGAACAGCGTCTGGCGCAGCGGCGGCAGCAGGCTGACGATGCGCTCGACATCGGGGATGAAGCCCATGTCCAGCATGCGGTCGGCCTCGTCGATGACGAGCACCTTGCAGTCGGCCAGCATCAGCCGGCCGCGCTCGAACAGGTCGAGCAGCCGGCCCGGCGTCGCGATCAGCACGTCGACGCCCTTGTCCAGCACGTCTCGCTGATCGGCCATGCTCTCGCCGCCGATCAGCAGCGCATGGTTCAGCTTCATGTGGGTGCCGTACTTGACGAAGTTCTCGGCCACCTGCAGGGCGAGCTCGCGCGTCGGCTCCAGGATCAGGCTGCGCGGCATCCGCGCCTTGGCACGAGAGCCGGCCAGGATGTCCATCATCGGCAGCACGAAGCTGGCGGTCTTGCCGGTGCCGGTCTGGGCGCAGCCCATGACGTCGCGGCCCATCAGCACGACCGGGATGGCCTGCTCCTGGATGGGCGTCGGGTGGACATAGCCGGCCTCCGCGACGCCGCGCAGCAGCGGCTCGGACAGGCCCAGATCCTCGAAGACGGCGCGCGGCGGCGCGGCCTCGACGGGGCCCTCCATCGGGGCGTCGGGGGTCAGGGCGTCGGGATGCTCGGTTTCGGCCACGCGGGGCGCGGTCACGTCAGGCTGATCGCTCAAGGGCAGTCGGTTCCTTCGCCGGCAGGCGGCGGGATGTGCGCCGGCCCGCCACGCGCGACCGCGCAGCCCGTCCTCCGGCATCCGAAGCCCCGCATATGCGCCGCTCGCACCGGCTTGGCAAGGTTTTCTCCGGGTTCAAGGGGCTGATCCGTCACCAGCGCAGGCCCCGTTGCCGGAAAGCTGCGGCAGGCGTAACCCTCACGGTATCATGCCGAACCCCCATCCCCTGCTGCTGCTGCCCGGGCTGCTCTGCGACGCACGGCTGTGGCGCGACGTCGTGGCCGGCCTCGAGGCCCCCGGGCCTGGAAAACTGGCCGAGTGCCGGGTCGCCGACCTGACGCGGGACGACACGCTGCGCGCCATGGCGCTGCGCGTGCTGGAGGGCGCGCCGGACCGCTTCGCGCTCGCCGGCCTGTCGATGGGCGGCTACGTCGCCTTCGAGATCCTGCGCCTGGCGCCCGAGCGGGTGACCCATCTGGCGCTGTTCGACACCTCCGCCCGCGCCGACACGCCGGAGGCCGCCCGCAAGCGCCGCGGGCTGATGGCGCTGACCCGCACCGGCCAGTTCCGCGGCGTGACGCCGCGGCTGCTGCCCAGCCTGCTGCACCCCGACGCGGTCGACGGCCCGCTCGGCCACGAGGTGCGCGCCATGGCCGACCGCGTCGGGCGCGAGGCCTTCCTGCGCCAGCAGCTGGCCATCCTGCAGCGCCCCGACAGCCGCCCGCTGCTGCCGGACATCGCCTGCCCCACCCTGGTCGCGGTCGGCGAGCAGGACATTCTGACGCCGCCCGAGCTCGCCGAGGAGATCGCCGCCGGCATCCCCGGCGCCCGGCTGGTGCGCATCCCCGGCGCCGCGCATCTGCCGACCATGGAGCAGCCCGCGGCCAGCATCGCCCTGCTGCGTGACTGGCTGACGGTCACGGCCTGAGGCGCCGGCTTGCCGGGCCCGACGCGGGGGCGCCATCTGACGCAGCGGAAGGCCGCCGAAGGCGGATCGCCCATGCCGTCCCGCCGCTTCCGCGCCCGACTGCTGCTGACCGCCAGCCTGGCGCCCGCCGGGGCCGCCGGGCCAGGCCTGCTATGCCGGCGCTTGCATGTGCCAGCTGGACCAGCCGGCCTCTGCCGGGGAAGGCTGCTCCTGCCCGACCGGCAACAACGAGCGCGCCTTCGGCGGGGTCGGCGGCTGACCGCGCCGCTGCGCCCCGCCGCCGCAAGATCCCGGTAAAGTCTGTGCCGCTAGCCTCGGCCCATGGTGGGGCTGACGCGACGCGGCATGATGGGGGCCTGGACGGTCATGGGCACGGCGCAGGCCGCCTCGCCCACGGCCGCCGGCGGGATATCG
>NZ_MLCO01000404.1 GCF_001982615.1 Teichococcus deserti | reverse complement strand
CCCCCGGGACGCCCCCCGCCCCTGGGACGCATTCCTGAAGGTGAGCCGCTCGGAAGCGATCATCGACCGGCTGCACGGGCTGCACCCGAAGCTGATCGACCTCAGCCTGGAACGGCTGCAGCGGCTGCTGGCGGCGCTGGATCACCCGGAGCGCAAGCTGCCGCCGGTGGTGCATGTCGCCGGCACCAACGGCAAGGGCTCGACCTGCGCCTTCCTGCGCGCCATCGCGGAAGCGGCGGGGCAGCGGGTGCATGTCTATACCTCGCCGCATCTGGTCCGCTTCCATGAGCGGGTGCGGCTGGCCGGGACCCTGGTCTCCGAGGAGGCGCTGATCGCCGCCCTGGAGGACGTCGAGGCCGCCAACCAGGGCCTGCCGATCACCGTCTTCGAGGTGACCACGGCGGTCGCGCTGCTGCTGTTCAGCCGGGTGCCGGCCGATCTGCTGGTGCTGGAGGTCGGGCTCGGCGGCCGGTTCGATGCCACCAACGTGGTGGACCATCCGGCGGCCTGCGCCATCACCAGCATCTCGATGGACCATACCGACTTCCTGGGCGACAGCCTGGCCGGCATCGCCGGCGAGAAGGCTGGCATCATGAAGCGCGGCAGCCCCGCCGCCACCGGCCTGCAGTCGCCCGAGGCGCTGATGGTGCTGGAGGCCGAGGCCGCCAGGCTCGGCATCACGCTGGCCGTTCGCAACCAGGAATGGACCGCCAGCCTGACCGAGACCGGCATGCGCTATGCCGATCCGGGCGGCGTGATGGAGCTGCCGCGGCCGGCGCTGCCGGGCCCGCACCAGGCGGACAATGCCGGCATCGCCATCGCGGCGCTGCGCAGCTGGAACCCTTCCTGGCTGACCGAGGCCGCGATCGCCGCCGGGCTGACCACGGCGCAATGGCCGGCGCGGCTGCAGCGGCTGCATGGCGACCTGGCCGCGCTGCTGCCGCCGGGCTGGGAGCTCTGGCTGGATGGTGGCCACAATGCCGGCGCCGGCCAGGCCCTGGCCGAGCACCTGCCGGCCTGGTCCGACCGGCCGCGCCACCTGGTGGTCGGCATGAAGCAGGGCAAGGCGTCTGCCGCCTTCATGTCGCCGCTGCTGGGCCTGGCCGACAGCCTCTGGGCCGTGGCCGAGCCCGGCCAGCACCTGGCGATGCCGGTGGAAGCGATCGTGGAAGCCAGCGGCGGCGTGGCGAAGGCGGGCCCGACGGTGGCCGAGGCGCTGCGCGCCGTGGCCGCTGCGGGCGGCGAGCCTGGCCGCGTGCTGATCTGCGGCAGCCTTTATCTGGCTGGCGAAGTGCTCAAGGCCGACAACACGGTCCTGGTCTAGCGGGGGTCCGGGGGAACTCAGTTCCCCCGGCGGGGGTCCAGGGGGCGGCGCCCCCTGGCCTTGTCCTGTTTAACCCTGCGCCCCCGGCGAGACGATGATGCAGGCCCCCTGGCTGCGCAGCTTGTCGCAGGCCGACTGGGCGTGCTCGCGCGACAGGCCCATGACCCGTGCCCGATAGAGCGTGCCGCTGCCCGAGCTGACCTGCTCGATGGCCGGGCGCGCGCTGCTGATGCCGAGGCGCGAGCGCGCCTCGCCGGCGGCGGTGCGGGCCAGGTTGGCGCTGGCGAAGGCGCCGACCTGGACGCCCCAGGCGCCGTTGGCCGCCGCGGTGGCGACCGGCGTGGGCGCCGGGGCCGGCGCGGCATCCCGCGACGGCAGGCGCAGCACATTGGCCGGCGGCGCGACCGTCGCCGCATGGGCGGTGCCCACCAGGCTGAAGCCGCGCAGCCCGCTGGACGGCGTCGGGGCGGCGGGCGCGGCGAAGGCGGTGGCGATGCGCTGCGAGGTCGGCGCCGGCGCGG
>NZ_MLCO01000403.1 GCF_001982615.1 Teichococcus deserti | reverse complement strand
GCGAGACGGTGGCGCGCGGCTCGGGGCGCGGCTCCGGCCGGGGCTCGGCGCGCTCGACGGCGCGCGCTTCCTGCCGGGCTTCGGGGCGCGGCTCGGGGCGGGACGCCGGGGCATGCACCACGCGCGGCTCGGCGCGGGCCTCCTGGCGCGGTTCCGGACGCGGCTCCGGGCGGGGCTCGGCACGGGCGACGCGCACCGGCTCGGGGCGGGAGTCGACATGCGGCGCGGCGGCGGCGACGGCGCGGGCCGCCGGCATGGCGACGGCGACCGCGGCCGGGGCGGCGACCGCGGCGCCGGCGACCAGCGCCTGCACCGCCTGGCCGCCCGGCGTGGCATTGGCCACCGCCGTGTTCGGCGCCGAGCCGAACAGGCTGACCGGGCCGGCGAAGGCGACGGCCTGCGGCAGGCGGCGCTCCAGATCGGCCATGCGCAGGAACTGCGCCGGCGCCATGGTCTCCAGCGGCAGGTGCTGCTTGGTCACCTGGCGCAGCCGCTCCGGCTCGTTCAGCAGGGCCCATTCGGCGCGCAGCACCTGGCTGCGCTCGCGCGCCACCTCGATGCGCTTGTTCACGTCGCGCAGCTCGCGGTCCAGCTGGGTGGCGACCTCCTCGGCCCGGTAGACGTGCCAGCCGACCAGGCTGAAGGCGGCGATGGCAAGCACGGTCAGGGGGCGGAACATCAGGCCGTCTCCAGTTTCTCAAGCGCCCGAAGCCGGGCGGAGCGGGCGCGCGGATTGACCGAGAGTTCGGCCTCCCCGGGACGCTGGGCATTGTTCGTGACAAGGCGGAAGGCGGCCTGACGGTGGCCGCCGAGCAGCGCCGAAGGGTCGTGGCGCGAGGTGCCGGGGGCGCGGCCGGCGGCGGCCTGCATGAAGCGCTTGACGATGCGGTCTTCCAGCGAATGGAAGGCGACCACCACCAGCCGCCCGCCGGGCGCCAGCAGCGAAGCCGCGGCGGCCAGGCCGCGCTCGACCTCGCCGAGCTCGTCATTGACCTTCAGCCGCAGCGCCTGGAAGGAGCGGGTGGCGCTGTCGATGCCGGAAGGATCGCGCGGCATCACCGAATGGATGACGGAGCGCAGCCGGCCGGTGGTCTCGATCGCCGCCTCCTTGCGGGCGGCGACGATGGCGCGGGCGATCCGGCGCGAATGCCGTTCCTCGCCAAGCTCCCAGAGGATGGTGGCGATCTCGGCCTCGGGCAGGCGGTTCACCAGATCGGCGGCCGAAGGGCCCGCCTTTTCCATCCGCATGTCCAGCGGGCCGTCGAATCTGAAAGAAAAACCGCGCTCGGCCTGGTCGAGCTGGAAGGAGGAGACGCCGAGATCCAGCACCACGCCGTCGAGCTGCGTCACGCCGCGCTCGGCCATGAGCCCGGCCATTTCGCCGAAGCGGCCCTCGACCAGCTGCAGCCGCGGCGCGAAGGCGGCGACCAGCGGCGCGCCGCGGGCGATGGCGTCGGGGTCGCGGTCGGTGGCGTAGAGGGTGCAGCCGGCCGCCTGCAGGATGGCGCGGGCATAGCCGCCGCCGCCGAAGGTGCCGTCCAGATAGGTGGCGCCGTCGCGCGGGGCGAGGGCGTGGAGCACCTCGGCCAGCATCACCGGCAGGTGGCCGGGATTGGGCCCGGGATCGGCGGCGACGACGGGGCTCAGGACGGGATCGGTCATTCGGCCGCTCCCGCACGGGCCGGCGCGGCGCCGGGCAGGGTCAGGCCGCGCTCGCGGGCGCGGGCCCGGGCTTCCTCGGTGCGGCGCTTGGCGGCGGCCGGCTCCCAGAGCTGGAAGATGCGGCCGAGGCCCACGAAAGCGATGGTCTCGCCCAGGCCGGCATGGGCGATGAGCTCCTCGGGCAGCATGATCCGGCCTTCACCATCGGGACGCATCGGCCAGGCATCGGCGAAGAGGGCCGCCGCCATGTCGTCCTGCGCGTCGGAAAAGATGTCGTAATTGTCGAGGCCGCCGCTCATCGCCTCGAAGGCCGGCAGCGGCCAGGCCTCCACGCAGGCCATGCGGTGGGAAGGCCGAAGGACGACCTCCTCGGTGCCCAGCCGGGTCAGCTCCGCACGAAAGGGCGCAGGGACGGAAACCCGTCCCTTGCGGTCCAGCCGATTGGTGTGAGTTCCCATGAACCGGGTCATCGATGCCGCCCTGTCCCCCTGCGGCGGTGATCAAGCCAACGATCGGGGAAGCGGCCGGCGGGGCCCCCCGACCCCGCCAGCTCACCCGACCATCCCCTAAACCGACCCTTCGCCCCCCCGAGCTCCGGATCGTTCATGGGATGCCATGGGATATCATGGGTTCTCTCTGGGCAGCAAGGGTAAAACCCCGCGAAAGGCCCAGGTCAAAAGCTGATAAAACAGGAATCTAGCGCGTGGAGTGCCACAACGGTGTCATCACTGTTGGGTTTGTGAGGAAATCGGGGAAAAGCGTCAGACGGCCTGTAAGCCGGGTTCTGTCCACCCTGCCGGCAATGCCGTCAGGATGAGGCGACCATTCCTCTGGGACATGCCTCGCGGCATGCCTCTCGCGGCCAACCCGGGTGGCAGGACGGGAAACGTCCCCGCGGTCGAGTCCCTTGCAGGACTTCCGCCGGCCACCCCTATTCGGCCTTGCTCCCGGTGGGGTTTACCGTGCCGCCCCTGTTGCCAGGGGCGCGGTGCGCTCTTACCGCACCGTTTCACCCTTACCAGCGCGGCAAGCCGGGCTGGCGGTCTGATTTCTGTGGCACTTTCCCTGAGGTCGCCCTCGCTGGCCGTTGACCAGCACCGTATTCCCGTGGAGCCCGGACTTTCCTCCAGCCCTGGAACCAGTCCAGGACCAGCGGCCGCCCGGCCGTCTGACGCGACGCGCCATGTGCGCTGTCGGCAGGGACGCGTCAATGGGAAAACTCTGGGATTTCAGGGATGAGAAGAATTGGAAGGCTAGGGGAAGAATGAATTCTTCCCCCAGACCCCCATCATTCTTTTCTGTTAACGGCCATGGCAGGTCCAGCGCCATGACTGCAACCGGTACCAGGGCGCCGCGGCGTTTATTGCATGCGATTCTTGCGGCAGGCAGCGTCCCGCGGGAAACCCGGGCGCGGCAGCACGGACAGAAAGAAGAAGGGGTCCAGGGGAATTCATTCCCCTGGCCTTCGGCCTTACTTCTCCGACAGCTCCGCCACCGCCTGCAGCCGCAGCAGCGTCCCCGCATCCGCGCGCCCGGTGATGGCGTCCTGGCGCCAGTGGCGCTGGAAGGCGGTCAGCACGGTCGGCAGGTCCACGCCGTCCAGCGGGAAGCCGATTCGCCTCAGCAAGGCCGCCGCTCGGGCCTCGCCATCCGGGACGGCGGAGAGGTCGCGGCCATCGATCGCGGGCCAGAGGCCGATGCCCAGGCTGGCCAGCCCCTGCCAGTCGAACAGCTCGCCCGGGTCTTCCTTGCGGTCGGGGGCGATGTCGCTGTGGGCGACCACGTTGCGCGGCGGAATCGGATGGCGGCCGAGGATCTCCAGGCAGAGCTCGGCGACGGCCGCCATCTGCAGCGCCGGGAAGGGGCGGTAGCCCCATTCATGGCCGGGATTGACGATCTCGATGCCGATGCTGCGGGCGTTCAGCAGGCTGTGGCCGCGCCAGAAGGAGGCGCCGGCATGCCAGGCGCGGCGCTCTTCCGGCACCAGGCGCCAGACCAGCCCGTCCTCCTCCACCAGGTAGTGGCAGGAGACCGGGCGCAGCGGCGCCGGCGGCGCCGGGTCGCAGAGCCGGTCCAGCGCCTCGGCGGCCGACTTCATGCCGGTGTAGTGCAGCACCAGCATGTCGATCGGCGTGGCCTCGGGCCGGGCGTCGTGGTTCGGGCTGGGGCGGTCGCGGCAGGGCAGGGCGGGCGGGGACTCGGGG
>NZ_MLCO01000402.1 GCF_001982615.1 Teichococcus deserti | reverse complement strand
GGCCCACGGACAGCGCTTGGCCGTCGCGGGCGGCGACATTCTTTCAATCACAGATACTTCCGGCCGCATCCTCAGCGAAGATGACAGAAAAAAGCCGCTGATCGGGCGCCATGTGGTGACCTTGCGCCACGCCCCGGGCCCGGTGCTCGCCTGGCTGGAAGGCGCCGAGCGCACGCTGGTCCGGCGCGACGCCAGCATCCCCGGCCTGGTGGCGCTCGATGCCGAGGCCATCGCGCTCAGCCTCGCCCCGCAGACCCCGCTGCTGCTGCATGCCGAAAGCAGCACCCCGCTGGTCATCGCTCCACCGGGCGGACGACCAGAAATCTTCGCGGCCGGCGCGGCCTTCCACCGCTTCCTGCCCGCAGGGGCCGCGGAATTGCGGCTGCTGTCGCCGGTGCCGGGCGCGCCGGGCGGGCAGCTTTCCCTGAGCGCCAGCCCGGTGCGGATGCTCGGCGAAGGCCTGGGCGAGCCGCTGCTGGTCGCCCCCGGCGGCACCGCCCTCTGGGGTTTTTCTCTGGAGAGGCCGGCGAAGATCGGCCTCGGCCTGCGCGCCGATCCTGACAGCGCCACGCTGCATCTGCTTGATTCGACGGGAAAGAAGATCGGCGAAGGGCTGCTGCAACTGGTCGACCTCGCGCCCGGGACCTACCTGATGGAAGCCCGCCTGCCGCCCGACGCGCCGCCTGCCTTGCTGCGGCCGGCGATCCTCGGCCTGGCGCCGCGGCCGAGCGGCCCGCCGCAAGACATCCTGCGCGCCTACCAGGCGCTGGCCGCCCAACCGTGAGCGCCCCGATGAACCGCCTCCTCGCCTGCCTGCTGGCTGCCGGCCTCGCCACCCCTGCTTTGGCGCAAGCGCCGGCCGCGCCGCTCGACCGGGTGCAGCGCGCCGACGGCGCCCGGCTGGTGCCGGACCGTTTCCTGCATCGCTGGGACCCGCTGACCGTCTTCTTCGACGGCGCCCGCGGCCCCGCCGGCGGCGGCGTCGAAAACGCGCCCGAGCGGCTGCTCACCATGGACCCGTCGCTGGACGGCGAATGGCGCTGGCTGGATGGCCGCACCCTGCAGTTCCGCCCGACCGCGCCCTGGCCCGCCGGGCAGCGCGTCACGGTCACGATGGACGGCCGCGCGCATCAACTGACCGCACTGCTGCCGGCGCCGGTCGCCTCGACGCCCTATGAGGGCGAAAGCAACCTGGCCGGCCTGGACAGCCTGACGCTGAGCTTCGCCGATCCGGTGGCACCCGCGGACCTGGCCCGGTTGCTGCGCATCGAACACCGGCCGAGCCTGGGCGAAGGCCCGGCCGTCACCCTGACGCCGGCCGATGTCACCGTTACCCCGCTGCCCGCCGGCGATGCCGCCGCCCGCTACCTGCTGCTGCTGCGCCAGCCTTTGCCGGATGGGCGCAGCGTCACCCTGCGGCTGCTGCAATCGGCCGAAGCCGGGCTGGACCAGCCGGCCTTCACCCTGAATGTCCGCACGCCCTCGGCCTTCCTGGTGCAGGCGCTGCGCTGCGGCCCCGGCTTCGACGGCGAGGCCGATCCGGAACGCCTGCGCTGCCTGCCGCCCGATGCCGGCCAGGCGCGGGTTCTGTCGCTGCGCTTCTCCGACCGGCTGGCGCCACCCGACATCCTGGCCGCGCGCCAGGCGCTGCGCTTCACCCCGCCGGTGGAAGATCTCGCGGTGAATGCGCGTGGAGAACTGCTCGACATCCAGGGCCGCTTCCGCGCCGACATCACCTACCGGTTGGAGATCGCCGCCGGCGCGCTGCGCGATGCCCGTGGCCGGCCGCTTTCCTCGGCTTTCTCCGGCCGGGTGGCCTTCGCCGCCCCGGCCGCCACTCTGCGCTGGGGCGCCAATGAGGGCATGGTCGAACGGCTCGGGCCCCAGATGGTCCCGCTGCGCGGCCAGGGTTTTGCCAGCGCCGACCTGCGCATCCACCCGATCGATCCGCTGGCGCGCGACTTCTGGCCCTTCCCGGAAGAAGGCCTGACCAGCCTGGATGACGAGGCGCCGCCGCTCTCCGGCAACGAGCCGCGCCCCTGGCAGGGCGCGGCCGCGCTCGACCAGCAGAAAATGCGCGAGCGGCTGCGGGCGCTGGGGGCGCCGTCGGTCTCGGCGATGCGGCCATTGCCGCGGCTGTCGGGCGGGGCGGAGGGACGCTTCGGCCTAGATCTCGCCGCCGACTTCACCCGGATCAATGGCGAGCGGCAGCCGGGCACCTATCTGCTCGGGTTGCGCCCGCCCGGCCAGGCTGAGCGGCAATGGATGCGGCTGCAGGTCACCGACCTGTCGCTGACCACGGCCGAGGAAGAGGCCGGCATCCGCTTCACCGTCACCTCGCTTTCCACCGCCCGCCCGGTGGAGGGCACGGAAATCCGGCTGGAAGGGCTGGAGGGCGAGCGCTTCACCCTGCTGGCCCGCGGCGTCACCGATGCCCAGGGCGGCTTCCTGTGGCAGGCGCCCGCCGGCACGCCGAACCGCCAGCGCGTGGCGCGCGAGCTGAAGCGGATCAGCCTGGTCAAGGGCGCCGACACGCTGGTGCTCGACCCGGCCCGCCCGCCGCGCAGTTTTTCCGAGGGCCGCTGGCGTGCCGGGCGCGATCCCTGGCTGGGCTGGATGGCCAGCGACCCCGCCAGCCGCCGCGTCGCCGCCGAGCGCCTGTGCCACGTCTTCTCCGAACGCCCGATCTACCGCCCGGAGGAGCCCGTGCATCTGCAGGGCTGGCTGCGCCGCCTGGACCATGGCGCGCTGACCCTCGAGCGCGGCCCGGCCGAGCTGCTGGTCACCGGCCCCTCCGACCAGGAATGGCGCTTCCCGGTGACCCTGGATGAGGCCGGCGGCTTCCACCTGCTGTTCGACGCCAAGACCGAAGCGACCGGCGATTACCGCGCCACCCTGCTGCTGGCGAATGGCGAGGAGCCGCAGGAATGCGGCAGCGTCGAATTCAAGAAGGAAGCCTATCGCCTGCCCACCTTCGAGGTGCTGCTGGACGGCGCCGAGCGCGCGCCGCTCGACCAGCCCTTCGGCGTCGGCCTGACGGCACGCTACTTCTCGGGCGGGCTGGCGGCGGATCGCCCGATCACCTGGCGCGTCGCGCAATTCCCCGAGGCCTGGTCGCCGCCGGCGCGCGAGGGCTTCGTCTTCTCGACCGACCGCCGCTTCTCCGGAGGGGAAAGCTTCCGCGCCAGCCCGGTGCTGACCCGGCAGGCACGGACCGATGCCGGCGGCAATGCGCGCCTGGAGCTCGACCCGACGCTGGAGCCCAGCGCCCAGC
>NZ_MLCO01000401.1 GCF_001982615.1 Teichococcus deserti | reverse complement strand
CCCGAGCATCCCTACACCGTCGGCCTGCTCGGCGCGGCGCCGCGGCTGGCCGGCGGGCGGGGGCGGCTTGCCAGCATCGAGGGCACCGTGCCCGATCTGATGGCACCGCCGGGCGGCTGCCGCTTCGCTGCCCGCTGCCCCTTCGCCGTCACCCTCTGCCACCTGACGCCGCCGCCGCTGCGGACGCTGGCCTCGGGCCACCAGGCCGCCTGCCACCGCGCGCCGCTCTCGGCCATCCTGGGGGAGGCGGCATGAGCACGCCCATCCTCGAGCTGTCGAACCTGAAGAAGCACTTCCCGGTGCGCGACGCCTTGGGAAGAAAGCGCGGCGCGGTGCATGCGGTGGATGGCGTGGACCTTTCCATCCGCGCCGGCGAGGTGCTGGCGGTGGTCGGCGAAAGCGGCTGCGGCAAGTCGACGCTGGGCCGGCTGATGCTCGGCCTGATCGAGCCCGATGCCGGCGAGGTCCGCTTCCGCGGCGAGGCGCTGGGCAGCCTCTCGGCCAGGGCGCTGCGGGCGCGGCGGCGCGACATGCAGCTGATCTTCCAGGACCCCTATGCCAGCCTGGACCCGCGCATGACCGTCGAGCAGGCGGTGGCCGAGCCGCTGATCCTGCACCGCACCGTCCCCCGCGCCGACATCCCCACCCGCGTCGCCGGGCTGCTGGAGCGCGTCGGCCTCCGCCCCGAGCTGGCCGGCCGCTGGCCGCATGAATTCTCCGGCGGGCAGCGGCAGCGGGTGGCCATCGCCCGCGCCCTGGCTTCCGGCCCGGCGCTGGTCATCGGCGACGAGCCGGTCTCGGCGCTGGACGTCTCGGTGCAGGCCCAGGTGATCAACCTGTTGCAGGGTCTGATCCGCGAGCTCGGCCTGACCTTCGTGCTGATCAGCCACGACCTGGCCGTGGTCCGCCATGTCGCCGACCGCGTCGCCGTCATGTATCTGGGCCGCATCGTCGAGGCCGGCCCTGCGGCGGAGGTGTTTTCCAATCCCCGCCACCCCTATACCCGCGCCCTGCTGGCCGCGGTGCCGGGGCAGGGGCGTCCGGCGGCGCCGCTGGCCGGCGACATGCCGAGCCCGATCGACCCGCCACCCGGCTGCCGCTTCCACACCCGCTGCCCGCATGCCGTGGACCGCTGCCGGGCGGAGACGCCGCTGCTGCCGGCCGCGCTGCACGCCGCCGCCTGCCACCTTCAGGACAGCCTGCCCCCCGCCATCCCGCCGGCCGAGGCCGATCCGGGCGGCGCGCGGCTGAAGCGTCTGCAGGCCTTCTTCAACCCCGACACCCAGGCCGCCAGGCCGCATGCCGCCGGAGCATCCCGATGAGCCGACCTTTCCTTGCCGCCCTGGCGCTGGGCCTGGGCGTCCTATCAGGGGGCTTGATCTCGGCAGGGGCGGCCACCGCCCAGCCGGCCTCGCAGCTGCGCATCGGCCTGCGGGAGGACCCCGACATCCTCGACCCGACGCTGGCCCGCACCTTCGTCGGCCGCATCGTCTTCGCCAGCCTCTGCGACAAGCTGTTCGACATCAACGAGAAGCTGGAGATCGTGCCCCAGCTGGCCACCGGCTATGCCTGGGAAGACCCGAAGACGCTGCGCATCACCTTGCGCGCCGGCGTGACGTTCCACGACGGCGAGGCGATGGATGCGGAGGCCGTGCGCTATTCGCTGAACCGCCACCTGACCCTGCAGGGCAGCTTCCGCCGCAGCGAGATCGGCACGGTCGAGGCCATCGAGGTGGTCGAC
>NZ_MLCO01000400.1 GCF_001982615.1 Teichococcus deserti | reverse complement strand
GCCGCATAGCCGCCGAAGTCGAAGAAGAACAGGAAGGGCGCCGGGTTGATCCGCCGCAGCGCGCGGTAGAGCGCGAAGGGCGGCAGGCCGAAGGGCACCGAGAAGCGCTGGCTGAGGACGACCTGGAAGACGTCGCCGGCGCGGATGTATTCTTTGGCTTTCTCGACCGCCTGCAGGAAGTCGGGCCTGGTGAAGTTGCTCGACGGCTCGGGCAGGGCGGGCAGGTTCGCGGGCGGCGCCGGGCGGGGCAGCGGGCGGTCGAGGGCAGCCTCGGCCTCGTCCAGCCGCGCCTGGGCGGCATCCCAGGCAGCTTGCGCGTCCTGGCCGGGCCAGACGGGCGCGCAGAGCGTCAGGGTGTCGCGGACATGGTCGAAGACGGCGACCAGGGTCGGCCGCATCATCACCGAATCCGGGATGCCCAGCACGTCGGGCTTCAGCGCCGGCAGCTTCTCCATGTGCCGGACCATGTCGTAGCCGACATAGCCGAACAGGCCGACGCCGATCGGCGGCAGGCCGGCCGGCAGCGGCATGCGGCATTCTTCCACCAGCGCGGCCAGGCTCTGCAGCGGGGCCTGCGCCTCCGCGGCGAAGGCATGCGGGGCGGAGAGGGCGTGGCGGTTGATCTCGGCCGCCTCGCCGCGGCTGCGCCAGATCAGGTCCGGCGCAAGGCCGATCGCCGAATAGCGGCCGCGGGCGGCGCCGCCCTCGACGCTTTCGAACAGGAAGGCCTGGGGCTGGCCCTGCACCAGCTTGAGATAGGCGCCGACGGGCGTGTCCAGATCGGCCACCCGCTCGCGCCACAGCACCTGGCCCTGGCCAGCCCCGAGGCCGGCCGCGAAGGCGGTAAAATCGGGGCTGACGGCAGCACTCACGGGTTGGACACCTGGTTCAGCACGGGCTCGTTGACGGTGATCTCGGCCCTGGAGCGCAGGGCGTCGAGATACTGGCTTTCCAGATCGGCCAGCATGGCCTGCTCCACCGCGCTGCGGGTGCGGCCCAGCGCCAGCGGGTCGGAGGCCGGGTCGAAGGGGATCACCTGCGTCACCTGGGCGACGGTGAAGCCCAGCGTGCCTTCCGCCATGGTGGTGGCATTCGGCGCCGTCGCGAAGAGCGGCGCCAGCAGCTCTGGCGGCACCGTCGGGTCCTGGCTGTCGCGGGTGACCGGGCCGATGCGGCGGGCGACCAGGCCGGCCTCGCGCGCGGCGTCGGCCAGCGACTTGCCGTCCTTCACCGTGGCCATCAGGCCAGCGGCGCGCTCTTCCTGGTGGCGGCGGCGCTCGGCGGCGATCCAGGCATCCTGCACCTGCTCGCGCACCTCGGCGAAGGGGCGCAGCGCGGCGGGGACGATCTCCTTCACCTCGAAGGCGAAGAGCGCGACCTGGCCGGCCTCGGCGAGGCGCGGCATCTCGCCCTGCTGCGCGGCGAAGGCGGCGCGCAGCGCGATCTGCAGCGGCTGGCCGGAGAGCGGCAGGGCCACCGAGGCGCCGTCGCGGCCGCGGCCATTGGCGTCGATGGTGACATCGGCGACCTGCAGGCCGAAGCGCGGCGCGACCTCGGCCAGGCTGCCGCCGGCGGCTAGCGCATCCTCGACCTGGTTGGCGCGCTCGAAGGCGACGTCGGTCGCGCGCTCGCGCTTCAGGGCGGTCTCGACCTCGGCGCGGACGGCGTCAAACCCGCGGGTCTCGCCGGCCTCGATGGCGCTGACATGCACCACGTGCCAGCCGAAGGCGGTCTGCACCGGCTCGCTCACCCCGCCCTGCGGCAGGGCGAAGGCAGCCTCGGCCAGCTCCGGCAGCGGCAGGCCGGCGCGATCGGTCTCGCCGAGCTCGGTCGCCTGGCCGCCCTCGGCCTCGGCGGCCGTCTTCATGGCGGCGAAGTCGGCGCCCTCGCGCCAGCGGGCGGCCAGCGCCACCGCCTTCTCGCGGTCGCCGATCAGCACCTGCTCGATGCGCCGCCGCTCCTGCTTCTCGTAATTGCCGAGATGCGCCTCATAATAGGCGCGCAGATCGGCCTCGGTCACCTGGACATCGGCCATCACCGTGTCGGGCGACAGCACGCCCAGCACGACATGGCGGAACTCGGGGGCCGAGAAGCGGTCCGGGTTGTTCTCGTGGAAGCGGGTCAGCGCCGCCTCGTCCGGGGCGGCCGGCTCCGGCGCCGCCGGGAAGGGCAGGCTGACGATCTCGGCCACGCGCTGCTCGCGCTCCCAGGCCAGCAGCGGGCGGGTCAGGGCGTCGGGGCCGGCGGCGCCGGAGCGGACCGCGCCGGCCAGCTGCTGGCGCAGCAGGTCGGCCTTCAGCAGGCCGAGGAAGGCCGGCTCGCTCAGCCCGTTGTTGCGCAGGAAGCTGTCAAAGGCCATCCGGTTGAAGCGGCCGTCCGGGCCCTGGAAGGCCGGAATGGCGAAGACATAGTCGCGCACCGCCGCCTCCGGCACGGCGAGGCCGAGGCGCGTCGCCTCCTGCCGCTGCACCCGGTCCATCACCATGCCCTCGACCGCCTGGCGGGCGATGGCGCGGGACATCTCGGCATTGATCTCGAAATTGCCGCCGAGCTGGCGCTGCACGCGCTGCACCTCGCGGCGGGCGGCGTTCTGCGCCTCCGGCAGCTCGATCCGCTCGCCGCCCACCCGGGCGACGGCGGTGTCGTTGCCGAAATTGCGGACGACGTCCTCGATGCCCCAGATGGCGAAGGACATGACCAGGAGCAGGAAGAGGCCCTTGGCGAACCAGGTACCGGCAAGACGGCGCAGGGCAGTGAGCATTGTGTTCCGCGGCAATGAAGGCGGGCGGGACCATAGGCAAAACCCGCCCGGTTGCCAAACGCCGCCACGGCCTGTAGCGCCTTTTGCCCGAAGCGGGCCCGCCGCCGGCACCCGCGACCAACCGAAGGAGCCGAGCCATGACCCCGGGTGTGCGCCCCCTGATCGCCGGAAACTGGAAGATGAACGGGACGCTGGCCGAGGCCATCGACCTGGCGCGCTCGGTCGCCGCGGCGCCGCCGCAGAAGGCCGACCTCCTGGTCTGCCCGCCCTTCGTCCACCTGGTCCCGGTCGCCGGCGCCCTGCTGAAGACCGAGGTGGCGCTGGGCGCCCAGGACTGCCACGCGGCCGGGAAGGGCGCCCATACCGGCGACGTCTCGGCGCCCATGCTGGCCGATCTCGGCGCCCGCTACGTCATCCTGGGCCATTCCGAACGCCGCGCCGACCACGGCGAGACGGATGCGACCGTCCGCGCCAAGGCCGAAGCCGCCCTGGCCGCCAAGCTGATCCCGGTGGTCTGCGTCGGCGAGAGCGAGGCCGAGCGCCTGTCCGGCCAGGCCGAGAGCGTGGTCGCCACCCAGCTGGCGGGCAGCCTGCCCCAGGGCTTCGCCGCCGCCGGGGGCGTGGTCGCCTACGAGCCGGTCTGGGCCATCGGCACCGGCCGCACGCCGACCGAGGAGGACATCGCCGCCATGCACGCCCGCATCCGCGCCGAGCTCGGCGCCGAAGGGGCGGGTCTGCGCATCCTCTACGGCGGCTCGATGAAGCCCTCCAACGCGGCGGGCATCCTGGCACTGCCCAATGTCGACGGAGGCCTCATCGGCGGGGCGAGCCTGAAGGCGGATGACTTCCTCGCAATCGCGAAGGCAGTCTGAATAGAAGGCAGACAAAGGCCAGGGGAATGAATTCCCCTGGACCCCTTCTTCTTTCTGTCAGATTGCCATGTCCACGTGGGAACAGTACGCGCCACGGCCAATGCGCAGCGCGACCTTTGAGGTCGCGCTGCTTTTTATGAAAACGGCGTCCCGCCGTGATGCCCTGGCTGTGGTGCCGGGAAGGCGCTGGTCCCCGAACGGCCGGTCATCAGAAAAAAGATGGGGGTTCGGGGGAATTCATTCCCCCGACCTTGTCCTGTCTGACTTCCTGGCCTGACACTCTCCCTTATGACGACGAACAACACCCTCGAGCAGGTTCTCGCCGCGCTCGATTCCGCCCGGGCCGAGACCGAGGCCAGCCTCATCGAATGGCTGCGCATTCCGAGCATCAGCGCCCAGCCTGCCCATGCCGCCGATTGCCGCAGCGCCGCCGGCTGGCTGCTGAAGGAGCTGGAGGCCATCGGCTTCGCCGCCCGCCTGCGCGAGACGCCGGGGCATCCGGTGGTCATCGCCAGCCATCCGGGGACGGGCGGCGATGCCCCGCGCGTGCTGATCTACGGCCATTACGACGTGCAGCCGCCGGAGCCGCTGGCGCTGTGGACCAGCCCGCCTTTCGAGCCGGTCGTCACCGAGGGGCCGCGCGGGCCGCGGCTGGTGGCGCGCGGCGCGGTGGACGACAAGGGCCAGGTGCTGACCTGGCTGGCGGCGCTGCGGGCCTGGCACAAGGTGGCCGGCGGCCCGCCGCTGCCGGTCACCGTGCTGGTCGAAGGGGAGGAGGAGATCGGCAGCGCCAACCTCGACGCCGTGCTGGCGGAAGAGAAGGCGGCGCTGTCGGCGGATCTCGCGCTGATCAGCGACACCAACATGTGGGCGCCCGGGGTGCCGGCGCTGACGGTCAGCCTGCGCGGCATGGCCTATGTGCAGATCGATTTGAAGCTGGGCGACCGCGACCTGCATTCGGGCCTGTTCGGCGGCTCGGCCGGCAACGTGCTGAACCTGCTGACCCGCATCCTGGGCGAGCTGCATGACGAGGAAGGCCGTATCCGGATCCCGAACTTCTACGACGGGGTGATCGAGCCGGGCGGCAACGAGCGCGCAGCCTGGGATGCGCTGGGCTTCGACGAGGCGGCGTTTCTGGGCGCGCAAGGGCTGTCGGTGCCGGGCGGCGAGCGCGGCCGCAGCGCGCCGGAACGGCTCTGGGCGCGGCCCACCGCCGATATCAACGGCATCTGGGGCGGCTACATGGGCGAGGGGTCGAAGACCGTGATCGCCTGCGAGGGCCATGCCAAGCTGTCCTGCCGCCTGGTGCCGGGCCAGGATCCCGCCAGGATCGTCGAGGGGATCCGGGAGTTCGTCCAGTCCCGCCTGCCGGCCGATGCGAAGCTGGAGCTGCAGGTCTTCGGCCTGGCGCCGGGCGTCTCCATCCCGACCGATTCGCTGGTCGTGCAGGCGGCGGCCGCGGTGCTGGAGGAAGAGTTCGGCCGGAAGGCGGTGCTGGCGGGCGGCGGCGGCTCGATCCCGGTGGTCTCCAGCCTGAAGGGCATCCTGGGGCTCGACAGCCTGCTGATGGGCTTCGGCCTGGACGACGACCAGGTGCACAGCCCGAACGAGAAGTTCGAGCTGGCCTGCCTGCATGCCGGCAGCCGCAGCCATGCCCGGCTGATGGCCCGCCTGGCCGCGCCCAAGGGCTGATTTTCTGCGTTGCGGCCGGGGATTTACTTCCTCGGCCGCGACGCATCGCTCAATTTTCGAGACATTTCATATTTGCACGGTTGCGCCCCCGATGCTTGGTTGGCGGGCGCCTCGGGGGAGGCGCGCGCTGAGCTTTGGGGGGATGCGATGAGCCTGGGATTCAGGGTGCCGGGAACCGGCGACCGCAACATCGACGCGGTGCTGTGGGGGGTGCGCTGGAAGGCGACCGACTTGACCTTCAGCTTCCCGACCGATGCCAGCGGCTATTCGGGTGAGGAAGACGAGATCGACCTGGCCGAGTTCGGCGCGGTGACGCCGGAACTGGCCTCGGCCATCCGGCTGATCTTCCAGTCGCAGTACTCGGCCGTGACGCCGCTGACCTTCCGCGAGGTGGCGCCCGGCACCGACAGCGCCCTGACCTTCGGCACGCTGACCAGCGAGCGCTCGGCCCATGCCAACCTGCCGCGCTTCGACCCCGACAGCTTTGCCGGCGACATCTGGTTCAATGACGCACTCTTCGCCACGGCGCCGCGCGGCAGCTACGCCTATTTCAACGCGATGCACGAGATCGGCCATTCCCTCGGCCTGAAGCATGGCCACGACGCCGGCAATCCCGATGAGATCTATGGCGTCAGCACCCTGCCGCTGACCGCCGATCGCGACAGCATGGAATTCTCGATCATGACCTACCGGGCCTATCCGGCGGGCAGCATCGAGGACGGCACCACCGTCACCGACGGTCACTATCCGCAGTCGCTGATGATGTACGACATCGCGGCGTTGCAGTACCTCTACGGCGCCAATTTCCGGACCAATTCCGGCGACACCGTCTATCGCTTCGATCCGCAGACCGGGGAGATGTCGATCAACGATGTCGGCCAGGGCGCGCCCATGGCGAATGTCGTGCTGCTGACCATCTGGGATGGCGGCGGCGACGACACCTACGACTTCTCCGAGTACAGCGGCAACCTGCAGATCGACCTGGCGCCGGGCGGCTGGACGGTGCTGGGCGGCGAGCAACGCGCCGAGGTCGGGCCGGACGCCCTGGCCCAGGCCAATGTCTACAATGCGCTGCAGTACCAGGGGGATGCCCGCTCGCTGATCGAGAATGCCATTGGCGGCAGCGGCAACGACACCATCAACGGCAACGACGCCGACAACCGGCTGTCGGGCGGGGCGGGGCTCAACATTCTCGACGGGCGGGGCGGCTTCGACACCGCGGTGATCTCGGCGGCGCTGACCGAGGTGACCTATGGG
>NZ_MLCO01000399.1 GCF_001982615.1 Teichococcus deserti | reverse complement strand
GCCGCACCGTGGTCGAGCAGGGCGATGGCGGCGGCGCGGACGCGGCTGCCGCCATCGCCCTGCTCGACCACGGTGCGGCGGGCGGGGGCGGCGGCCACGGCCGCCCGGGCGCCGGCGCGCGGCTTGACCGGGGTGACCGAGGCCAGGGCCACGCGGCGGCTGGCCGGCGGCTCGGCGGCGGCGGCGCGGGCCAGGAGGGCCGGGCCGCGGACGCGGCGGATGGCGGTCGCGGCCACTGCCCCGGTCGCGGCGACGCCGGCCGCGCTGGCCATCAGGCCGGAGGTGCCGGAGCCCACGCCCATCTGGGCGAAGCCGCGGTCGAGCAGGGCGCCGGCATGGCGGTCGCGCTCGACCCAGGAACTGCCACCGAAGACGGCGACCACCAGGCGGGTGTTCTCGCGCCGCGCGGAGGTGACGATGTTGAAGCCGGAGGCGTTGATGTAGCCGGTCTTGATGCCGTCGACGCCTTCGTACTCGCCCAGCATGCGGTTGTGGTTGCGCAGGCTGATGCTGCCCATCTGATGGGTGCGGGTGCCGAAATAGTGGTAGCGCTCGGGGAAGTCGTGCTGCAGCCGGCGGCCCAGCGTCGCCATGTCATGCGCCGTGGTGATCTGCTCGATGTCGGGCAGGCCGGAGGCGTTGCGGAAGGTGGTGCCGGTCATGCCCAGCGCCCGCGCCCGCAGCGTCATCATCTGGGCGAAGCGGGACTCGTCGCCGCTGCCCAGGGTCTCGCCGAAGAGCGAGGCGACGTCGTTGGCCGACTTGGTGACCAGCGCGTAGATGCCGTTCTCGACGGTGATGCTGCGGCCTGGCGGCAGGCCGAGCTTGGACGGCGGGCGGGAGGCGGCCGTCGGCGTCATCTCGATTCGCTGATCGAGGCTCAGCCGGCCGCTGCGCAGCGCGTCGAAGACCATATAAAGGGTCATCATCTTGGTCAGCGAGGCCGGGTGGCGCGGGGCGTCGGCGTTGCTGCCGAACAGGACCTGGCCGGTCTGGCCGTCCAGCACCACGGAGGCGTAGCGCTCGCTGCCGATCTGCGCCTGGGCCACTCCCGGCAAGGCAAGGAGTACCGTCGATGCGGCCAGGAGTCCCAGCCGACGAACCACGCGCGCGAATTGCATCCCATCCCCCAAAGCAGCCATCTCGCCCCCCAGCGAGAGGCCGGATGATAGGAGAATTTTCGCCGGCTTGTCATCGGGAACCAAACGGGAACCGTGACCTTCGCCAGACACTTAAGCTGCGTCGTTTAACTGGGGTGGCATCTGCCCGGCCAACCCGTTGCGCAAGCGGCACGCAAGCCCCGGCGGGCGGCGCAAGGCGGCTGGAACCGCTTCGTCAAGGGTTCATGCTGCGGCGCAAAATAATCCTGGACAAGCGCCGGCTTCATTGCCATATCGTCCCTATGCTGCACCGCAACACGGTGAAGCCACAGGCCCGGCACCGCGCAGCTCCGGTCCGGCCTGGCGAAGTGATGCCCGAGCTGCGCCGTTCTGCCCGTCCCGGATGATCCCGGACCGGGCCGGCCGGCCGCACAGGAGGAGGAGCTGCATGGCCAACGCGCCGAAGATCACCAGGCCCGAAACCGACAAGCCGAAGCCGGCCGCCCGCGTGGCCGCGCCGAAGCTGCCCGCGCCCGCGCTGTCGGCCGCCAGCACCGAGGTGGCGGCGACCATCGCCTCGGAAGCGAGCACGGTGGCCGAGGTGGTCAGCCAGGGGGTGGCGGCGGTGCTGGCCGCGCCCCGGACGGAGCCCGCGGCTCCGGCCGCAGCGATGGCAGAGAACGAGACGGGCTCCCTTCCGGCGGCCGCCCCCGCGGCCGGAGCGGCGACCAGGACGATCGCAACCAGTGCGGCAGAGACCCGCACGGCTATGGAGAAGAGCATGGACCAGATCACGCGCGGCACCGAGGGCTTCTACAAGGCGACCGAGGAGGCCGTGGAGTTCAGCCGCGGCAATCTGGAGGCGCTGACCAAGGCGACCCAGACCTACATCACCGGCCTGCAGGACCTGAGCAAGCAGGCCTTCGCCGTGATGCAGGGGCTGAACGAGCAGGCCGTGGCCAATGCCAAGGCGCTGGCCTCGGTCAAGAGCCTGAAGGAAGCCGCCGAGATCCAGGCCGGCTTCGCCAAGGCGCAGCTGGAGAAGTCGATGGCCGAGGCCACCAAGCTGAACGAGGCGGCCTTCAAGCTGGCCGAGCAGTCCTCGGCGCCGATCGCCGCCCGCATGACCCTGGCGGTCGAGAAGTTCTCGCGTCCGACCAACCTGGTCTGACCCTTCCGGTCTGACCCTCTCGGTCTGAAAGCGGGCCCGCCGAATCCGGCGGGCTGTCTGGCCGGCCCCGGCGATCCCGGGGCCGGCCTTTTTCGTGGCGATCCCCCTCGCCGCCTCACCGCCCTCCTGCCCCTC
>NZ_MLCO01000040.1 GCF_001982615.1 Teichococcus deserti | reverse complement strand
CCCGGGGCAGGCGCAGACCGCCTCCGCCCCCGCTTTGGTCGAGCGCAAAGAATACGCTTTCCAGGCCTATCAAACCCGTGGCGGCGCGATCCTGCCGGCGGTGCGCACCGGCTACCAGACCGCCGGCACGCTGAACGGCGCCGGCGACAATGCCGTGCTGATCACCCATTTCTTCAGCGGCAACGGCCAGGCCTTCGGCCAGGTCGCGGCCGGTGCCCCGCCCGGCTGGTGGGATTCCATCATCGGCCCGGGCAAGCCGATCGACACCGACCGCTTCTTCGTGGTCGCCAGCGACAGCATGGTCAATCTGAACGCGCCGGACCGCTGGACGGTGACCACGGGCCCCGCCTCGACCAACCCTTCGACCGGCCGGCCCTGGGGGATGAGCTTCCCCGCCGTCTCGATCCGCGACTTCGTCGAGGTGCAGAAGCGGCTGCTGGACAGCCTGGGCGTCAGGAAGCTGGCGCTGGTCGCCGGCCCCAGCATGGGGGCGATGCAGGCGGTCGAATGGGCCGCCGCCTATCCCGAGATGGTCGAGCGCGTGATGCCCGCCATCGGCACCGGCGAGATCGATGCCTGGCTGGCCGGCTGGCTCGACCTCTGGGCGGCGCCGATCCGCATGGACCCGGCCTGGCGCGGCGGCGACTATTACGGCCAGGGCCGCGACGCCCCGCTGCGCGGCCTGACCGAGGCGCTGAAGCTGGTCACCCTGCATTCGCGCGACCGCGGCTGGGCGGCGCAGTTCAACCGCCGCGCTGCCGAGGGCCAGGAGCCCTCGAAGCGGCTGCAGGACCGCTTCGCCCTGGACGCCGCGCTGGAGGCCGGCGCCGCCGCCCGCGCCCGCCAGTCGGATGCCAATTCCTTCCTCTACCTGGTGCGGGCCAACCAGCTTTACCTGAACGAATATGACAGCCTCGACGCGGCGCTGGCCCGCAGCCAGGCGCGCTGGCTGCTGCTGCCGAGCCAGGGCGACCGCCTTTTCACCGCCGACTACGCCGCCGAGCTGCTGGCCGCCCTGCGCCGCGCCAACCGCCCGGTCGCCGAGCACCGGCTGACCGGCGAGCAGGGCCATCTGGAGGGCGTCACCGGCATCGCCCAGGCCGCCGAGGCCATCCGCGGCTTCCTCGCCTGAGGCCCACGACTTTTTCGCCGCGGAGCATTTCAAAGCCGTGTCCGATGCTCTAACTGGGGCCGGGGTCGCGTCTCGCGGCCTGCCCCCTTGGCTGCGCCTGTAGCTCAATGGTTAGAGCGGGCCGCTCATAACGGCTTGGTTGCGGGTTCAAGTCCTGCCGGGCGCATCTCTTTCAGTGGGCGCGTGGGGTCGGCAAGCGGGACGCACCACGGGTCGACGCGCCGGGTCGCGGTGACTCCGGACAGGCGGCTTGGCAGGCACCACCGGATTGCCAGCCGCTGACAGCCAGCTTTCCAATCGATCGAAAAAGTCGTCGCGCGCGGCAGGCCTGCGCACCGAAGCTTTGCGTGACCGGTGCCAGTCGCCGCGTGGGCCTTGCTGCCGTCGCGCCATCCCCCGGCAGGCGCTGGGGCCCGGCCGTCAAGGACGCAGAAAGAAATCCCGGAGGACACCGCGCGGCGAACCCCTTGCTTCAAGCCTCAACTTTGCGCGAGATGGCGGGATAGCATCCAGCCCCGCTCTTCCGGCGCTGCCCCTTCCAGGAGTCGCCGTGTCTGCCAGCCTGCCGCTGCCGCGCCCCGACCGCATCTTTGGCAGCCTGCGTCCAGGCGGGTTCCGCGCCGGGCGCCGCGCCGCGGCGCACCCCGACCCCTGGTGCCCGGCCTGGGCGCGCGGCGGCGCGCTGGGTTTCTGGATGGGCGCCAACCTGGCCGTCATGCTGGCCTATCTGGCGCTAGGCTGGGCGGTCGGCCGCTTCTTCGCCGTCTTCGGCCTGTTCCCGGCGCCGATCTGGCTGCCGGCGGGCCTGGCCGCCACCGCCGCCATGCTGGGCGGCTGGCGCCTGCTGCCCGGCATCTTCCTGGGCTCCTTCGCGGTCAATGCCCTGGTCTTCGAGGGCGGGCCGGCGCTGGCGGCGGTCATCTCGCTCGGCAATGCGCTGGGGCCGCTGGCCGGCGCCCGGCTGACCCGCGCCTTCCGGCCCCCGACCGGCCTCTTTACCCGCTTCCGCGGCGTCACCGCCTTCCTGGCCGGGGCCGTGCTGCTGCATGCCGCGGTCACCGCGACCATCGGCAGCCTGGGCCTGTGGTGGCTGCACGGCGCGGCGATAGCGGAACTGCCGGCGCATTGGAGCCGCTGGCTGCTCTGCGATGCCGGCGGCACCTTCTACTTCGCGCCCTCGCTGCTGCTCTGGCTGCGGGTCGAGCGCACCCCCGATGGCGGCAGCGGCCGGCTGCCGCTGCTGGACGGTGCCGTCTGGCTCGGCACCGCCCTGCTCGGCGCCGGTATCTTCGCGCTGAAGCTGCCGCCTGCTTTGCCGGCGGCGCAGCTGGTCTTCCTGCTGGCCGTGCCGCTGTCCTGGATCGCGCTGCGGATCTCTCTCCGTGCGGCCTATACCCTTCTGACCCTGCTCTGCATCATCGCCTCGGCCGGAACGGTGGCGGGGTTCGGGCCGTTCCAGAATGGCGGCAGCGGCAATCCAATGCTCTCGGTCGGCATGCTGATCGTGCTCTGCGCCATGAACGTCCTGACCCTCCAGGCCCTGGTCAGCGAGCGGCGCGAGGCCGAGGCGGCCCTGGCCGAGGCCAACCACCTGCTGGAGGAGCGCGTCGCCGAGCGCACGGAGGCGCTGCGCCGCCAGGCCGAGACCGACGGCCTCACCGGTATCGCCAACCGCCGCAGCTTCCTGGACCAGGCCGCCGCCGCGCTGCGGCGCCAGCGGGCGGCGGGCCAGCCTTTTGCCCTGGTCGCCTTCGACCTCGACAACTTCAAGGCGATCAACGACGGCGCCGGCCATGCCGCAGGCGATGCCGTCCTCCGCCTCGCCGCCGAGCGTTCCGCGTCGAGGCTGGGGGAGGGCGCGCTGTTCGGCCGGCTGGGCGGCGAGGAATTCGCCATCGCCCTGCCGGGCGCCGACCTGGCGGCGGCGGCGGTGCTGGCCGAGCGGCTGCGCGGCGCGCTGGCCACCATTGTCCTGCCTGTCGCCAGCCTGTCGGAGGGCATCCCGGGGGAGGGCCGGCTGACCGCCAGCTTCGGGGTGACCGAAGCGGGGCCAGGGGCCACCTCGCTGGAGGTGCTGCTGAAGCGCGCCGACCTCGCCCTCTACGCCGCCAAGGCGGCCGGGCGCGACCAGGTCCGCGCCGGCTGAACCGCGCCACGCAACGGTGCCGCGCAACCCTTACGCTTGGCGCGCGGCCCGGCGCTGGGTAGAACGGCCGCCAAACTCGATTCCGCCGCCCATACCTTCTGCCCGGGGATCCCACTGACATGGCCGCTCACCAGTACGTCTACGTGATGAAGGATCTCACCAAGTCCTACCCGGGCGGGCGCGAGATCTTCAAAGGCATCACCCTGTCCTTCCTGCCCACCGCCAAGATCGGCGTGCTCGGCCCGAACGGCGCCGGCAAGTCGACGCTGATGCGGATCATGGCCGGGCAGGACAAGGAGTTCGGCGGCGAGGCCTGGGCGGCCGAGGGCATCAAGATCGGCTATCTGAGCCAGGAGCCGCAGCTCGACGCGACCAAGACCGTCGGCGAGAACGTCATGGAGGCCTTCGGCGCGCTGAAGGCGCAGCTCGACCGCTTCAACGAGATCTCCATGAAGTTCGGCGAGGAGATGTCGGAGGACGAGATGAACACCCTGCTGGCCGAGCAGGCCGAGCTGCAGGAGAAGATCGACGCCGCCGAGGGCTGGGACCTCGACCGCACCATCGACATCGCCCTCGACGCGCTGCGCGCCCCGCCGGCCGAGAGCGGCGTGACCACGCTGTCGGGCGGCGAGCGCCGCCGCGTGGCGCTGTGCAAGCTGCTGCTGGAGAAGCCCGACCTGCTGCTGCTCGACGAGCCGACCAACCACCTCGACGCCGAGAGCGTGTCCTGGCTGGAGAAGACGCTGCGCGAGTTCCAGGGCGCCGTGCTGATCGTCACCCATGACCGCTACTTCCTCGACAACGTCACCAACTGGATCCTCGAGGTCGATCGCGGCCGCGGCATCCCCTATGAGGGCAACTACTCCGCCTATCTGAACGCCAAGCGCAAGCGGCTGCAGCAGGAAGAGAAGGAGGAGAGCTCGCGCCAGCGGCAGCTGGCCGAGGAGCAGGAGTGGATCGGCCGCAGCCCGGCCGCGCGCATGTCCAAGTCGAAGGCGCGCATCGCCGCCTATGAGGAACTGCTGGCCAAGAGCCAGGAGCGCGCGCCCGACCCGACCGAGATCCAGATCCCGCCGGCCCCGCGCCTGGGCAACACCGTCATCGAGGCGGAGGGCCTGCGCAAGGGCTTCGGCAACGAGCTGCTGATCGACAACCTGTCCTTCAAGCTGCCGCCCGGTGGCATCGTCGGCGTCATCGGCCCGAACGGCGCCGGCAAGTCGACGCTGTTCAAGATGATCACCGGCAAGGAGACGCCGGATGCCGGCACGCTGAAGGTCGGCGAGACCGTCAGCCTGGGCTATGTCGACCAGAGCCGCGACACGCTCGACGACAAGCGCACCGTCTGGCAGGAAATCTCCGACGGCCAGGACATGATCATGATGGGCAAGCGCTCGGTGCCGAGCCGCGCCTATGCCGCCGCCTTCAACTTCAAGGGCGGCGACCAGCAGAAGCCGGTCGGCGTGCTGTCGGGCGGCGAGCGCAACCGCGTGCACCTGGCCAAGATGCTGCGCGACCCGCACAACGTCATCCTGCTCGACGAGCCGACCAACGACCTCGACGTCGACACGCTGCGCGCGCTGGAAGAGGCGCTGGTGGAATTCGCCGGCTGCGCCGTGATCATCAGCCACGATCGCTGGTTCCTCGACCGGCTGGCGACCCACATCCTCTCCTTCGAGGGCGACAGCCACGTCGAATGGTTCGAGGGCAACTATCAGGCCTATGAGGCGGATCGACGTCGACGCCTCGGCGCGGCGGCTGACCAGCCGCACCGGATCAAGTACCGGCCACTCACCCGGTAACGCCATGGATGGCCTCTCGCGGGTGGAATCCCCGCAGACGGTGCGCACGTCGCGGCTGACGCTGCGCCCCGTCGGCCCGGCCCATCTGGCCGATCTCACCGCGCTGAAAGGCGACGAGGCCGCCTTCGGGCTGATGCTGAACGGCATCCGCCCGCCGGAGGCGGTCGCCCGCGAGCTGGCCGACGACATGGCCTTCTGGGCCGCGCGCGGCTACGGCACCTGGGCGGTGCATCTGGCGGCGGACGACGCCTTTCTCGGCATCGTCGCGTTGTCCGAACGCCCCGACGGCCGCGGCGTCGCGCTGCGCTTCGCGCTTTGGCCGCACACGCGCGGCCGCGGCTATGCGCGCGAGGCCGCCCGCGCCGCCATCGCCTTCGGCCACCAGCAAGCCGATCTGCCGCGCATCATCGCCATCGCCCGCGAGGACAACCTGGCTTCCCGCGCGGTGCTGGAGGATCTCGGCCTGCGGGCGGTGGAGGACTTCCCCCGCGATGGCATCCGCATGCTGGTCTATGAAAGCCTGCGCCCGGCCGAATAGGACAGTTCGCGCCCCAATTATGCCTTAATTGAACGCCGCGCCCAAGTTTGAGCGCGGCGTTGCTATGTGTGTCCAATGGGTTACAGGCTGTGACGAAGGAATGAATTGAGGCGCGGCCGCCTTATTTGTGTTGAAATTGGGGCAAGCCTGGCAGTATCGAAGCGCCAAGAAAGGCCATCAGGGAAGGCAGACGGGCCAGGCGCCACGAGGAGGCCCGGATGATTCAGTCGCGATATTTCGGCATGGCCCTGCTGGCCGGCCTGCTGGCGCTCGGCGCCGCCCCGGCCGCGCAGGCCCAGGACGATGCAGGCTATTCCCTGCGCGCTGCCTTCGGGGGCGCCGTGCCCTTCGCCCGCAAGGATTCCTACGTGGTGGCCAACCTGGCCGGGCAGAAGGGCGGCAAGGTCGCGGTGGCCAGCACCCTGCCGCTGTCCAGCCTGCGCAACCCGATCTTCGACGCGCGCCCGCAATATGTGCTGGGCGGCGATATCGCGCTGGGCCGCTTCGGGCCGGGGGCGCTGTCGCTGGACGGCCAGATCGCCGCCGGGGCCGACAAGGTGCCGGACGAGCCGCGGCCGCTTCTGGGGTTGGCGCGGCTGCGGTTGGTTTTTTGAAGGGCGGGGCTCCGCCCCGCACCCCGCCGGGGTGACAGTGTCACCCCGCACCCCGCCATCTGTTGGCACCATGAGGCCACAGGCGGGACGCTGCAGGGGTTGATATAACAATTTCCGCCTGCGTCGGGGCGCTGTGGCAGCTTCGGTGCGGGACGCAAAATGAATGTGGGGGCCTGGGGGCATTCAATGCCCCCAGATTCTTCTCTTCAGAATCTCTTCCCTGAAAAGCGCCTTCGCTTAAATCCCTCTTCTCTTCCGCATCAACCTCATCCCGATCAGCGCCCCGCCGATGACGAGGAAGGACACCGCCGTGGAGACGGTGCCCAGGGCGTAGAGGACGGGGGTCGTCACCGTCGTTGTCATGCCGAGGATTTCCAGCGGCAGGGTGTTGCCGCTGCCGGCCGTGAGAAGGGTGCGGGCGAATTCGTCGAAGGACAGGGTGAAGCCGAAGAGGGCGATGCCGACCACGCTGGGCGCGATGATCGGCAGCACGACGTGCCAGAAGGACTGCCAGGGCGTCGCGCCCATGTCGCGGGCGGCTTCTTCCCAGCTGCGGTCGAAGCGGTTGAAGACGGCGAACATGATCAGCAGGCCGAAGGGCAGGGTCCAGGTCAGCTGCGCCCCGAAGGCCGAGCTGTACCAGGCCGGCTCCCATTCCATCAGGTTGAACATCAGCCCGATGCCCAGGCTGACCAGCAGCGAGGGCACGATCAGGCTGGCCACCGTCAGGTAGAACAGCACCGTGCTGCCGGCGAAGCGGCGGCGGAAGGCCATGCCGGCGGCCAGCGAGACGACCACGGTGGTGGCGGTGACCATGGCGGCCAGCAGCAGGGTCCGGGTCATGGCGGCGCCCAGGTCACCCACCGCCTGGGGCTGGAACAGCCGGCCGAACCAGTGCAGCGAGACGCCGTTCATCGGGAAGGTCAGCCCGCCATCGGGACCCTGGAACGACAGGATCGTGATGGTCAGCGTGGGGCCGTAGAGGAACAGCATGAAGGCGCCGAACAGGGCGCCGAGCAGCAGGCGGGCGACGCGGCCGGGCATGGCGTCAGAGCTCCCGCCGGATGTCGACGATGCGCAGCATGGCGGCCACCACCAGCAGCACCATCAGCAGCAGGCCGACGGCATTGGCGGCGGCGGCGGGGTACTGCATGGCGCCGTACTGGTTGCTGATCATCAGCCCGACCGAGGCGCTCTGGCCGCCGCTCATCAGGCGGACGGTGGCGAAGTCGCCCATCACCAGCACGACCACGAAGATGCTGCCGATGCCGATGCCCGGTTTCGTCAGCGGCAGGATGACGCACCACAGCGTCTGCCAGAAGCCGGCGCCGGCGTCGCGCGCCGCCTCCAGCAGGCGGCGGTCGATGCGCATCATGGTGTTGAAGATCGGCACTACCATGAACAGCGTGTAGAGGTGGACGAAGGCCAGGATCACCGAGAAGTCCGAGAACAGCAGGAATTCCAGCGGCTGCTCGATGGCGCCCATGCCGATCAGCGTGCTGTTCAGGATGCCGTTGCGCCCGAGGAAGGGCACCCAGGCGATCATGCGGATCAGGTTGGAGGTCCAGAAGGGCACGGTGCAGAGGATGAACAGCACCATGCGCAAGGTCGCGTTCTGCACCACGAAGGCCAGGTGGTAGGCGATCCAGAAGCCGATCCCCAGCGTCACCGCCCAGGTGATGCCGGCAAAGTAGATGGTCTTCAGATAGGTCTGCCAGGTGACCGGGGAGGTGAAGAGCTCCTGGTAGTTGGTCAGCACGAAGGCCGGGATCAGGCTGAAGGCGTCGTAGTCGTAGAAGCTGACGACGACCAGCATGCCCACCGGCACCAGCAGGAAGACGGCCAGCACCAGGGCCAGCGGCGCGGTCTGGATCCAGGGGAAGAGGCGGGTCATCGGCGCTCCGGCAGCCAGCGAGAGGGCGGGCGAGGGGGACGCCCCCGCCCGCGGCGTCAGGTCAGGCGGCGATGAACTCGTTCCATTTCTGGACCATGTAGCGGTCCTCGCCCATCACCGAGTTCCAGCAGACGACGCGGCCCATGCGCTCCTGGAAGGAGCCGCCGTCGCGCACCGCGCCGGTCTTCTCCATCACCTTGCCGTCGGGGGCGATGATGTCGCTGGCGGCGGGCTTGCCCTCCATCCAGTAGCCCCATTCGTTCTCGGTCATCTGCGCCTTCGCCGTCTCCAGCACCGCCGAATAATAGCCCTGGCGGTTGAGGAAGGCGCCGGCCCAGCCCGAGAGATACCAGTTCAGGTATTCATAGGCGGCGTCCAGCTGCAGGCCGGAGAGGTGGCGCATCAGCCCGAGGCCGGAGCCCCAGGCGCGGTAGCCCTCGGCCAGCGGCTGGTAGGTGCAGGCGATGCCGCGCGAGCGGACGGCGGCGACGGCCGGCGACCACATCGACTGGATCACCACCTCGCCCGAGGCCATCAGGTTGACGCTCTCGTCGAAGGTCTTCCAGAAGGCGCGGAACTGGCCGGCGCGCTTGGCCTCGATCAGGAAGGCGACGGTCTTGTCGATCTCCGCCCGCGTCATGTTGCCCTTGTCGGCGTATTTCACCAGGCCGGCGCTCTCGGCGACCATGGCGGCGTCCATGATGCCGATGCCCGGGATGTTCAGGATGCTGGCGCGGCCCTTGAAGGCGGGGTCCAGCAGGTCCTTCCAATGGGTGATCGGCCGGCCGACCAGGTCGGGGCGGATGCCCAGCGTGTCGGCATTGTAGATGGTCGGCAGCAAGGTCATCAGCGGCGTGCGCTGGGTGGCGAAGGTCTTGGCCGTGGCGTTCTCGACGAAGCCCACCGAATAGGGGCTGGTGCCCTGGGCCACGGCGCTCTGGGGGGTCAGCTTCCCGGTGGTGAAGATCGGCACGATCTTGTCGGCCAGCTTGATCTTCGTGGTGTCGATCGGCTGCATTACGCCGGTCGGATAGACCTTCTTGATGCTGAAATACTCGATGTCGGCGATGTCGAAGCTGCGCGACTGGGTGGCCGCCCGCTGCGCCACCGCATCCGTGTCGGTCACCGTCAGCTGCAGGGTGAAGCCCAGGTCCTTCTTCACCTGCTCGGCGATCGGGTTCAGGCCGGAGACGCCGGTGCCCAGCTGCCGCAGCGTGATGTTGCGGATGTTCTGCGCCCAGATCGTCGGGAAGCCGGTGACGGCGCCGCTGCCCAGCGCCGCGCCAGCCAGCGCCAGCGCGCCGCGGCGGGTGACGGAGATTTTCTTGTCGGTCATGGCGAACGCGCTCCTGTCGGGATGACGGGGTGAGGTTGCTCAGGCGTCCTCGGGGAGGGGATGCGCGTCCTGCGCCTCCCAGCCGAGGGAGGCGGCATCGCCGGGGGCGACGGGCGCCGCGTGGTAATGGGCGTCGGGCAGCACCGCCTCGGCCGATTGCCCGTCGGCCAGGGCCAGCACGACGCGGACGACAGGGCCCTGATACTCGACCGCGGTGACGCGGCCGGGCAGGCCGGGGGTGCCTTCGCCCGGGGCCAGCCAGCTGCGGTCGGTGCGGATGGCATAGCGCCCGGAATCGAGGCGGATCACGTTGTGGCCGCCGATGAAGCGGGCGACGAAGGCCGAGGCCGGCCGCTCGAAGATCTCGCGCGGCGGTGCGGCCTGGGCGATGCGGCCATGGTCCATGACGACGGCGATGTCGGACAGCGCCATCGCCTCCTCCTGGCCATGCGTCACATGGATGAAGGTGATGCCGAGCTCGCGCTGCAGCCGCTTCAGCTCCTCGCGCATCTGGCCGCGCAGGAAGGGGTCGAGGGCCGAGAGCGGCTCGTCCAGCAGCAGCACCTTCGGCCGGGTGATCAGCGCGCGGGCGAGCGCCACGCGCTGCTGCTGCCCGCCTGACAGCTGCGCCGGCAGCCGGTCCGCCATTTTTTCCAACTGCACCAGGCGGAGATACTCGCCGGCCTTGGCCAGCCGCTCGGGCTTGCCGACGCCACGCATGCGCAAACCGAATGCAATGTTCTCCAGCGCGGTCAGGTGCGGGAACAGGGCATAGGACTGGAACATCATCGCCGTGCCGCGCTCGACCGGGGCCAGGTCGGTGACGTTGCGCCCGGCCAGCAGGATATCGCCGGCCGAAATGCTCTCATGCCCGGCGATCATCCGCAGCGTGCTGGTCTTGCCGCAGCCCGAGGGGCCGAGCAGGCAGCAATAGCTGGCCGGGGGAATCGCCAATGAAATTCCATCCACCGCGATGGCCGCGCCATACCGCTTGGTGACGCTGATCAGCTCGACATCCGCGCGCAATCGCCTGGCCTCGTCCCGGGTCGTTTCCCGGAAGCATTATGCAAGCAGCGCACCAGAGCTCGGCAATACCGCTTTCCGGCAGCCTGTGCCGCTGGCGGACCGGGCCTGCCCGCGGCCCGGGCAACCCCGGCTCAGGCTGCCTGCGGCATCGGCATTCTTGCCACATCGTGGGATTCCGTCGCCTTGTACGACGTATTATCCCCTATTCTGATGATGCCCTCGGCAGGTGGACCGGCTGCAATCAAACCGAGGAGAGCGGATCATGCCGGACGCGACGCTGACCACGGGGCTTGTGGCCCATCTGGATCTGTCGGATCGCCGGGGCCTGACCGAGGCGCTGGACGATCTGGTGGAGCAGGCCTGGGAACCGGGCTGGGCGCCCTATGCGCTGCGGCGCCTGGTGGGGCTGTGCGCCCGCCTGCGCAGCGACAACGACATCACCGGCTGGGCCGAGGCCTGCGCCCTGCTGCGCGCCCATCCGGTACAGCGGCTGATGCTGGAAGACCCGCTGATCGCCGAGAGCCAGGGCGCCTTCGGTCCGGTGGCGGCCAGTGGCCCCTGCGCCGCGGTGCTGGACCTGCTGCTGGAGCACGAGCAGTCGGCCGGCCTGGTCGGGCGGCTGTCGCGCGCCGGCCGCGACCTGTTCACCGCCACCACCGAGCTTGGCTATCCGGCGGCTCTCCGGGCGCAAACCCGCTTCCTGGCCCGCATCGTCGACGGAATGGCCGAGCGGCGGCCGCAGCTGGAGGTGCTGACGCTGGGCGCGCAGCATCTGCGCGAGGCCGGGCTGGTCACCGCCAGCCATGCCGTGGCGCGCTGGGTGGCGCAGGAATCCGAGGCCGAGACGCTGGGCCGCCTGCGCCGCGGCCTGCCCCCAGGGCTGCCGGTGCGGGGGCTGCGCTGCGGCCTGGCCTATTTCGTCCGTCGCCCCTATCTGCGCGGCTGCTTCGACCTGATCATGGTGCCGGAGATGCCCGCCGCGCCGACGCCGGAGGCGCTGGTCGACGCCGCCTTCGCCGCGCTGAAGCCGGGCGGCGTGCTGCTGCTCGGCAGCGCCGCCGAGGCGCCGGTCGAGGCGGCCTGGATGGAGGCCTATCTCGGCTGGCAGCCGCATTGGCGTAAGGCGGAGGAGATGGAGGCGCTGCTCGCCGTGCCGCCCGCCCGCGACCTGGCCCGCGCCCAGGTCTTCCACAGCCTCGACGCCCGCCGGGTCTATGCCCGCCTCGAGCGCCGCCGCTAGGCCTCAACCCCGTCGCCCATGAAAAAGGCCGGCCCTCCGTCGAGGGACCGGCCTTTTCCGTGAGCGGCAGGGCGCTCAGCGGCCTTCGCGGGCGGCCAGCTGGGCGATCTGGTTGCGCATGGCATCCAGCAGCGGCGCCACCTTGCCGCCATTGCGGCTGATCACCGCCGAATATTCGCTGCGCTGGGTCAGCCGCAGCGAGGTGCCCTCGGCGATGACGTCCACCACCTTGGGCTGGCCGCCGACGTCGCCGACCCGCCAGTCCAGGCTGAAGGCGGCCGAGTTCGGGCGCTCGATGATGGTGTTGACCAGCGCGTCGTCCTCGGTGCGCTGCTGGCTGCGGCCCAGGCTGAAGCGCACGCCCTCATACTCGCCGAAGCGGGCGGAGAGGTTGCGGATCAGCGTCTCCTCGAACAGCTTCATGTATTCCTGCTGCTCGGCCGGGCTGGCGGTGCGCCACCAGCGGCCCAGGATGAAGCGGCCGACGCCGTCGACATCCACCGCCTTGCGCAGCACGGCGGCAACCCGTTGGCGGCGCTGCGCCACGGCCTGGTTGGCATTGATGACGGCGACCAGCTCCTGGCCGGTCGTCTCGATGAAGCTGGCGGCGCGGGTGATGTCCATCTCGGCGCGGGCAGGCCGCGCGCCGAGGGCGAGAAGGGCGGGGGTGGCCATCGCGGTGGCCAGCAGGGAACGGCGAAACATCCTGTTCGGTCTCTTCTCAAGGGGCCAGGTCAGCGGCCCGCCCATCCGGGGCAGGCCGCGCGGCGTGGTCCATGTTCGGTGGCGCGTCCGCGCCGGGGAGTTCGGTGGCGCGTTCGCGCCGGGGATCAGTTGCGTGGCGGCGCCTGGACCCCTGCGCCCGCACCGAAGCCGGTGCCGGTCGCATTGGCCGGGGCAGGGCGGTCGCCGCCGTTGCGGATTTCCTGCGCGCGGCGCTGGCGATAGGCGCTGCGCAGCGTCGCATAGGGGTCGAGGCTGGTCTCGTTGACGGCGTCGATCGCGTCCAGCAGCCCCTCACGCGTGTCGACGATGGTCAGACCCATCTGCACGTAGCCCAGCGTCTCCAGCGTGTTGTCGCCATTGGCCACCACCCAGGTGATCGGGTTGGAAGCGATGTCCACACCAAACCCCAGAAGGTCGCGCGGGTTGCTCGGGCCGATGACGGGAATGAACAGGAAGGGCCCTTCGCCCAAGCCCCAGACCGCCAGCGTCTGGCCGAAATCCTCGGAATGCGGCGGCAGGCCGAAATCCTTGGCGACGTCGAAGATGCCGCCGATGCCGAGCGTGGTGTTCAGCAGGAAGCGGCCCAGCGTCTCGCCGAAGCGCTGCGTCTCACCCTGCAGCCCGTCATTCAGCAGGATGACGGGGCTGCGCAGATTGGCCAGCACGTTGCGGATGCCGCCGCGCACCGGCTGCGGGATGACGAAGCGGTAGGCCTGGGCCACCGGGCGCAGCAGCACGGTGTCGATGCCGGTATGCACCGAATACATCGCGCGGTTGAAGGGCTCGGCCGGGTCGTTGTTCTGCTCGTACTCGGCCACGGCCTCCGGCTCGTCGGCCGGCGGTCGGGTGGCGCAGGCGGACAGGGCCAGGAAGCCCAGCAGCAGGAGGAGCGGGCGGCGAAGGGAGGTCATGAGCGCGACGTTCCTGGAG
>NZ_MLCO01000004.1 GCF_001982615.1 Teichococcus deserti | reverse complement strand
TGGCCAGTGGGGCGCCCTTCTGGAAGGGGGGTGGCGGTCGCAGGCGGGCCGCGCGCGCGCGACCGGTGACGCCAGGGCAACCCGATGGCGCGATGCGGGTTGCGCGGCGCTCAGCCGGTCGTGATCACGCTCGCCGCCGGGTGGCGCTCTGGCCGGGGCGGCGGGAAGCGCCTAAGTCCCGGGACGGGCCGAGGCGGGGAGGGGTGGAGGTCGATGAACTGGTTCACGGGCGTGATGGTCTATTTCCTGGTCTGGTGGACGGTGCTCTTCGCCATCCTGCCGATCGGGGTGCGGCCCGATGCCGAGGGCGAGACGACGGGCGGCTGGCGTGGCGCGCCGCGGGCGCCGCAGCTGGGACGCAAAGCGGTGCTGACGACGCTGGTCGCGACCGTGGTGTTCCTCGGCATCTATGGTGTGGTGCAGAGCGACTGGATCAGCTTTCGTGACGGCTGGCTGGCGATGCCCAGAAACTAGGCAATATGCCTACCATTCTCACGGATTCTGCGCGGAAACATGCACTGTCGGCCAAACAGCACTTTTTTTCAGCGAATCCGGGCTGTTTTTGCGTTGCAGCGAAAGGGGGCGCCGGGCACCATCATCGACAGGAAGAGAGCTGGTTCTCTTCCTGCCGTGTGACTGGCGTTTCCTCCCTAAACTCGGGCCGCACCCTTCACGGGAGCGGCCCTTTTTTCTTTGCTTTCCACCAGTCTAATGGTTTCGGTTCCGGTGCGACAAGGCAAATGCCGCCGGCCCAGCAGATTTCTTTATGAAAATTGCGCCCGGCCGCTTCCTGGTGAATTTTTGCTGCGCTGCACCTCGGGTTGCCTTGGGCACGGCAGGCGGCAAGGGCGCACCCCCTGGCACAAAGCCCCGCGCCCCTCTACCTTCCGCCGGCCGTTTCTGACCGGAGCACCTCCCTTGCGCCTCTCCCGCGCCTTCCTGCCGACGCTCAAAGAAGTCCCCGCCGAGGCCGCCATCGCCTCGCACAAGCTGATGCTGCGCGCGGGGATGATCCGCCAGACCAGCGCCGGCATCTATGCCTGGCTGCCGCTCGGCCTGCGCGTGCTGCAGAAGGTCGCCCAGATCGTGCGCGAGGAGCAGGACGCCGCCGGCGGCCAGGAAATCCTGATGCCGACGATCCAGAGCGCCGAGCTGTGGAAGCAGTCCGGCCGCTATGACGATTACGGCAAGGAGATGCTGCGCATCACCGACCGGCATGAGCGCGAGATGCTGTTCGGGCCGACCAACGAGGAGATGATCACCGACATCTTCAAGAGCTACGCCAAGTCGTATCGCGACCTGCCGCGCAACATCTACCACATCCAGTGGAAGTTCCGCGACGAGATCCGCCCCCGCTTCGGCGTGATGCGCGGCCGCGAGTTCCTGATGAAGGACGCCTATTCCTTCGATCTGGACGCCGAGGCCGCGCGGCTCTCCTACAAGAAGATGTTCGTGGCCTATCTGCGCACCTTTGCGCGGATGGGGCTGAAGGCCATTCCGATGCGCGCCGACACCGGCCCGATCGGCGGCGACCTGAGCCACGAGTTCATCATCCTGGCCGAGACCGGCGAGAGCCAGGTCTACCTGCACAAGGACCTGCTGGAGTTCGACGTGCTGGCGCAGAAGCCCGATTACGAGGGCGACCTGGACCCGACCGTCGACTTCTGGACCAGCCGCTACGCCGCCACCGACGAGATGCATGACGAGGCCGCCTGGAACGCGCTGGGCGCTGAATCCCAGGTCTCGGCCCGCGGCATCGAGGTCGGGCACATCTTCTTCTTCGGCACCAAGTACAGCGCGGCCATGGGGCTGCAGGTGGCGGGCTCCGACGGCCAACCGGTGGTGCCGCAGATGGGCAGCTACGGCATCGGCGTCTCCCGCCTGCTGGGCGCCATCATCGAGGCCAATCACGACGAGGCCGGCATCAAGTGGCCGGACGCGGTCGCGCCCTTCCGCTGCGCCATCCTGAACCTGAAGCCCGGGGATCTCGGCTGCGACACGCTCTGCGAGAAGCTCTACGCCTCGCTGCCGGGCGACGCCGTGCTGGACGACCGCGGCGAGCGTGCCGGGGTGAAGTTCGCCGATGCCGATCTCGCCGGCTATCCGTGGCAGGCCATCATCGGCCCGCGGGGTGCTGCCAACGGCGTCATCGAGCTGAAGCGCCGCGCCACGGGCGAGCGGGAGGAGGTCTCGCTCGAGGTCGCCCTCGCCAAGATCCTTGGGCACTGAGCGCCTGATGTTCGGTGCCTTCGAGCGGAAGGTCGCGTTCCGCTACCTGCGGGCGCGCAAGGGCGAACGCTTCGTCTCGGTGATCGCGACCTTCTCGCTGGTGGGCATCGCCCTCGGCGTCGCCACGCTGATCATCGTGATGAGCGTGATGAACGGCTTCCGCCAGGAGCTGCTGGGCCGCATCCTCGGCCTGAACGGCCATCTGGCGGTCAGCGCCCCCGGCCCCGGGGGCGTGCGCGACTATGACCAGATCGCCGCCAATATCCGGGCGCTGGCCGGCGTCGCCAGCGCGACGCCGCTGGTCGAGGGCCAGGTGCTGCTGACCAGCGAGGCGGGGGGTGCGACCGGCGGCATCGCCCGCGGCATCAAGCCCGAGGATCTGCGCGGCCGGCCTTTGCTCGCCGGCAATATCCGCGCCGGCAGCCTGGACCGCTTCGAGGGCGACGACGCCATCCTGATCGGCACCCGCCTGGCGCAGAAGCTGGGCATCGGGGTGGGCGGCAAGATCACGGTGGTCTCGCCGCAGGGGCGCAACACGGTGATCGGCACGGTGCCGCGGCTGCGCGCCTATACGGTGGTCGCGCTCTTCGAAGCCGGCATGAACGAATACGACAGTTCCTACGTCTTCCTGCCGCTGCCGGCGGCGCAGGTCTATTTCCAGATGAAGGAATCGGTCTCGCAGATCGAGGTGTTTGTCCATAACCCGGACAATGTCCGCGCCGTCACGCGGGAGATCCTGAACGCGCCGATGCCTTTCCCGGTGCGGGTGCTGGACTGGCAGAACGCCAATTCCTCCTTCTTCGCCGCGGTGCAGGTCGAGCGGAACGTCATGTTCCTGATCCTGACCCTGATCATCGTGGTGGCGGCCTTCAACATCGTCTCCTCGCTGATCATGCTGGTGAAGGACAAAGGCCGCGACATCGCCATCCTGCGCACCATGGGCGCCACCCGCGGCGCGGTGATGCGCATCTTCCTGATCTGCGGCACCTCGATCGGGGTGCTGGGCACCGCCATCGGCTTCGCGCTCGGCCTGGTCTTCTGCCTGAACATCGAGAGCATCCGCCAGGCGCTGCAGTCGCTGACCGGCACCCAGCTGTTCAGCCCCGAGGTCTATTTCCTGACCCGGCTGCCCGCCGTGGTGAACCCGCACGAGGTGGTGCAGGTGGTGCTGATGGGCCTCGGCCTGTCGCTGCTGGCCACTCTCTACCCCTCCTGGCGGGCGGCGAAGACCGACCCGGTCGAGGCGCTGCGCAATGAGTGAGATCCGCCTGCGGCTGGAGAACGTCCAGCGCCGCTTCCGCACCGAGGCCGGCGAGCTGCCGGTGCTGACCGGCGCCGAGCTGACCATTTCTGCGGGTGAGATCGTCGCGCTCGTCGCCCCCTCGGGCACCGGCAAGTCGACCCTGCTGCATCTGGCGGGGCTGCTGGAGCGTCCCGATTCCGGCGAGGTGCATGTCGGCGGCAAGCCCACCGTCGGGCTGAAGGACGAGGCCCGCAGCGCGCTGCGCGGCCAGGCCATCGGCTTCGTCTACCAGTTCCACCACCTGCTGCCCGAATTCACCGCGCTGGAGAATATCGTGCTGCCGCAGATGGCGATCGGCGCCGCCGAGAAACCTGCCGCGGAGCGCGGCCGCGAATTGCTGGCCCGCTTCGGCCTGGCCAGCCGCGAGGGCCATCGCCCCGGCCGGCTCTCCGGCGGCGAGCAGCAGCGGGTGGCGATCGCCCGGGCGCTCGCCAACAGGCCGGGGCTGCTGCTGGCCGACGAGCCCACCGGCAACCTGGACGTCGCCACCTCCGACAAGGTTTTCTCCGAATTGCTGGAGGCCGTCCGCGGGGCAGGGGTGGGGGCGCTGATCGCCACCCACAACCCCGATCTGGCGCGGCGGATGGACCGGGTGGTGACGCTGAAGGACGGGCGCGTCGTCGATGCCTGATCCGGAACCCGCCGGAGCCCGGCCGCCGCCGGTGGTGCGCCTCGCCACCAGCAGCGGCCTGGGCAACCGGATGTTCCAGTGCCTCTTCGCCTATCGCCTGGCGGAGGAGTTCGGCGTGCCCGTCACCGGCGACAGCCTGCCGGAATGGGGGCTGGTCCACGAGGACAGCACAGTGCCGCTGCCCTCGGTCTATCTGCAGGGCCATATGCCCAACCCCGCCGGCCTGCGGCGGCTGTGGCGGCTCGGCCTGCTGCAGGGGATCGAGACCAACGCCCTGGCCTGCCGGCTGGAGCTGATGCCCTCCCGCGCCGCCGCCCAGGCGCTGTTCCGCGACCAGGGCGTGGAGCCGCTGCGCTTCCCGCACGATCGCCTGGTGATCAATGTCCGCGCCGCCGAGATCCTGGGCGCTCGCCACAAGGACTACCGCCCGCTGCCGCTCGCCTTCTATGAGCGGGTGATCCGCGAGACCAGGCGGCGGCCGGTCTTCGTCGGCCAGATCGGCGACGATCCCTACAGCCAGGCCCTGCGGGCGCGTTTCCCGGAGGCGGAGTTCCATCCCTCGCGCGGGGTGATGGAGGATTTCGCCACGCTGCGCGCCGCCAATCACCTGGTGATGGCGGTCAGCACCTTCTCCTGGCTGGCCTGCTGGCTGTCCGAGGCCCGCACCATCCACATGCCGCTGACCGGCTTCTTCCACCCGAAGCGGCGCAAGGATGTCGACCTCTTCCCGCCGGACGATTACCGCTACAGCTTCCATGCCTTCCCGCCCGATGCCTGGACGGGCACGGAGGAGCAGATGCAGGAGACCATTGCGGGGGCGGAGGCCGGGCGGCGCATCAGCCATCGCCATCTCCTGACCCTGGTGCATGGCATCAAGACGCCGGACCCGGTGCCGCGGGTGGCGCCGGCCGTGGTATCCTTGCCGACCATCGCCTGACGGCGCCGCTGCGCGGCCGCCCTGCCGCGCCGCCCCCCCGCGCCGCCCGAGGAGACTTCACCATGGACAGCTTCGTCCACCTGCACGTCCACTCCGCCTATTCCCTGGCCGAGGGCGCCATCAAGGCGGAGAAGCTGGCCGACCTGGCCCGCGCGGATGGCATGCCGGCGGTGGCGCTGACCGACAGCGCCAACATGTTCGGTGCTTTGGAATTCGCCAAGGCCTGCTCCGGCAAGGGCGTGCAGCCGATCATGGGCTGTCAGCTTTTTCTGTCCCGTGGCGCGGCGGATGACCGGCCGGAGGTGCTGCGCCTGGCTCCCGACCCGGTGGTCGCGCTGGCGATGAGCGCCGAGGGGCTGGAGAACGTCCAGCGCCTTTCTTCCCAGGGCTTCCTCCGCGACGACCCCTCGGGCAAGCCGACCGTCACGCTGGAGCTGCTGCAGCAGCATTCTTCCGGCGTCTTCCTGCTGACGGGCGGCACGCAGGGGCCCCTGGCCCGCCTCCTGGTGGAAGGCCGCCGCGACGCGGCCATGAGGCTGCTGGACGCGCTGAAGGAAAGCTATGGCGACCGGCTGGCGGTGGAGCTGACCCGGCATGGGCTGGATATCGAGCGCGGTCTGGACCCGGCGCTGGTGGCGCTGGCCGACAGCGCGGCGCTGCCGATCGTCGCCGCCAACGATATCTACTTCGCCAAGCCAGGGATGTACGAGGCGCATGACGCGCTGCTTTGCATCGCCGAGGGCCGCACGCTGGCCGAGACCGACCGCCGCCGCCTGACGCCGGAGCACCACTTCAAGTCGGCCGCGGCGATGCGCAAGCTGTTCGCCGACCTGCCGGAGGCCTGCGACAACACCCTGGCCATCGCCCGCCGCTGCGCCGTGATGGCCGAGTCCCGCAAGCCCGAGCTGCCGATCTGCCCCAAGGTGCAGCCCGGCATGACCGAGGCCGAGACGGTGCGCGACATGGCCGCGCGCGGGCTGGAGGACCGGCTGCAGGCCCAGGGCACGCCGGAGGAGGCGCGGCCGGTCTATCGCGAGCGGCTGGAATTCGAACTCAACGTCATCGAGAAGATGGGCTTCTCGGGCTATTTCCTGATCGTCGCCGACTTCATCCAATGGGCCAAGGCGCAGGGCATTCCGGTGGGTCCGGGGCGTGGCTCGGGCGCCGGCTCGGTGGCCGCCTGGGCGCTGCTGATCACCGACCTCGACCCGCTGCGCTTCGGCCTGCTCTTCGAGCGCTTCCTCAACCCCGAGCGCGTCTCGATGCCGGATTTCGACATCGATTTCTGCCAGGACCGCCGCGACGAGGTCATTCGCTATGTCCGCCGCGAATATGGCGAGGACCGGGTGGCGCAGATCATCACCTTCGGCCGGCTGCAGGCCAAGGCGGTGGTGCGCGACGTCGGCCGGGTCATGGGCATGCCCTATGGCCAGGTCAACAAGATCGCCGAGCTCATCCCCTTCAACCCGGCCAAGCCGGTCACCCTGCAGCAGGCGCTGGACGGCGAGCCGCGGCTGCAGGAGATGCGCGAGAGCGACGAGACCGTCGACCGGCTGATGGAGACGGCGCTCGTCCTCGAGGGCCTCTACCGCAACGCCTCGACCCATGCCGCCGGCGTGGTGATCGGCCGCAAGCCGCTGATCGACATCGTCGCGCTCTACCGCGACCCGCGCTCCGACATGCTGGTGACGCAGTACTCGATGAAATACGTCGAGAACGCGACGCTGGTGAAGTTCGACTTCCTCGGGCTGAAGACGCTGACCGTGCTGCAGCGCGCGGTGGAGATCCTGGCCGGGCAGGGGACCACCATCGACCTGCCCAGCCTGCCGCTGGACGACCGCAGGACCTACGAGATGCTGGCCCGCGGCGACTCCGCAGGCGTCTTCCAGTTCGAAGGCCAGGGCATGCGGGACTGCCTGCGCATGATGCGCCCCGACCGCTTCGAGGACCTGATCGCCGCCGTCTCGCTCTACCGCCCGGGCCCGATGGCCAATATCCCCGCCTATTGCGCCCGCAAGCACGGCGAGAAGTGGGAGCCGGTGCATCCGGCGATGAAGCACTTGGTCGACGAGACCTACGGCATCCTGGTCTACCAGGAGCAGGTCATGCAGATCAGCCAGGACGTCGCCGGCTATTCCCTCGGCGGGGCCGACCTGCTGCGCCGTGCCATGGGCAAGAAGATCCGCTCCGAGATGGAGGCACAGCGGAAGACCTTCGTCGACGGCGCGGTGAAGAACGGCGTGCCGGAGGGCAAGGCCGGCGAGATCTTCGACATGATGGAGAAGTTCGCCGAATACGGCTTCAACAAGTCGCATGCCGCGGCTTACGCCCTGGTCGCCTATCACACCGCCTATCTGAAGGCGAATTACCCGGTCGCCTTCCTGGCGGCGTCCATGACGCTCGACCTCGACAAGACGGAGAAGCTGGCCAACCACATGCAGGAGGCCGCGCGCCTCGGCATCAAGGTGCTGCCGCCCGACGTCAACCGGTCGGCGGCCGAGTTCAAGGTCGAGGAGCGCGAGGACGGCAGCCAGGCCATCCGCTTCGCCCTCGCCGCGGTGAAGCGCGTTGGCATGCAGGCGATGCGCGACCTGGTCGCCGCCCGCGATGCCGCCACGCCCTTCCGCTCGGTCGCCGAATTCGCTGGCCGCGTCGATCCCAAGCTGCTCAACAAGATGCAGCTGGAGAACCTGGCCCGCGCTGGTGCCTTCGACAGCCTGGAGCCGAACCGGGCCAAGATGACCCTTTCGGCCGAGGCCGTGCTGCGCCGCGCCCAGTCGGCGGCCGAGGAGCGCACCTCCAGCCAGTTCGGCCTGTTCGGCGGCGGCGACGCCCGCCCCGAGCCGCTGCGCATGCCCGCCGTCGCCGACTGGCCCGAGCTCGAGCGCCTGACCCAGGAGGCCGAGGCGGTGGGCTTCCACCTCTCGGCGCATCCGCTCGACACCTACAAGGAGGTGCTGAAGAAGCTGCGCGTCACCCCGATCGCCCAGATGCAGGCCAAGGCCGAAGCCGGTGCCGGGGTGGTCCGCCTGGCCGGCACCGTGGTGAACAGCAAGGAGCGCACCACCCGCACCGGCAGCCGCATGGCCTGGCTGCGCATCTCGGACGCCAGCGGCAGCACCGAGATCACCCTGTTCTCCGAGATCCTGCTGCGCGCCCGCCCCCTGCTGACCGAGGGCAACGCCGTCCTGGTCACCTGCGAGGCGCGGATGGAAGGCGAGACCCTGCGCCTGACCGCGCAAGGCCTGGAAGGCCTGGACAAGGCCGCCAGCGGCATCGGCCAGATGCTGCGGCTCTGGATCGACGATCCGGCCGCCATCGATCCGGTGCGCGACATGCTGACCCGCGAAGGCCCGGGCCGCGGCCGCGTCATCCTGATTCCGCGGCTGGGCGACAGCCAGGAGCTCGAGGTGGTGCTGCCGGGGGCCTGGAACGTCTCGCCGCGGCTGGCCCAGGCGATCAAGGTGGTGCCAGGGGTGTCGACGGTGGAGGCGGGCTGAAGAGAAGCCAGCGGCAGGCCAGGGGAATGAATTCCCCTGGACCCCTTCTTCTTTCTGATGATCGGCCGTTCAGGGATCAGCGCCTCACCGGCAACCCCACCAGGGCCTCACGGCGGGACGTCGTGACTGCAGATGGCGCAGCCTCGAAGGCCGCACTGAGGCCTGGCCGTGTCACCTGCTGTCGCCAGGTGGACACGGCAGTCGCCGCAGAAAGAAGAAGGGGGTTCGGGGGCATTCATTCCCCCTGGCCTGCATCTCTCTCACTCTTCGTCTGCCAGCACGGCCCACCGTTCATGGTCCCGCCACAGCCCGCCGATGCGCAGGTATCGCGGCGACAGCCCTTCCAGGCGGAAGCCCAGCCGTTGCACCAGGGCGCGGGAGGCGGCGTTGCCCGGCTGGATGTTCGCTTCCAGCCGGTGCAGGCCGAGCGGGCCGAAGGCATGGGCGATGGCCAGGCGCAGCGCCTCGGTCATCAGCCCCTGCCGGGCGAAGCGGGCCATGCCGTAATAGCCCAGGAAGGCCGACTGGAAGGCGCCGCCGACGATCTGGTTCAGGTTGATCACGCCGGCAATGCCGCCGCTGCGGGCCTCGATGGCGACCAGGCCCAGATTGGGGCCGGTCAGCTGGCGCTGGAACCAGGCGTCGAAGCCGGGCTGGTCGGTGAAGGGCTCCACCCAGGGGGCGTGCAGCGCGCGGCTCTCGCGATTGGCCTCGATCAGGGCGCCGGCATCGCTGGCTTGGGCGGGGCGGAGCGTCAGGCGGGACATGGCGCCGCCCAGTCTGCCGGGCCGCGGCGCGCCGGCAAAGGGGGGGCAGCCATTCCTTGCCAGCCGCGGCCTTGCCCTCTATATCCCGCCGCGCCGGACCAGGACGTCCCCTGGGCCGGCAAATCCGCACGCGGTGCGCCCTTCGGTCCCGGCAGGGATCAGGGTCCGGTCCCCTGACATCAGGGGTCAGCGCCGCGGAGGCTCAACCGGACGTGTTTATCGAAGGAAGGACCGCCAGCATGGCGATGCCCGAAGTTTCCCTGCGTCAGCTGCTCGAGGCCGGTGTCCATTTCGGCCACCACACCCGCCGCTGGAACCCGCGCATGGCGCCGTACATCTTCGGCGTGCGCAACCAGGTGCACATCCTCGACCTGCAGCAGACCGTGCCGATGCTGGACCGCGCGCTGCGCGCCGTCCGTGACGTCGTCGCCGGCGGCGGCCGCGTGCTGTTCGTCGGCACCAAGAAGGCGGCGGCCGAGTACGTGGCCGAGGCCTCGACCCGCTGCGGCCAGTACTACGTGAACCACCGCTGGCTCGGCGGCATGCTGACCAACTGGAAGACCATCACGGGCTCGATCAAGCGCCTGAAGCAGATGGACGAGCAGCTGGGCGGCAGCACCTCGGGCCTGACCAAGAAGGAAGTCCTGATGCTCACGCGCGAGCGTGAGAAGCTGGACCGCGCGCTGGGCGGCATCCGCGAGATGGGCGGCCTGCCCGACATCATCTTCGTCATCGACGTGGTGAAGGAGAAGCTGGCGATCGAGGAAGCCAACAAGCTGGGCATTCCGGTCGTCGCCGTCGTCGACTCCAACGCCGATCCCGAGGGCGTCGCCTATCCGATCCCGGGCAATGACGACGCGATCCGCGCCATCAACCTGTATTGCGACCTGGTCGCCGGCGCCGTCTTCGACGGCATCAGCGCCGAGCTGCAGGCCTCGGGCGTCGATCTGGGCGCGTCCGAGGAGCTGGCCGAGGAGCTGCCGGTGGTCGAGGGCGTTGAAGGCAACGCGGTCGCCGAGGCCGAGGCTGCCGTCGGCGGCGCCGACGCTCCCGTGGCCCCCCAGGCCTGACACTGAGACAGGACAGGAGCTGATCCATGGTTGAGGTGACCGCTGCGATGGTCCGCGACCTGCGCGACAAGACCGGCGCAGGCATGATGGACGTCAAGAAGGCGCTCGTTGAGAACAACGGCGACGCCGAGGCTGCGATCGACTGGCTGCGCAAGAAGGGCCTTGCCGCCGCCGCCAAGAAGTCCGGCCGCGTCGCCGCCGAGGGCCTGGTGGGCACCGCCACCGGCCCGCAGGTCGGCGCGCTGGTCGAGATCAATGCCGAGACCGACTTCGTTGCCCGCAACGACCTGTTCCAGAACTTCGTCGCGGAAGTGGCGGGGCTGGTCCTTTCGGTCGGCGACGACGTCGAGACGCTGAAGGCTGCGACCTATCCGGGCACCACCCATTCGGTGCAGGACGAGCTGACCCGCCTGATCGCCACGATCGGCGAGAACATGACGATCCGCCGCGCCAAGCGCCTGGCCGTGCCGTCGGGCGTCGTGGCGACCTATGTCCACTCGGCGGTCAAGCCGGGCCTGGGCAAGATCGGCGTCATCGCCGCCCTCGAGGCTCCGTCGGAGATCGAGGCGCTCGAGACGCTGGGCCGCCAGATCGGCATGCATGTCGCCGCCGCCCGTCCGGACGCGCTCGACACCTCCGCCGTCGACCCCTCGGCGCTGGAGCGTGAGAAGGCCGTGCTGACCGAGCAGGCGCGCGCTTCCGGCAAGCCCGACGCGATCATCGAGAAGATGGTCGAGGGCCGCGTCCGCAAGTACTACGAGGAAGTGGTGCTGCTGGAGCAGGTCTGGGTGCATGACGGCGAGAGCCGCGTGAAGGCCGTCGTCCAGAAGGCCGGCGCCAAGCTGACGGGCTTCGCCCGCTTCCAGCTGGGCGAGGGCATCGAGAAGCAGACCAGCGACTTCGCCGCCGAAGTCGCCGCCGCCGCCGGCACGGTCTGATCCGGGTCGCGGGTTGAAGGGAAGGGGGTGCTGGCGCAGGCCGGCGCCCCCATCTTTCTGCCCGCATTCCGCCTTCGCATTGTTCCGGCTGCCGATTTCCGGCCGCCGGAAGCCCTGGCCGGGGACCTGCCGCCCGCCCCGCCATGCTGCGGCGCAAACGGTGCCGCCCGCGGTTTTCTGATCCGGCGGAAGCGGCCTGACGCCGCGACCGAGCTTGCCGCCCCCTCGGCGCGTGCCTATCGTGCCGCGCCCCTTCCTTGCCTCTTGCCGCCGGAGCCCGCATCATGACCGCCCCGATCTACAAGCGCGTGCTGCTCAAGCTGTCCGGCGAGGCGCTGATGGGCGGCCGCGACTACGGTCTGGACAACGGCACGGTCCGCGCCATCGCCGAGGACATCAAGGGTGTCGTGGCGCTGGGCGTCGAGGTCTGCGTCGTGGTCGGCGGCGGCAACATCTTCCGCGGCGTCGCCGGCGCCTCCTCCGGCATGGAGCGGGCCCAGGCCGACAGCATGGGCATGCTGGCCACCGTGATGAACGCGCTGGCGATGCAGAGCGCGCTGGAGCGGATCGACGTGCCGACCCGGGTGCAGTCCGCCATCCCGATGAGCAGCGTCTGCGAGCCCTTCATCCGCCGCCGCGCCGAGCGGCACATGGAGAAGGGCCGGGTCGTGGTCTTCGCCGCCGGCTCGGGCAATCCCTTCTTCACCACGGACACCGCCGCCGCGCTGCGCGCCGCCGAGATGCGCTGCGACGCGCTGTTCAAGGGCACGCAGGTGGATGGCGTCTATTCCGCCGACCCGCGCAAGAACCCGAATGCCGAGCGCTACACCACGCTCACCTATCTCGACATGCTGGCGCGCGACCTAGCGGTGATGGACGCTGCCGCGATCAGCCTGGCGCGCGAGAACAAGCTGCCGATCATCGTCTTCAACATCCACGAGCCGGGCGCGTTCACCGCCGTGATGCAGGGCGAAGGCCGCTTCACCACCGTTGTCGACCTTTGATCTCCGCGAACTGCGCCTAACGAGAAGGAAAGCCACGCCATGGCCGCACCTGCCGATCTGAGCACGCTGAAGCAGGACATCACCCGCCGCATGGAGTCGGGGCTGGATGTGCTGAAGAAGGAATTCGTGGGCCTGCGCACCGGCCGCGCTTCGCCGGCGCTGCTGGAGCCGATCCGCGTCGAGGTCTACGGCGCCAACCAGCCGCTGGCCCAGGTGGCCAATATCTCGGTGGCCGGCCCCAGCATGCTGCAGGTCCAGGTCTGGGACCGCCAGGCCGCCAAGGCCGTCGAGATCGCCATCCGCGACTCTGGCCTGGGCCTGAACCCGCAGACCGAGGGCCAGACCATCCGCGTGCCGCTGCCGCCCCTGACCCAGGAGCGCCGCAACGAGCTGGCCAAGCAGGCGGCGAAGTATGCCGAGGCCGCCAAGGTCGCCGCCCGCGGCGTGCGCCGCGACGGCATGGAGCAGATCAAGGGCTGGGAGAAGAAGTCCGAGATCGGCAAGGATGACGCGGCGAAGTGGTCCGACGAGGTGCAGAAGCTGACCGACCAGACGATCAAGAAGGTCGACGAGCTGCTGGCCGAGAAGGAAAAGGACATCAAGGCGGTCTGACCGGAAGCATGAGCGCGGCGCCCTTCAACCAGCCTGCTGCCGGCGCCGCCCTTGCGGCTTCCTCGGCCGCCAAGATCGCATCGCCGTCGCCCGCCGGGACCCTGGTCTCGGGCGGGGCGGGGGACCCGGTGCATATCGGCCTCATCATGGACGGCAACCGCCGCTGGGCGCGCAACCGCGCCCTGCCGCGGGCGCTCGGCCACAAGGCGGGGGTGGAGGCGGTGCGCCGCGCCGTCCAGGCCTGCGCCGACGCCGGCATCGGCTGGCTGACGCTCTTCGCCTTCTCCTCGGAGAACTGGCAGCGCTCGGCCGACGAGGTGCGCGACCTGACCGGCCTGCTGCGCCTCTATCTGCGGCACGAGGTCAGCACGCTGGCCAAGAACGGCGTGCGGCTGCGCGTCATCGGCGAGCGCGAGCGCTTTGGCCGCGAGACCATGGCCGCCATCGCCGAGGCCGAGGCGGCCACCGCCCACAACACCCGGCTGAACCTGACCGTCGCGCTGTCCTATGGCGCGCGGGCCGAGATCGCCGCCGCGACCCGCGCGCTGGCCGCCGAGGTCGCCGCCGGGACGCTCGACCCCGCCGCCATCGACGAGGCCGCGATCAGCGCGCGGCTGTCGACCTCCGGCATGCCCGACCCGGACCTGATCATCCGCACCTCGGGCGAGCAGCGGCTGTCCAACTTCCTGCTCTGGCAGGCGGCCTATGCCGAATTCGTCTTCCTCGACGTGCTCTGGCCCGATTTCGATGCGGCGCATCTGGACCAGGCATTGACAGAGTACCGTCGCCGGGCACGGCGCTTCGGCGTCGGCGCGGGCTGAGCCATGGGCCTGCCACCCCCCGTCATGCCCGAGCCGCCGGCGGGTTCCGCCGCGGCGGAGCCCGCGCGCCGCTGGCGTGACCTGCGCAAGCGGGCGCTGTCCGCCGCCGTGCTGGGGCCGGGCGCGCTGCTCTGCATCTGGCTGGGGGCCGCGGCCTGGACGGCGCTGATGACCGTCGCCGTGGCGCTGCTGACCTGGGAATGGGTGCGGATGTGCGGGCTGCGCAGCCGCGCCTGGCCGGGCATCGCCGTCCCCGTCGTGGTGGGCCTCGCCTGCGCCGCCGCCGTGCTGGGCCAGCCGGTGGTGGGCCTCGGCCTGCTGTTTGCCGGCTTCGCCGCCACCTGGATCGCCGCCCCCCGCCTGCGCCGCCGCGGCGGCCCGCCGCCGCCGGCCAGCTGGCTGGCGCTGGGCGTCCTCTACATTGGCCTCGCCGGCATCGCGTTGATCGAGCTCAGGCACGACAACGAGGCTGGGCGCGGCAATGTCTTCTTCCTGATCTTCGTCGTCTGGGCCTCGGATATCGGCGCCTATATCGTCGGCCGGCTGGTCGGCGGGCCGAAGCTGGCGCCCTCGATCTCGCCGGGCAAGACGCGCTCCGGCGCGGTGGGCGGGCTGCTGAGCTCCATGCTGGTCGGCTGGCTGGCCGCCGACTGGCTGGTGCCGGGCAATCCGGCGGTGCTGAAGGTGCTGGCCGTCGCCGCCCTGCTCGGCATCGCCACCCAGCTCGGCGACCTGCTGGAGAGCGCGGTGAAGCGGCATTTCGGCGTCAAGGATTCCTCCATGTTGATCCCCGGCCATGGCGGCGTGCTCGACCGGCTGGACGGGCTGCTGGCCGCGGCCCCGGTCGCGGCGCTGCTGGCCTTCGCCGTCGGCTACGGCGTTCCGCTGTGGCGGTGAACGGCTCCCCGCGCCGGGTCACCATCCTCGGCAGCACGGGATCGGTCGGCCGCAGCACCGTGGCGCTGCTGGATGCCGCGGCCCCGGGTGAATTCAGCGTCGTCGCCCTGGTCGCCGGCCAGGATGCCGCGGGCCTGGCCGAGCAGGCGCTGCGCCTGCGCCCTGAGATCGCCGTGGTCGGCGCCGACAGCGCCCTGCCGGAGCTGCGCGCGCGTCTGGCTGGCAGCGGCATCGCCTGCGCCGGCGGCCGCGCCGCTGTGCTCGAGGCCTCTGCCATGCCGGCCGACTGGACCATGGCCGCCATCGTCGGCGCCGCCGGGCTGCAGCCGGTCCTCGCCGCGCTGGCCCGCGGCGGCACCCTGGCGCTGGCCAACAAGGAAGCGCTGGTCTGCGCCGGCGAGATTGTGCTGGCCGCCGCCAGGGCAGGGGGCGCCACCCTGCTGCCGGTCGATTCCGAGCACAACGCGCTGTTCCAGGCCTTCGACGCCCGCGAGGCCGGCGCCGTCGAGAAGATCATCCTGACCGCCTCGGGCGGGCCGTTCCGCGAGGCCAGCCTGGAGACCATGGCGCGCGCCACGCCGGAGCAGGCGGTGCGCCACCCGGTCTGGTCGATGGGCGCCAAGATCTCGATCGACAGCGCCACCATGATGAACAAGGGGCTGGAGCTGATCGAGGCCGCGCGCCTCTTCCCCATCCCCGAGCCGCGCATCGAGGTGCTGGTGCATCCGCAATCGGCCGTGCACGGGCTGGTGCAGTACAGCGACGGCTCGCTGCTGGCCCAGCTCGGCACGCCGGACATGCGCACGCCGATCGCCCATGCCCTGGCCTGGCCGCGGCGCATGGCTGTGGACCTGCCGCGGCTGGACCTCGCGGCGCTGGCGCGGCTGGATTTCTCCGCCCCTGATACGAAGCGTTTCCCGGCGCTGCGCCTGGCGCGCGAGGCCTTGCGGGCCGGCGGCGGGGCCCCCACCATCCTGAACGCGGCCAATGAGGCGGCGGTCGGCCTGTTCCTCGCGCGGCGCCTGGGCTTCCTCGACATCGCCGCGGTGGTGGAGGAGAGCCTGGCCGCGCTGGGCGCGCCGGCCACCGGAAGCCCGGAGGATGTCCTGGCCCTGGATGCGGCGGCGCGGCAGGATGCGGCGGCCCGCGCTGCGAAGCGCGCCGCCTGAGCGAGTAGACCGATCGGGCGGCCCGACCCGCCGCTTGCCACGCCCCGCCGGTTCGATGGCCGCGGGCAGGAGACGCGACCTTGGACTCCCTGCTGCATTTCGTGAACGACACCTTCCGCTCGGCCCTGGCCTTCGTGGTGGTGCTCGGCGTGCTGGTCTTCATCCATGAGATGGGCCACTACCTGGCCGCGCGCTGGCGCGGCGTGCATGTCGAGGTCTTCTCCATCGGCTTCGGCAAGGCCATCCGGTCCTGGACCGACAAGCGCGGCTGCCAGTGGCGGCTCTCCTGGCTGCCGCTCGGCGGCTATGTGAAGCTGCACGGGCATGAGGGGCCGGACGACGCGACGCCGGAGCAGCGCGCCGCCTGGCGCCCGGGCGAGACCTTCCACGCCAAGCCGGTGCGCGACCGCGCCATCGTCATCGCCGCCGGGCCGGCCGCGAACTTCCTGCTCGCCATCGTGCTGTTCGGCCTGCTCTATGCGACGGTCGGCCAGCCGGTGCCGACCACCGATGTCGGCCAGGTCAATATCGGCTCGGCCGCCGACCGCGCCGGGCTGCGCGCCGGCGACCGCATCCTCAGCCTGGATGGCCAGCCGGTCGAGCGCTTCGACCAGGTGCAGGCGCATATCCAGCCGCGCGGCGGCCAGCCGGTCGAGCTGCGCATCCGCCGCGACGGCGCCGAGAGCAGCATCACCGCGACGCCGGACCAGCGCGAGGTCAATGGCCAGACCGTCGGCCTGCTCGGCATTTCCGGCGGTGCGCCGGAGTTCCGCCGCATGGACCCGGTCTCCGGCATGGTCGCCGGCGTGGTGCAGACCTGGGATGTCACGGCGCAGACCGTGGTGGCGCTGGGCCAGATGATCACCGGCCGGCGCGGCCTGGACGAGCTCGGCGGGCCGCTGCGCATCGCCCAGATCTCGGGGCAGGTGGCGCAGCTCGGCATCGCCAGCATGGTCTCCTTCGTGGCCGTGCTGTCGATCAATCTCGGGCTGATGAACCTGTTCCCGATCCCGATGCTGGATGGCGGCCACCTGGTCTTCCACGCGGTCGAGGCGATCCGCGGCAAGCCGGCCAAGCCGCGCACCATCGAGTACAGCTTCCGCGCCGGCTTCGCGCTGCTGATGGTGATCTTCGTCTTTGCGACCTTCAACGACCTCGGCGCCTCGGCGCTGGGGCGCTGGGTGGCCGGGCTGATCGGCTGAGGCTTCGACTCGGCGAGGCGGGCCGTCCGGGCCCGCTTTCCTTAACGTCCCGTGCAAAGAGCGCCCGCCAGCAGACGTTAACCGGGCCCTTTTCAAGGGGGTGGCGGGCTTGCTTTTTACCGGCTAGTCTCCGCCCGCCCGGGACGCTCCGTTTCCGGCGGACCATCGCTTCGGCCCCCATCAACCGGCCCCGGATCCGACCTTTGCACGCTACCCGCGCCATCCTGCTCGCCGCCACCTGCCTCGTGCCCGTCCTGCTGCCGCCCGATGCGTCGGCGCAGACGCGCAACCCGCCGCGGCGCGGGGCGCCCGCTGCAACCCAGGCATCGAACGGCATGGTCCGGGCGATCCAGGTGCAGGGCAACCAGCGCATCGAGGCGGACACCATCCGCTCCTACATGCTGCTGCAGCCGGGCGACGCCTTCGACACCGACCGGCAGGACCGCAGCCTGCGCACCCTCTTCGCCACCGGCCTGTTCCGCGACGTCCAGGTGACGCGCCAGGGCGACAACCTGGTGGTGAAGGTGCAGGAGAACCCGATCGTCAACCGCGTCGCCTTCGAGGGCAACAGCAAGCTGTCCGACGACACGCTGCGCCCCGAGCTGACGCTGCGCCCGCGCGCCGTCTACACGCCGGCGACCGCCCAGGCCGACCGCCAGAAGCTGCTCGAACTCTATGCCCGCCGCGGCCGCTTTGCCGCCCGCGTCGAGCCGAAGATCATCGAGCTGGACCAGAACCGGGTCGATATCGTCTTCGAGATCACCGAGGGCGACGCGGCGCTGATCAGCCGCATCAACTTCGTCGGCAACGAGAACTTCTCCGACAGCCGGCTGAAGGAGATCGTCTCCTCCCGCGAGGCCGCCTGGTACCGCCCCTTCAGCTCCTCCGACACCTATGAGCCGGAACGCCTGAACTTCGACCGCGAGCTGCTGCGCCGCTACTACCAGCGCCAGGGCTATGCCGATGTCGAGGTGACCGGCTCGACCGCCGAGCTGTCGCCGGACCGCAGCGGCTTCTTCGTCACCTACACGGTGAAGGAAGGCCCGCGCTACACGCTGGGCAAGGTCGAGATCACCTCGGCCCTGCGCAACGTCACCGCCGAGCGGCTGCAGCGCGTCATGACCATCCGGCCGGGCGACGTCTATGACGGCGACGCCATCGAGCGCATGGAGCAGACGCTGATCGACGAGGGCAACCTCGCCGGCGCGCCCTTCGTCGAGATCGAGCCGAAGATCACGCGCAACCGCGACAACAACACCATCGACCTGGTCTTCGCGGCGACCGAGGGCACCCGGGTCTATGTCGACCGCATCGACGTCACCGGCAACACCCGCACCCAGGACCGCGTCATCCGCCGCGAGATGCGCCTGGCCGAAGGCGACGCCTTCAACGCCGCGGCCGTCCGCCGCTCGCGCCAGCGCATCCGTGACCTCGGCTACTTCAACGATGTCCAGATCAACCAGCAGCCGGGCCCGACGCCCGACCGGGTGACGCTGAACACCAATGTCTCCGAGCGCGCCACCGGCGAGATCTCGATCGGCGGCGGCTATTCGACCGATGCCGGCGCGCTGGCCGATCTGGGCCTGCGCGAGCGCAACATCCTCGGCACCGGCATCGACGCCCGCGCCAACACGACGATCGCCCAGCGCCGCAGCCAGGTCGACTTCTCGGTCACCGATCCGAGCTTCCTCGACCGCAACCTGTCGGTCGGCGCCGACGTCTTCTACGTGGTCCGCGACCTGACCGACTATTCGGGCTACGAGGAGCGCCGCGTCGGCTTCAGCCTGCGCGCCGGCTACGAGTTCAACGAGAGGCTGCGCCAGAGCTGGGCCTATACCCTGTCCCGCCGCAACGTCTTCAACGTGAACGACGACGCCTCGATCTACATCAAGGAGCAGAAGGGCGTCACGCTGCTGTCGCAGATCGGCCAGACGCTGACCTACGACACCCGCGATTCCCGCCTCGATCCGCATGAAGGCTATGTGCTGCGCCTGGGCACCGACCTCGCCGGCCTCGGCGGCGACGTGTCCTATGTGCGCACCCGGCTCGACGGCAGCTACTTCATCCCCTTCGAGCGGCTGCTGGGCGACCCGGACTATGTCCTGGCGCTCTCCGCCGGCGTCGCCCACATGTTCAACTACGGCGGCAAGCAGGAGCGGATCATCGACCGCTTCTTCCTCGGCGGCGAGAACCTCCGCGGCTTCGCGGTGGCCGGCGTCGGCCCGCGCGACACCTCGTCGGACGACGCGCTGGGCGGCCGCACCATGTGGACCCAGAGCACCGAGATGCGCTTCCCGCTGCCGGTGCCCTCCGAGCTCGGCCTGCTCGGCCGGGCCTTCGTCGATGTCGGCTCGCTCAGCGGCGGCAGCACCGGCGCGAATGTGGTCGATGACTCGGCGCCCCGCGTCGGCGCCGGCATCGGCATCTCCTGGCGCAGCCCCTTCGGCCTGATCAACGTCGATCTGGCGCAGGCCGTGGTGAAGAAGTCCTACGACGAGACGCAGGTCTTCCGCTTCGGCTTCGGTACGCGCTTCTGAGCCTATCCTACGGAGTTCCCAATATGGCGCGTCGCGCACCGGCTGCGCTTGCAGCGATCCTGATGTCGTCCACCCTCCTGGTGGGCGGCCAGGCGCTGGCGCAGCAGCAACAGCAGTGGTTCGTCCCCAACCAGCCGCAGCAGTCGGCGCCGCAGCAGCAGCGCCCGGCCCAGGCGCCGCGCCAGCAGCCGGCGCAGCGCCCGGTGCAGGCCAATCCTGCGCCGCTGCCGCCCGGCGAGCCGCCGCCGGCGGCCGTCATCGGCATCGTCGACGTGCCCGAGGTGCAGCGCAACTCGACCGCCTTCAACGCCGTGCGCGAAGAGATCGAGAAGCGCCGGCAGAAGCTGAACGACGATCTGCAGCGCGAGCAGGGCCGCTGGCGCGAGGAGCAGCAGCAGCTGGCCAACCAGCGCGCCACCCTCTCGCCCGAGGAGCTGCGCACCAAGGAGCGCGACCTGCAGGAGCGGGTGACCGACGCGCAGCGCATCTTCCGCGACCGCAGCCGCAACATCGAGCAGGCGGCGCAGCAGAGCCTGCAGGAGATCGAGCGCGCGCTGGCCCTGGTGATCCGCCAGGTCTCGGCCAGCCGCAAGGTCAACCTGGTGCTGCCGCGCCCGGTGGTGATCTTCAACGAGCCGGCCTTCGACCTGACCGAGGAGGTCTCGACCCAGCTCAACAAGGTGCTGAAGGCCGTGGCCGTGGCGCCCGAGGAGGCGACCCCCGCGGCCGCCCCCGCGGCGCGTCCGGCCCAGGGCGGCCAGGGCCAGCAGGCGCCGCGGCGGAACTGACCGCCATGGCGGATCCGCGCTTCTACCCGTCCTCGGGTCCGCAGCCGCTGGCGGCGGTCGCCGCCGCGGCCGGCGCGCGCATCGAGGAGGGGCTGGCGGCGCGCGTCTTCCGCGGCGTCGCCCCCCTGGCCGAGGCGGGGCCCGGGGAGATCGCCTTCCTCGACGGCCGCAAGCATCTCGACGCGCTGCGCGCCAGCCGCGCCGGCGCCGTGCTGCTGACCGCCGAGCTGGCATCCGCTGCGCCGGAGGGCTGCGCCGCGCTGGTGGTGGCCTCGCCGCAGCTGGCCTTCGCCCAGGTCGCCGCGCTGTTCCACCCGCATCCCGCGCCGGTCCGCGGCATCCACCCGACCGCCACGATCGGCGCCGGCGTGACGCTGGGCGAGGGCTGCGAGATCGGCCCGCATGCGGTGATCGGCGACGGCGCGACCCTCGGCGCCCGCTGCCAGGTCGGGCCGCATGCGCTGCTGGGCCCGGGGGTGGTGTTCGGCGACGACTGCCGCATCCATGCCCATGCCAGCGCCGTCTGCTGCCTGGCCGGGCACCGCGTCACCCTGCATCACGGCGCCCGCATCGGCGGCGAGGGCTTCGGCTTCGCGCCGACCCCGGAAGGGCGCTTCGTCACGATTCCGCAACTCGGCCGGGTGATCCTGGGCGACGAGGTGGAGGTGGGTGCGAATTCCTGCGTCGACCGCGGCGCGCTGGGCGACACCGTGCTGGGCCCGGGCACGCGGCTCGACAACCTCGTGCAGATCGGCCACAACGTGGTCACCGGGCGAGGCTGCGTGATCGTGGCCCAGGTGGGGATCTCCGGCTCCACCCGGCTCGGCGATTACGTGACCATCGCCGGGCAGGCCGGGCTGACCGGGCATCTGAGCATCGGCAGCAAGGCCCGCATCGGTGCCCAGGCCGGCGTGCAGGGCGATGTGGCCCCGGGCCAGGACGTCACGGGTTCCCCTGCCATGCCGGTGAAGGACGCGCTGCGCGCCGCGCTGCACCTGCGCAAGCTCGGCGCGCGCAAGCCGTCGGCCGGCTCCCCCGGGGGCAAGCCGCGCGGCGAGGACTGAAGCGGCGAGAAGGGACGCGCCGGGCGCCGCCTGGCGCCGGATGCGAGACTGCGGAACAGAGCATGGCGCCGACCGGGCGCCCAGGACAGACGGACTGACGGCATCATGGACCAGCAAGAGCAGCCTTCCTCCGAGGCGGCCCCCCAGCAGAATCTGGACAGCATCGACATCGCCCGCATCATGCGCGCGATCCCGCACCGCTACCCGATGCTGCTGGTCGACCGCATGGTGGACATCGTGCTGGGCGAGAGCGCCATCGGCATCAAGAACGTCACCGTCAACGAGAACTTCTTCCAGGGCCATTTCCCGGCCCATCCGGTGATGCCGGGCGTGCTGATCATCGAGGCCATGGCGCAGACGGCCGCCGTGCTGGTGGTCGAGACCCTGGGCCCCAGCGCCCATGGCAAGATCGTCTATTTCATGAGCATCGAGAACGCCAAGTTCCGCCGGCCGGTCGTCCCTGGCGACCAGCTGCGGATTCACATCAACAAGGACCGTCAGCGCGGCAATGTCTGGAAGTTCAACGCGGTGGCCCGGGTCGACGGCGTCGCGGTGGCCGAGGCCAGCTATGCCGCGATGATCATGGACCGCTGAGCGGATGCTCGAGAGCGTGACCGAGACAGAACAGCCCGCCGCCACCCGCCAGATCGATCCCAGCGCCACCATTCACCCGACCGCGATCGTGGCGGAGGGCGCCAGCATCGGCGCCAACTGCCGCATCGGCCCCTATTGCATGATCGGCGCCGACGCCGTGCTGGGGCGGGACGTGGTGCTGGTCTCGCATGTGGTGATCGACGGCCATGCCAGCATCGGCGACGCCGTGCAGGTCAGCCCCTTCGCCACCATCGGCATGGCGCCGCAGGACCTGAAGTACAAGGGCCAGCCGACCCGCGTGGTGATCGGCGCCCGCACCCAGATCCGCGAGCACGCCACCATCCACCGCGGCAGCGTCGGCGGCCATGGCGTGACCACGGTCGGCGCCGACTGCCTGCTGATGGTCAACGCCCATGTCGGGCATGACAGCACCCTCGATCACCATGTGATCCTGGCCAACAACGTCATGCTCGGCGGCCATGTCCAGATCGGCGACACCGTCTTCGTCGGCGGCGGCGCCGCCATCCACCAGTTCGTCCGCATCGGTCGGCAGGTGGTGGTGGGCGGCATGTCGGGGGTCGAGGCCGACATCATCCCCTTCGGCGCCGTCATGGGCAACCGCGCCCGCCTGACCGGGCTGAACCTGATCGGGCTGAAGCGCCGCGGCTTCCCGCGGCCGCAGATCAACATCCTGCGCGCCGCCTTCCGCAGCCTGTTTCGCCATGCCGGCGAGCTGCGCGACCGCATGCAGGTGGTCGAGGCCGAGCACGGTCAGGACCCGGTGGTGCAGGAGATCCTGGGCTTCATGCGCGCCGACAGCCATCGCGGGCTGTGCCGCGCCCGCCGCGTCGCGGTCGAGGATGACGACGCGACCGAGTCCTGACGCCATGACCGATTCCGGCAGCGCGCCGCTCGGCCTGATCGTCGGCGGCGGGCTGCTGCCGCAGCGCGCGGCGGCCGCGGCTGCCGCCGCCGGGCGCCAGCCGCATGTCGTGGTGCTGGAAGGCTTCGGCAATCCGGCCGATTACGCGGCCTATCCGCAGATCACCTGCCGGCTCGGCGCCGGCGGGCGGATGCTGGACTGGCTGCGCGCCGCCGGCTGCCGCGAGCTGGTCCTGGCCGGCCAGGTCAAGCGCCCCAGTTTTCTCGCCCTGCGCCCGGATGCCGGGGCCGCGAAGCTGCTGCCGCGCATCGGGATGAAGGCCTTCGGCGGCGATGACTCGCTGCTCACCGCCGTGATCCGCGTGCTGCGCGAGGAGGGCTTCGAGCCGCTGCCGGCCCAGGCGCTGCTGGCCGAGCTGCTGCAGCCGACCGCCGGCCAGCTCGGCCGTCACGCCCCCGATGCCAAGGCCGTCCGCGACATCCGCCGCGGCGTCGCCGTGGTGCGTGCGCTGGGCGCCGTCGATGTCGGCCAGGGCTGCGTGGTGCAGCAGGGGATGGTCCTGGCCGTCGAGGCGATCGAGGGCACGGATGCCATGCTGGCGCGCTGCGGCCCCCTGCATCGCGAGGGGCCGGGCGGCGTGCTGGTGAAGATCCTGAAGCCCGGCCAGGACCGCCGCGTCGACCTGCCGACCATCGGCCCGGCCACCATCGCCGGCGCCGCCGCCTCCGGGCTGCGCGGCCTGGCCATCGAGGCTGACGGCACCATCATCGTCGACCGCGCCGAGACCATCGCCGCCGCCGACGCGGCAGGGCTGTTCCTGCTGGCCATCGACGTGCAGGCTCCGACCTGGAACGAACCTTCCTAGCGCTTGCCGCCTTCGGGCGGCATGCTCTAGGACTTTGTTTGATCGCCTGATTCAGGCTTTTCGATGAGTCCATCCCAAGCCGTCAGGCTCGAAGGAAAAACTCCCATGAGCAGCTTCCTGCACACCATGCTCCGCGTCGGCGACCTGGAGCGCAGCGTCTCCTTCTACACCAACCTGCTCGGCATGAAGGAGCTGCGCCGCAACGACGTCCCCGACGGCAAGTACACCCTCGTCTTCGTCGGCTACGCGCCCGAGAGCACCGGCGCCGGCGTGATCGAGCTGACCTACAACTACGGTGTCGAGAAGTACGAGCTCGGCACCGCCTTCGGCCATCTGGCGATCGGCGTGCCGGACATCTACGCGACCTGCGAGGCGCTGCGCGCCGCCGGCGCCAAGATCACCCGCGAGCCCGGCCCGGTGAAGTTCGGCACCACGGTCATCGCTTTCGTCGAGGACCCGGACGGCTACAAGATCGAGCTGATCGAGCGCAAGTCGGCCGAGGCCGGCACCCGCGGCTGATTGTTCTGCCAGGCTGCCGCCTTCCGGAGACGGCGGGCGCGCCGGCCGGAACGAGGCGCGACCTTTGGGGTCGCGCCTTCTTTTTCGCCTGGAGCAATCGGCTCCAGGAGTTTGTCTGATCGCGTGATTCCGCTGTTTGGTGGGTCCGCCTCAGGCCATCATGCTCTAGTTCTCGGGCGGGACGGGGCGGGCCAGGGATTCCTCGATCAGCACCCGAGCCGTGTGGCAGAGCAGCCCGTCGGGCGCGCGCAGCGAGTCCAGCACCCCCTCGACCTCCAGCCCGGGCAGCGGCAGCAGCGGGCCGCCGCCGCCGTCGAGCGAGCGATAGGCGTGGAAGTTGCGGCTCTGGCGCTGCAGCTCGGGCGGATCGGCCTCGCCGTAGGCCAGGGCGAAGGGCTTGCGCGCCACCGGCAGGCGCTGCGGCGACAGCACCTCGGTCTCCAGCGGGTTCAGCGCCAGCCGCTCCTCCAGCCCGGCCAGGTCGTAGCGGCCGCAGAGGCCGAGGCCTGCGGTGACCCGTGGATGCTCCAGCAGCATCGCCGCCAGATGCGCCCCCGACCCCCAGCCGCAGAGCAGCGCAGGCCTCGGCCTCTGCGGCCGCTACGACCTGGCCGGGCTGGAGGAGCGGCTGGCGCTGAACCCGCTGGAGACCGAGGTGCTGTCGCCGCAGCGCCTGCCGGTGGCGCGCAAGCCCTTCGCCCTGGCCTACGGCGAGGCCGATCCGCCCGAGCTGCAGCGCCAGAGCCGCAACTTCCACGCCTATCGCCCGCTCGACGGCGGCGGCGGCCCGCGGCTGCCGCTGCCCGGGCTGGAGGTCGAGGGGGTG
>NZ_MLCO01000398.1 GCF_001982615.1 Teichococcus deserti | reverse complement strand
AGCCGGCGCGGTCGGCAGCGCGCTCGGCGCAGAACATGGCCCAGCCCTGCCCCTCGGAATGCGAGACATTCTGGTTGCCGGTGTCGACCACCCGCCCCTCGGGGCGGAGATAGTCCTGGCCGAACTGGGCCATGTTCTGCGCCGAGCGCGCTGCCGACCGCGCCGGCTTCGAGCTCGTGTGGGGCTGGACGCGGCGCTGGCTGACCCGGCCGCAGGACCGGCTGGCGGCCTGGCGCTACATCCCCGACCGCGGCGATTCGGTGCCTGATCGCAACAACGCCACCGACGGCGACCTGTTCATCGGCGCCGCGCTGCTGCTGGCCGGCCGGCGCTGGCCGGATTCGGGCTATACGGAGGCCGGCGCTGCCATCGCCCGCGACATCCTGCGGTTGCTGTTGCGCCAGGTCGCCGGCAGCACCCTGCTGCTGCCGGCGCTGCACGGTTTCGAGGCCGCCGACAGCGTCACCGTCAACCCTTCCTACTATGCCTTCCCGATCCTCGGCGTGCTGGCCCGGGCGGTGCCCGATCCGGCCTGGCTGGCGCTGGCCGGCGACGGGCTGAAGCTGCTGCGCCGCGCCCGCTTCGGCCGCTGGGGTTTGCCGCCGGACTGGCTGACCGTGGCCCGGGCAGATGGCGCGCTGACCCTGCCAAGCCGTTGGCCGCCCAGGTTTTCCTACGATGCGGTGCGGGTGCCGCTCTATCTCTGCTGGGCCGGGCTGGCGGATGAGCCGGGGGCGCTGGCGGCCGCGCGCTTCTGGGGTGATCCCGGGCATCGGCTGTGGCCGGCCTGGGTGGATTTGACCACGAATCGCATCGGGCCCTATGCCGCGGCGCCCGGGCTGCGCGGCCTGGGCAGCTATGTCTTCGAACAGCTCGGCGGGAGGCCGCCGGCACAGCCAAACCCGCCTTTCATGCGGGATGATTATTATTCCTCTGTCTTAAAATTGCTCACATTGGCCGCTTTGTCGGAAAAAGCGTAGAATCTCAATTTTTGTTCGGGCCACGCTTGCGAATATGTGGTTTCGTGCGCTGCGCCGAGAGGGCATTCTGTGCTCTCCGAAGGAGTTAAGGCGGCTTATGGGCCAGGATATCGACGTCGCCCGCGTTGTGGCTGCGCTGCGTGCGCCGGGGATCCGCTATCGATCATTCGGCAACCAGCCGGTTCGCGAGGAGCAGGGGGGCACGTCAACCGCGCTGCGCGACAGCCTGGCCGCCTTCCAGACCCCGGAGGCGTCGCCGGCGCCGGCCGCCATGCCGCAGCCGGACACCGCATCGCCGGCCGCCGCGCCCATGTCCGCGCCGCCGGCTGCGACACCTGTCCTGCCCAATCCGGTGCTGGCCAGCACCGCCCCGGTGACCCCCGCCGCGCCGCCGCCGGCGACCGTGGCGGCGCCGGTCCTGGCGGCGCAGCCCGCCGCCTCGCCGCTGGCGGCCCTGCTGGCCAGGGCGCCGGCCACCCCGGCGCCAGGCCCGGCCGTCGTTGAAAAGCCTGCCGAAACCGCCCCTTCCCCGGCGCAGCGCCAGGCGCCGCTGGCCGGCGTGCTGGCCTCGCTGATGGCGCCGCCGCCGGCGCCCCCCGGGCAGGCTGCCAGCCCGGCCGCGGCCGCGTCGAAGCCTGCCGCCGCCCCGGCGCCATCGCTGGCCTCGGTGCTGGCGCCGCTGGCCAGCCGCCCTGCCATGCCCGCCCTCCCGGTCGCCGCCACGTCGGCGACGGCGCCGGCCCCGGGTGCCGGGCCGCGCAGCCCGGGCAGCGCCGCGCTGCTGGTCGCCTCCCTGTTCGGCAGCGCCGCCGCAGGCCGTCCGGGCGCCGCTTCCGCCATCCCCGCGCCGCAACCCGCGGTTGTCCCGGCCGGCGGTACCCTGGCCGCGCCCGGCTTGCAGCCGGTGCAAGTCGCTGCCCTGCTCGCGCCGGCCGCCGCGGCGACGCCAACCCCGGTCGTGCCGGTGATCCCGATGGCCATGGCGCCGCAGACCGCGCTGATGGCCGGCGGCGGCATGGACGCCGCCGCCTCGCTGCTGGCGGCGCTGCAGGCGACCGAGGCGCATCACCTGGCCGCCGCGCCGCAATCCGGCCTGCTGGCCCAGATGGCCTCTGGCCTGGCTTCCAGCCTGACGCCGCCGGCGCCGCCGCAGCAGGCGGCCGCCCCCTCGCTGCTGGCCGTGCTCTCCGCCTCGCATGGCGGTGGGCTGCCGGCAGGCGG
>NZ_MLCO01000397.1 GCF_001982615.1 Teichococcus deserti | reverse complement strand
GGGCGGTTGGGGCCGTGGTGGCCTGGGCCGCGGCCCGGCGTGGCAGTGCCAGCGCGCCGAGGGCGGTGCCCAGCGTGGCGGCGCCCAGAAGGGTTCGGCGATCGGTCATGGCGGCTCCTGTCGTCGAGCGGGCCGGCATCCGGCGCCGGTCCTGCCGCGACAACCGCGCTGCGGGGCAAAAGTGTCCGAAAATTCAGAAACAGAATGTGTCACCGGCCGGCTCCGCGACGACGGGCGGCGGCCAGCCGCGGCCGAGGCCAGGCCGCTGCCGGCCGCGCGGAAGGCGCGGCCCGACGCGCTGACCGGGGCGCGCCATCGACGCCGATCGGTGGCCGCCCGGGGCGGCGCCGCGCCGCCCCTTTCCTGTCCTATCCCAGGAATTCCGGGGAGATCATCCGCGGCAGGAACAGCACCAGCGATGGCCAGAGGATGATCAGGAACAGCACCGCGAGCATCGGGATCAGCATGATCATGGTGTCCTTCAGCGCATCCGCCATGCGCATCCCCGCCACCGAACAGGCGATCATCAGGCAGAGGCCATAGGGCGGCGTCACCAGGCCGAAGGCCAGCGCGACGATGCCGATCATGGCGAACTGGATCGGATCCATCCCCACCGAGACGGTCAGCGGCTGCAGGATGGCGCCGACGATGATGATGGCCGGGATGGCATCCAGGAAGCAGCCGGTGATCAGGAAGACGCCGGCGATGAACAGCCCGGTGCCGATGGCACCCATGCCCCAGCCCTGCACGCCCTCCAGCAGCACGCGCGGGATCTCGTAATAGGCCAGCAGCCAGCCGAAGGCGCTGGCGGTGCCGACGCAGAACAGCGCGATCGCGGCCAGCCGCCCGGAATCGACCAGGCTGTCCCACAGGCCGGGCAGCTTCATCTCGCGATAGACCAGCAGCGACAGCGCGCCGGCATAGAGCACGGCGATGCAGGCGCTCTCGGTCGCGGTGAACCAGCCGAACAGCTTGCCGCCGATGATGATCAGCGGCGTCATCAGCGCCGGCACGGAGACCGCGAAGGCGCAGGCCAGCTGCCGCCAGGTCGAGCGCGGATAGGTCGGATAGCCGCGGCGCACCGCATAGGCATGGACGGTGGCCATCTGCACGCCCGCGATCAGGATGCCGGGCACCACGCCCGCCAGGAACAGCCCGCCGATCGAGACGCTGAGCACGCCGCCCCAGACGATCATCAGGATGGAGGGCGGGATGATCACCGCCAGCACCGCCGAGACCGCGGTGATCGCGACCGAGAAGCTGTCGTCGTAGCCTTCCTTGCGCTGCGCCTCGATGAAGATCTTGCTCTGGCTGGCGGCATCCGCCGTCGAGCTGCCGGAGATGCCGGCGAAGAAGAAGGACAGCACGACGTTGATCTGCGCCAGGCCACCGGGGAAGTGGCCGACCAGCCCGCGGGAGAGCGTCATCAGCCGGTCGGTGATGCCGCCGACATTCATCAGGTTGGCGGTCAGCAGGAAGAAGGGCACCGCCAGCAGGATGAAGCTGTTATAGGCGTTGAAGGTCTCCTGCACGAGGATGAACAGGGACAGCCGCGGCTCCAGCATCAGGATCGGCGCGCAGGACAGGCCGAGGGCGAAGGCCACCGGCACGCGCAGCGCCAGCATCAGGAAGAAGCCGCCGAACAGGATGGCCGCCGCCAGGCCCGGGGTCAGCAGGGTGCCGCTCATGCGCGATGGGTCTCCGGGGCCGACAGCAGGCGCGCGGCGCGCCACATGCGTTCCGCGCTGAAGATGACGAAGGAAAACCCGGCCAGCGGCCAGGCCATGTGGATCAGCCAGAGCGGCAGCTCGGCCATCTCGCTGATGCGGTAGAAGGCGCTCTCGGTGAATTCCCAGCCGAAGACCAGGAAGATCAGGGCGAAGGCGAGGACGAAGACGCCGGTCAGCAGTTCGATCATCGCCAGGCCGCGCGGCGACAAGCGAGGAAAGACGTCGACCACGAAATGCGTCCCCTCGCGCACCGCCAGCATGGCGCCGATCATCACCATCCAGACCAGGCCGAAGCGGGCCATCTCCTCGGTCCAGATGTAATGCGGCAGCAGCGCGGTGAAGCGGGAGACGATCTGCAGGGTGACGGGAAACAGCAGCACCAGCACGCTCAACCCCAGCAGCCCGCGCAGCAGCGCGGCATAGAGGGCGATCAGCCGGCTCAGCCAGGCATCGGGCGGCGCGCCGAGCGCCGGGCCGCTGCCGTCATAGGTCTCGGTCATGCGGGGTTCCATCCGCTGGCCGCCCGCCGGTCCTGGCGGGCGGCACGTTGCAGGGTGCGGCGCGTCAGCCGGCGACGCCGGTGATGCGGCCGAGGATCCCCTCCGCCTCGATCTCCCTGGCATAGGCGCCGAGCACCGGCGCCACCTTGTCCATCAGCGCCTGGCGGTCGCTGAACTCGACCTTCTTCAGCCGGCCGGCGGCGGCCAGGGCGTCGATCTTCTGGCTGTCCTCGCCGGACTCGATCTGCCGGCCATAGGCCGCGGCCTCCGGCCCGGCGCGGCGGATGGCGGCCTGCAGCTTCGGCGGCAGGCGGGCGAAGCTGCCGGCGGAGAAGCAGATCGGGCGAACGGTGACGGCGTGCTGGGTCTGCGCCAGATGCGGCGCCACCTCGAAGAAGCGCATCTGCTCGACGCCGGCAGCCTCGTTCTCGCCGGCCTCGATGACGCCGTTCTGGATGGCGTTGTAGATCTCGTTATAGGCGATGACGGTGGGCGACATGCCGGCGGCGGCGAAGGTGCGGCTCCAGATCGGCGCGCCCTGCACCCGGACCTTGACACCGCGCAGCTCGGCCAGGTTCGTCAGGGGGCGGTTCGCAAAAATGTTGCGGATGCCGCCCCCCGCATAGCCCACCAGCATGACGCGGGCGCGCTTCTCGACCTCGTCGCCGATCGGCTTCAGCAGGTCCTGGTCCATCACCCGGTTCCAATGCGCCAGATCCCGGAACAGGAAGGGCGCATCGATGAAGGGTGCGGCGCGCGAGAAGGTCGACATATGCGCCGGCGAGACGATGCCGTAATCCAGCGCCCGCCCCTGCGACATGTATTCGAAATACTGCTTCTCGAGGCCGAGGCTGCTGTTCTTGTGCAGCACGAAGTTGATCGGCTCGCCGTAATACTGGCGCACCAGCTCCTCGAAGCGCACCAGGCAGCGCGTGAAGGCATGCTCGTCGTTGAACTGCGAGGCGCCGTTCAGCGTGATGGCCTGGGCCGCGGCCTTGCCGGTGATGGCGAAGCCGCCCACGCCCAAGGCCTGGGCCAGCAGGGTCCTGCGTTGCATCTCGTCTTCTCCCCATGACGGCCGAGCTCTGCCGGCCTGGGATGAAGGCTAAGTCATTCCTTGGTCATATTGAAAGCCGATTGTCCGATGACATGGTCCGATGACCCTGGCCTGCCTGCCGCGATAAACGAGGTCGGGATACCCCCCCGGGCCGGGCCGGCCGCATCGCCAAGCACGCGGTTCTCTGGTTTAATGGGCGCATGAACGAGATGGCGCCCCCGGCTGCTTCCGCTGCCCTGCTGCGGCCCGGCGAGACCTGCTGGCGCCTCGAGCAGGCCGGCAGGCTCGCCGTCATCGTCGATGCCGACGAGTATTTCCGCATCGCCCGCGCCGCCATGCTGGCGGCGCGCCACCGCATCATGCTGATCGGCTGGGATTTCGACGCCCGGATCACGCTGGGCGCCGGCAACCAGGACGCGGCGCCGGACCAGCTCGGCGAATTCATCCTCTGGCTGGTGCGCAACCGGCCGGAGCTCAACGTCTATCTGCTGCGCTGGGATCTGGGTGCCGTCAAGACGCTGTTCCGCGGCAGCACCATCATCACCCTGGCGCGCTGGATGTGGCACGACCGCATCCACACCAAGCTGGACGGCGCGCATCCGACCGGCGCCTCGCACCACCAGAAGATCGTCGTGCTGGACGACGAGACCGCCTTCTGCGGCGGCATCGACATGACCGGCGAGCGCTGGGACACGCGCGCGCACCGCGACGCCGATCCCGGCCGGGTCAGCCCGGCCGGCCAGCCCTACAAGCCCTGGCACGACGCCACCACGGCGCTGGAGGGGCCGGCGGCCGCGGCGCTCGGCGAGCTGGCGGTCGACCGCTGGCATGCCGCCGGCGGCAGGAAGGTGGTGCCGGTGCCGCGCGGCAACAGCTGCTGGCCCGCGGCGCTGACCCCGCAATTCGAGGATGTGGCCGTAGCCATCGCCCGCTCCTATCCGGAGATGCCGGAGCGCGCGCCGGTGCGCGAGGTGGAGCGGCTGCATCTCGAGCTGATCGCCGCAGCCCGGCGCTGCATCTATGCGGAGAGCCAGTATTTCGCCTCGCGCCGCGTCGCCGAGGCCATCGCCCGGCGCCTGGCCGAGCCGGACGGGCCCGAGATCGTGCTGATCAACCCGGTCAGCGCGCAGGGCTGGCTGGAGCCGGTGGCGATGGACACCGCCCGCGCCCGGCTGCACGAGGCGCTGCGGCGGCTGGACACCACAGGCCAGCGCTTCCGCCTCTACCATCCGGTCACCGCCTCGGGCGAGGCGATCTACTGCCATGCCAAGATCATGATCGTCGACGACCGGGTGCTGCGGATCGGCTCCTCCAACCTGAACAACCGCTCGATGCGGCTCGACACCGAATGCGACGTGGCGATCGATGCCGGCGATCCGCGCCAGCCCGCGCTTGCCGCCCGCATCCGCGACATCCGCGACGACCTGCTGGCCGAGCATCTGGGCCTGACCGCCGCGGCGGTCGCCGAGGCCATCGCCGCGGAGGGCTCGCTGATCGGCGCGATCGAGGCGCTGCGCGGCCCCGGCCGGTCGCTGCGGCCCTACGAGGAGCCCGACCTCGGCGCGGTGGAGGCCTGGCTGGCCGACCACGAGGTGCTCGACCCCGAGGGGCCGGAGGAGATGTTCGAGGCGCTGAGCAAGCGCGGCCTGTTCCGCGGCCGGCTGCGGCGGCTGAAGCCGGCCGGCTAGGCGATGGCGCGAGAGCGGGTTGCCTGCTGACGGAGGCAGGCAACCCGCTCTCGCCTTTTGTTGGATCGCGGGATCCCGGCTTTTCGGTGAGTCCGCCTCAAGCCATCACGCTCTAGGCTGGCGCCGCCTCGGCCACCAGCCAGTCGGCGAAGGTGGCCAGCGGCATGCTGGCCTGGCCGGTCGGCAGCAGCAGCCAGTAGAAGTCGCCGGTCGGAATGCTGGCCGGGTCGAGCGCCACCAGCCGCCCCGCCTCGACCTCGTCGCGCAGGAAGGCGGGCGAGCAGATCACCACGCCGAGCCCCTCCAGCGCCGCCTGGATCGCCAGGCTGGTGCTCTCGAACAGCAGCGGCGGCTGGGGCGCCACGGTGCCGCGGGCCTGGTGCCACAGCGCCCAGTCGCCGGCGCGCACCCGGCTGCCCAGCAGCCGCGCCGAAGCCGGCCAGGCCCCCTCCCCGCCGCGCAGCAGCGACGGCGCGGCGAAGGGCGAGATCTCGACCGCCTGCAGCCGCCGCCCGCCGAAGGGCGGCGGCGTTCCCGGCGGCACGGTGCGCACCGCCGCATCGACGCCCTCCCGCGCCAGGTCGACCACGGCGGTGGAGGTCGAGACCTCGACATCGATGCCCGGATGCGCCGCATGGAAGCGCGGCAGCCGCGGGATCAGCCAGCGCAGCGCCCAGGTGGTGTAGGCGCGGATCCGCAGCGGCGCCGGCCGCAGCTGCAGCTGGTCGACGGCCGCCTGGATCTGCGCGAAGCCGCCGCGCAGCTCCTCCGCCAGGCGGGCGCCGGCGGCGGTCAGGCCGATGGCGTTGACGCCGCGCCGCACCAGCGGGCAGCCCAGCGCCTTCTCGAGCTCGCGCAGCCGCTTGCTGATCGCCGGCTGCGTCACCCCCAGCCGCGCCGCGGCCGCGGTCAGGCTGCCGGTCTCCGCCACGATGCGGAAGGCCCAGAGGCTTTCAAAGGGCAGCGGCGCGGGACGCATGTCGCCGACCCTAACATCAGGTTGGGGTAGCGCAAGCAATTCTCGGACTTCCGGCGCGGCGCGCAGGGCGGAAGATGGCGGCAAGCAAGCGGCGCCCGGCGGCCATCCCGCCGAGAGACGCCGACGGAAGGGAAGACGCCATGCACCGCCGCACCGCCCTGATGACCATGCCTGCCCTGCTCGGCCTCGCCGCCGGGCGCGCCGCCGCGCAGGGCCGCTTCCCCGACCGGCCGATCCGGCTGATCATCCCCTTCGCCGCCGGCGGCAGCAACGACATCGTCGGCCGCGTCGTCGCCGAGGGCATGGGGGCGCGGCTCGGCCAGTCCTTCGTCGTCGAGAACCGCGGCGGCGCCGGCGGGCTGCTCGGCAACGAGGCGGTGGCGACGGCGGCGAAGGACGGCCACACCCTGCTGCTGGGCGGCAGCGGCAGCTTCCTGATCAGCAGCCTGGTGCAGCCCAAGGTGTCCTACGACATCATCCGCGACTTCGCGCCGATCGGCTTCATCGGCAACGCGCCCAATGTCATCACCGTCAACCCGCAGGTCGAGGCGCGCACCATGCCCGAGCTGCGCGCGCTGGCGCGGCGGGCGCGGCCGCCGCTCTCCTATGCCAGCCCCGGGGTGGGCACCACCGGCCATGTGCTGGGCGCCCTGCTGGCGCTCGAATTCAGCGCCGAGATGGAGCACATCCCCTATCGCGGCACCGGCCCGGCGATCACCGACGTGCTGGCCGGGCGGGTCAATATCCTGACCAATGCGGCGGCGCCGCTGCGGCCGCATATCGCCGGCGGCGGGCTGCGCGCCCTCGCCGTCGCCGCGCCGCGCCGCCTGGACTTCCTGCCGGAGCTGCCGACCACGGCGGAGCAGGGCTTTCCCCGCATCATCTCCTCCACCTGGTACGGGCTGCTGGCGCCGTCGGGCGTCGCGCCGGAGCGCATCGCGGCGCTGCATGCGGCGCTGAACGCCACCCTGGCCGACGGCGACGCCCGCCGGCGCCTGGCCGAGGAAGGCGTCGAGATCGAGACCAGCCCCAGCCCCGCCGACTACGCCCGCTTCCTCGAGGCCGACCGCGCGCGCTGGCAGGAAGTCGTCACTCGCGCGAAGATCCGGGCCGAGTGATGCCGCGCCCGCCGCTGCGCCGCATCCTGGTGCTCGACGATTACGGCGCGGCCGCCGCGGCGGCGGCCGACTGGTCGGGCCTGCCGGTCGGCTTCCTCACGGAAAAGCTCGACGACGCGGCGCTGGCCGCGCGCGTCGCGGCGGAAGGCGCCGATGCGCTGGTGCTGATCCGCGAGCGCAGCCCCTTCCCCGCCGCGCTGCTGCGCCGCCTGCCCGGGCTGCGGCTGCTGGTGACCACCGGCATGCGCAACCGGGTGCTCGACCTCGCGGCCTGCGACGCGGCCGGCATCGCCGTCTGCGGCACCGCCTCGCTGGCCTCGCCGACGGTGGAGCTGACCTGGGGGCTGATCCTGTCGCTGGCCCGCCAGCTGCCGCAGCAGGAGCGGCGGCTGCGGGACGGCCTGTGGCAGCAGGGCGCCGGCCTCGGGCTGGAGGGGGCGACGCTGTCCATCGCCGGGCTGGGGCGCATCGGCAGCGGCGTCGCTGGCATCGGCCGCGCCTTCGGCATGCGGCTGCTGGCCTGGAGCCCGAACATGACGGCCGCCACCGCCGAGGCCGCCGGCGCCACCCTGGTCGACAAGGACACCCTGCTGCGCCAGGCCGACATCCTGACCCTGCATCTGGGGCTGGGCCCGGCCACCCGCGGCATCCTCGGCGCGGCGGAGCTGGCGCTGATGCGGCCCGGCGCGCTGCTGGTGAACACCGCGCGCGGCCCGCTGGTCGACCAGGCCGCGCTGATCGCGGCGCTGGCCAGCGGCCATCTGGGCGGCGCCGCCATCGACACCCACGAGGCCGAGCCGATGCCGCCCGGCGACCCGATCCGCCAGGCGCCGAACACGCGGCTGACGCCGCATCTCGGCTACGTCACCCGCCAGAATTTTTCCCTCTACTTCGAAGGCGCGGCGGCCTGCCTGCGCGCCTGGAATGCCGGCATCGCCTTGCCGCGGCCGCTGAACGCCGCCGCCGAAGCCTGAAAAGGACCGCCCCGCATGACCCCGACCTCCGCTGATTCCGACGCGATCCTGCTGCAGGCCGACGGGCCCGTCGCCGTGCTGACCCTGAACCGCCCCGCCGCGCGCAACGCCATCGACGACGCCATGCGCGCCGCGCTGATGGCGGCCCTCGACCAGGTGGCGCGCGACGACGGCGTCAAGGCGCTGGTGGTCACCGGCGCCGGCCGCGGCTTCTGCGCCGGCGGCGACGTCAAGTCGATGCAGGCGCGGCTGGCGGTGCCGCCCGGCGAGGTGGCGCTGAACGGCTGGCGCCGGCAGCAGCGCACCCACCATGCCGTGGCCATGCTGCACGCTTTGCCCAAGCCCACCATCGCCGCGGTCAATGGCGCCGCCACCGGGCTCGGCTGCGACCTGGCGCTGGCCTGCGACTTCGTCATCGCCGCAGAGTCGGCGCGCTTCGCCATGAGCTACATCCTGCGCGGGCTGATCCCCGATGGCGGGGGCATGTATTTCCTGCCGCGCCGCGTCGGCCTGGCCCGCGCCAAGGAGCTGATCTTCACCGGCCGCACGCTCGAGCCGGCCGAGGCGCTGCGCCTCGGCATGATCGAGCGCGTCGCCGGCGACGACAGCCTGCTCGCCGAGGCCTGCGCCTGGGCCGCCGAGCTCGGCCAGGGCGCCCCCGCCGCGCTGGCGCTGAGCAAGGGCATCCTCGACCAGAGCTCCGAGCTCTCGGTCGAGCAGGTCTTCGCGCTGGGCAGCCAGGCGCAGGCGATCTGCTACAGCTCGCGCGAGCACCAGGAGGCGGTCGCCGCCTTCCTGGACGGCGTGGCGCAGCGCCGCGCCGCCCGCGCTGCCGGCCAGCCGGCATGAGCCCGCTCGCCGCCCTGCTGCGGCCGCGCAGCGTCGCCGTGATCGGCGCCTCGGCCGATGCCACGAAGATGACCGGCCGCCCGGTCGGCTATCTGCAGAAGCACGGCTTTTCCGGCGAGATCTGGCCGGTGAACCCCCGCGCGGAGACGATCGGCGGCCTGGCCTGCTACCCGGAGGTCGCGGCGCTGCCCGGCGCGCCGGACGCCGCCATCGTGCTGCTCGGCGCCGAGCGGGCCGAGGCCGCGGTGCGCGACCTGGCCGCGCGCGGCTGCCGGGCCGCCATCGTGCTGGCCAGCGGCTATGGCGAGGCCGATGCGGCGGGTGCGGCGCGGCAGCAGGCCCTGCTGCAGGCGGCGGGCGGCATGCGGCTGCTCGGCCCCAACACCATCGGGCTGGTCAACCTGACCGACGGCATCATGCTCTCGGCCAGCGGCGCGCTGGAGGCCGGCGGCCTGGCGCGCGGCCGCATCTCGGTGGTGTCGCAGAGCGGCGGCATCCTGGGCTCGCTGCTGTCGCGCGCCGCCGACCGGGGCATCGGCTTCGCCAAGCTGGTCTCCACCGGCAACGAGGCCGATATCGACAGCAGCGAGATGATCGCGCATCTGGCCGAGGACGCGGCGACCGAGGTGATCGCCGTCTACATGGAGGGGCTGCGCCGGCCGGCGCTGTTCCGCCAGGCGGCGCGGCGCGCGGCGGCGCTCGGCAAGCCGGTCGTGGTCTACAAGGTCGGGCGCTCGGACTCCGGCGCGCGGGCGGCGAGCTCGCACACCGGCGCGCTGGCGGGCGCCGACCGGGTCTATGACGCGCTGTTCCGCCAGGACGGCGTGATCCGTGCCGAGAGCTTCAACGACCTGCTCGACATCCCGGCGGCGCTGGCCGCGCGGCGGCGGATGCGCGGCAACCGGGTCGCCATCCTGACCTCGACCGGGGGCGCGGGCACGCTGCTGGCCGACAATTGCGGCCTGGCGGGCATCGAGGTGCCGCCGGCCGCGGCGGCGACCGCGCAGCGTCTGGCAGGCCTGCTGGGCGAGCCGGCCGAGGCGGTCGCCCGCAACCCGGTCGACGTGACGCTGGCCGGGCTGCGGCCCGAGCTGCTGCGCGGCGCCATCGACGCGCTGCTGGACAGCCCTGACCATGACGCGACGGTGGTGGTGATCGGCTCCTCGGCGCTGGCGACGCCGGATCTCGCGGCCGGCGCCATCCTCGACTGCCAGGCGCGCAGCGACAAGCCGGTGCTGGCCTATGTCAGCCCGCATGCGCCGCATCTGCTGCGGCGGCTGAACGAGCAGGGCATCCCCGCCTTCGCCACGCCGGAGAGCTGCGCCGCGGTGCTGCGCGCGCTGCAGCCGGCGGCGCTTTCGGCGCTGCCCGCGCCACGGGCAGAGGACCCTGGCCTGCTGGCCGGGTTTCCTGCGGGCGCGCTGAACGAGGCCGAGAGCAAAACCATCTTCGCGCGCTTCGGGGTGGCGGCGGCGCGCGAGCGGGTCGCGGCCGATGCCGCGGCCGCCGCGGCCGCGGCGCGCGATCTGGGCGGCGAGGTGGTGCTGAAGCTGCTGTCGCGCGCCATCGCCCACAAGAGCGAGCTGGGCGGCGTGCGCGTCGGCCTGGCGCCGCAGGAGGTGCCGGAGGCCTGCGCCGCCATGCTGCGCCGGCTGCAGGCGGCCGGCGCCCCGGCGCCCGAGGGCTTCCTGGTGCAGGAGCGCATCCGCGGCGGCGTCGAGATGATCCTGGGCTTCCACCGCGACCCGCAGCTCGGGCCGGTGATCCTGCTCGGCTCCGGCGGGGTCGCGGCCGAGCTGTTCCAGGACACCGCGCTGCGGCTGCTGCCGATCACCCGCGACGATGCCGAGGCCATGGTCGGGACGCTGCGCGCCGCCCGCCTGCTGCGCGGCTATCGCGGCGCGCCGCCGGCCGACGTCCCGGCGCTCGTCGAGGCCATCCTGGCCTTCGCCGCCATGGCCGAGGCGGCCGGGCCGCGGCTGCTGGAGGCGGAGATCAACCCGCTCTTCGTGCTGCCCGAGGGCCAGGGGGTGCGCGCCGCGGACGGGCTGGCGGTGCTGGGCTGAGTCCGGGGCGCCCTGCTGGCTCATCGGGCCGGATGCCGGTCTCCTTCACCAGCTTCGTCCACATGGCGAGTTCCCCGGCGACGCGGCGCTCCAGCCCCGGCGGATCCTCGAAGCTGACCAGGGCGCCGGCCTCCAGCGCGCGGCGCTGCAAGGAGATGTCGGCCAGGATCTCGCGGCAATCGGCGGCCAGGTCGCGGCGCGGGTCGACATCGCCGAAGCCTTCCACCGCCGGCTTGCCGGTGATGGTGCCGGAACAGCCGATCAGCAGGGTATGGCCGTCCGGCTTCGCCCGGATCACCGCCTGCAGCGCCAGCATGCCGTTGCCGCCGGCGCGGTTCTCCACCACCACCGGCACGCCCAGCCGGTCGGACAGCGGCTGGCTGATCGGCCGGGCGGTGTAGTCGGTGGTGCCGCCGGCCGGGCCGCTGACCACCAGGGTCACGACGCGGCCGGGGAAGCTCTCGACGGCCCGCGCGCCCCGCCCCGACAAGGCCAGGGTGGGCAGCGCCAGGGTGGGCAGAGCCAGCGTCGCGCCGATCAGCCGCCGGCGGCGATCTCCTTCGTCAGGCATGGCATGTCCTCTGCTGTTGCCGGCCCGTTCGCCGGGCTCGGTTCGCCGGCCAGCACGCCGCGTGCGGCCAGGGCGGCGATCTCCGCCGGCAAAAGCCCGGCCTCGGCCAGGACCTCCGCATTGTGCTCGCCAAGGCGCGGCGGCTGGCGCGTCAGGCCGGGCCGGGCGCGCCCGGCGCCGAGCTCCACCGGCAGGGCCGGCAGCGGCGCCAGCGGCCCGGCGCCGCCGCCGAGGGCGGAGATCGCCGTGTCCAGCAGGCCGCCGCTGGCCAGCAGATGCGCATCCTCGAACAGGTCGGCCGGCTGCCCGACCGGGGCCCAGGAGATCCGCGCCGCCTCGCAGCGGGCGACCACGCTGTCGCGCGGCAGGCCGGCCAGCACCGCGCGCAGCCGCGGGATCAGCCAGGGCCGGGCGCCGGCGCGCCGGGCATTGGTGCGCAGCCGCTCGTCGCCGGCGAGCTCGGCCAGGCCGAAGGCCTCGCAGAAGCGGATCCACTGCGCGTCGCTGGTGACGCCGACGAAGACCTGGCTGCCCTCGGCCGTGTCGAAAGGCTCGTAGACGCCCCAGGCGCCGGCCCGCAGCGGCTGGCCCGGCGGGCCGGTCATGGAGGCCAGCCCCGCCTGGAACTGCACCACCTCGTCGAGCGCCGGCCGGTGCTCGTAAGGCCCCGCCAGAAAACCCTTCAGCGCCAGATGGACCAGGCGCGGGTTCAGCGCCTGCAGCGCGGGCCCGCCGCAGCCCAGCCGCTCCATGGTGCCGGGCCCGTCATTCTCCAGCACCAGATCCGAGGCGGCGACCAGCGGGTGCAGCGCGGCACGGCCTTCCGGCTGCTTCAGGTCGATCGCCAGCGAGCGCTTGTTGCGGTTGAAGGTGGCGAAACAGCCGGCGGCGAAGCCCGGCAGGTGGCGGGTATGGTCGCCGCCCGGCGCCGGCTCCACCTTGATCACCTCGGCGCCCAGATCGGCCAGCACCAGCCCGGCGCAGGGACCCATGATGGTGTGGCTGAATTCCAGGACGCGCAAGCCCGCCAGCGGCCCGCTCATGCGGCCTTCGCCCGGGCGCGGAAGCCGCGCAGGCTGCCGCCGCGCGGCAGGGCGCTGGGCAGCGGATGGTCGACGATGCGCTCCGCCCTTGGCAGCCCCCTCGATCGCCGCCGCCCTGCGCCGCCGTCCCGCGATCGGCCGGGCGATCCGGCGTCGCGAGCACAGACTGCGGCACGCGCTGGATCATTCAGCCAGGGCAGCGCGCCGGGACGGCGAGAAAGGTCACCTGTCCGTCACCGCCACAGCGCCGCGAATTCGGCGAGCTCGCGCGCATTCAGGTCGGACGCGACCCAGAAGCTCATCTCGCCGGCCGTCCAGTGCAGGAAGTTGTAGCCTTCGCGGCTGCCGGCGGTCTCGGCCGGGTCTTCCTCCGCCGCGGCGGGGCGGACGAAAAGGTTGATGACATGCTGACGCCGCTTATAGACCAACGCCGCCGTCGCACCCCCCGGCAGCTGGTCCAGCCGGGCACCGGCCAGCGGAAAGCCCTGGGCGGCCAGGTCGCGCACCGGTGGCGCGAAAGGCAGGCGGCCGGCGAACCAGGGCTTCACCGTGTGCTGCTCGGCCGAGACGACGTCGAGCAGGTGGTCGGGCTGCAGCGCGCGGATATGCGCCGCCACCACCCAGTCGGCCATCGGCTCCCGCCCCGCGCCGTTCCAGGCACCGTCGGGCAGCACGGCGAAGACCAGCAGCGCCGCCGCCAGCGCCCCCATCGCCGCCGAGCCGAAGGGCCGTGCCCAGGTGCCCGGGCGCCGCGCCGTGCCCGGCCGGGCCAGCTGGCGGCGGACCGCGGCGCGCAGATGCGCCGGCGCCTGGTGCCGCGGGATGCCGGCGCGCAGGCTGCCCGACAGCGCGATCAGCCGGCCCTGCAGCCCGGCGCAGGCGGGGCAGGATTCCAGATGGGCGGCGACGCGCGCGGCCTCCGCCGCCTGCAGCTCGCCGTCGATATCGGCCTGGATCAGCAGCTGCATCTCCTGGCAGGGATCGCCGGTCATGCGCCCGCCTCCCCCGCCTGCGCCAGCAGCGCCCGGCGCGCCCGCCACAGGCGCGACATCACCGTGCCGACCGGCACGCCGGTGATGCGGGCGATCTCCTTGTAGGACAGCTCCTCGATCTCCTTCAGCACCAGGCATTCGCGCAGCTCGACCGGCAGCGCCGCCAGCGCCTGCTCCAGCCGCGCCGCGTCCTGCTGCCGCGACAGCGCGGCGTCCGGGCCATCGGCCTGGTCGGGCAGGTCCAGCACCGCCGCCTCCTCCAGCCCCTCGCCCTGGCGGCGGGCGGCGAGCATCGTATAGGCAGTGTTGCGGACGATGCGCAGGAACCAGCCGCGGCCGTCCTCGCCCCGGAAGGAGGCGAAATAGCTCAGCCCCCGCAGCACCGCCTCCTGCACCACGTCCTCCGCCAGATGGGGGTCCCGCACCAGCCAGCGCGCCAGGCCATAGGCAGCGTCGAGATGCGCCAGCACCACCGAGTCAAAATCCTGGGCGTCAAGGCCCTGGGCGGGGCCGTCAGCCTGCGGCCCCCGCCGCCATCGGTCCCGCCAGCCCACGCGTCAGCCGCGCCGCGCCGGGGGATGGCCGGACGCGGCGGCGCCGGAGGCCGGGCGGCGCCGGGAAGGCGGTCGATCGCCGCGCCGCGGCGCGGATCCGGATGGCAGCATCGTCACTCCTGCGTCGCCGGCCAGCCGCGCCGCTCGCCGCCCAGGCTAGAGCGTGATGGCCCGCGGTGGAATCACCGAAAGCCCGGATCACGCGATCGAGCATCCGCCGGCGCGGCAAGGCCTCGGCCGGCCGGGCAACGGCGCTGGCCTGCCGCGTCCTCCCCTGCACAGACCGGCGGAGCGGCCAGGATATTCGCGGCGGAGCCGGATCTTTTTTCGGGCACCGGGGCGGAGCGCCCGCGCCGGATCGTGCCGGAGCCGGCGATGGCGGCCTGCTACGCCCCCCCGGGCGTCTCCCCCGCCGCCCGCCGGTCTGTGCAGGGGAGGACGCGGCAGGCCAGCGCCGTTGCCCGGCCGGCCGAGGCCTTGCCGCGCCGGCGGATGCTCGATCGCGTGATCCGGGCTTTCGGTGATTCCACCGCGGGCCATCACGCTCTAGCCTGGGCGGCGAGCGGCGCGGCTGGCCGGCGACGCAGGAGTGACGATGCTGCCATCCGGATCCGCGCCGCGGCGCCGCGATCGACCGC
>NZ_MLCO01000396.1 GCF_001982615.1 Teichococcus deserti | reverse complement strand
ATGATACCGACCGGTTCGTATCAATAGGGACGAACCGGTCGGTATCATCCGGCCCAGGAGATTGGCCATGCCGACCCCCTTCCGCAAGACCCTTCCGCTGCTGGCCCTCGCCATGGCGGCCCCGCTCTCCCTCTCCACCCCCGCCTTTGCCCAGCCTGCCCCCTCGGTCACCGTTGCCCAGCCCGTGCAGCGCCGCGTTACCGAATGGGAGGAGCATATCGCCCGCCTCGAGCCCTCGGCCCGGGTCGAGCTGCGCGCCCGCGTCTCCGGCCAGGTCGAGCAGGTGCATTTCCGCGACGGCCAGCTGGTGAAGGCGGGCGACCTGCTCTTCACCATCGACCCGCGGCCCTTCGAGATCGCCGTCGAAAGCGCCCGCGCCGAGCTCGCCAAGGCGCAGGCGCGGCTGGATCTCGCGCAGCAGGACATCGACCGCACGGCGCCGCTGGTGCGCGACCGCATCGCCCCGCAGGCGCAGCTCGACAGCCGCCGCGCCGCGCAGCGCGACGCCCAGGCGGCCATCGCCGCCGCCCGCGCCCAACTGCGCCAGGCCGAGCTGGAGCTCAGCTGGACCGAGGTGCGCGCCCCCCAGGCCGGCCGCGTCTCCGACCGCCGCGTCGATGCCGGCAACCTGGTGCAGCAGAGCGGCACCTTGCTGACCACCATCCTGGCGCTGGACCCGATCTACGCCACCTTCGACATCAGCGAGGCCGATTTTCTCCGACTGTCCCGCGCAGGCGTCGCGCGTGCCGGCAGCGAAGGCGCCCGCGTCGGGCTGCGGCTGGCGGATGAGACGAACTGGGAGCGTGTCGGGCAGCTCGACTTCGTCGACACCGCCATCGACCCGCGCTCCGGCACCATGCGGGCGCGCGCGCTGCTGGCCAATGCCGACATGTTCCTGACGCCCGGCAGCTTCGCCCGCCTGCGGCTGCGCGCCGGCGAGGGCGAGGCGCTGCTGCTGCCGGACGCCGCCATCGCCGCCGACCAGGCCGCCCGCGTCGTCATGACGGTGGCAGCCGATGGCACGGTGGTGCCCAAGCCCGTGGCGCTGGGCCCGGTGATCGACGGGCTGCGCGTGGTGCGCAGCGGCCTCTCGGCCCAGGACCGCGTCATCGTGGCCGGCCTGCACCGCGCCCGCCCCGGCACCAAGGTGACCGCCGAGGCCGCGCCGCTCCAGCCCGGCCAGCCGGGCGCCCCCTCGCGGCTCGCCGAAGCGCGCTGAGCCGGCCCCTCCTCCAGCGGGACATGCCCCCATGCGCTTCGCGCAATTCTTCATCAAGCGGCCGGTCTTCGCGGCCGTCATCTCGATCGCCATCACCCTGGTCGGCGGCATCGCCGGCTTCGGCCTGCCGATCAGCGAATATCCCGAGATCGCGCCGCCGACGGTGACGGTCACCGCCACCTATCCCGGCGCCTCGGCCCAGACCATCGCCGAGACGGTGGCGACGCCGATCGAGCAGGAGATCAACGGCGTCGACGGGATGCTCTATCTCGGCTCGCAATCGACCGGCGACGGCAGGCTGACGGTGACCGTGGTGTTCCGCCAGGGCACCGACGTGGATTCCGCCCAGGTGCTGGTGCAGAACCGCGTCGCCGTGGCCGAGCCGCGGCTGCCCGAGGAGGTGCGCCGCCTCGGCCTGCAGGTGCGCAAGGCCTCGCCCGACCTGCTGATGGTCGTGCACATGCTCTCCCCCGACGGCTCGCGCGACCAGCAATATGTCTCGAACTACGCGACGCTGAACGTGCGCGACCGGCTGGCCCGGCTGGATGGCGTCGGCGACGTGCAGATCTTCGGCGCCCGCGATTACTCCATGCGCGTCTGGCTGGACCCGGCCAAGGTCGCCGCCCGCGGCCTGACGCCGGGCGAGGTGGTGGCCGCCCTGCAGCGCGCCAATCTGCAGGTCGCTGCCGGCGGGCTGAACCAGCCGCCGACCGGCGCCGGCCATGGCCAGGCCTTCCAGGTCAATGTCGAGGCGCTGGGGCGCCTCGCCTCGCCCGAGCAGTTCGGCGAGATCGTCGTCGCCACCAACCAGGGCGGCGCCCCGGTGCGGGTGCGCGACATCGCCCGCGTCGAGCTCGGCAGCCAGGACTACACGGTCAACGCCTATCTGAACAACCAGACGGCGACCGCCATCCCGATCTTCCAGCGCCCCGGCTCCAACGCGCTGGCCACCGCCGACGGCATCCGCGCCACCATGGAGGAGCTGTCGCAGCGCTTCCCGCCCGGGCTGCAATACAGCATCGTCTATGACACCACCCGCTTCATCGCCCAGTCGATGGAGGCGGTGCTGCACACCTTCATCGAGGCGATCCTGCTGGTCGTCGTCGTCGTCATCCTGTTCCTGCAGTCCTGGCGCGCGGCGGTGATCCCGCTGCTGGCCATCCCGGTCTCCATCGTCGGCACCTTCGCGGCGATGTCGATGCTCGGCCTGTCGCTGAACACGCTGTCCATGTTCGGCCTGATCCTGGCCATCGGCATCGTCGTCGACGACGCCATCGTGGTCGTGGAAAACGTCGAGCGGCATCTCGCCGAGGGCATGACGCCGCAGAAGGCCGCCGAGCTCACCATGGACGAGGTCGGCTTCGCGCTGCTGGCCATCGCCCTCGTCCTCTGCGCCGTCTTCGTCCCCACGTCGTTCATCTCGGGCATCGCCGGCGCCTTCTACCGCCAGTTCGCGGTGACCATCGCGGTGGCGACGCTGATCTCGGCCCTCGTCTCGCTGACCCTGTCGCCGGCGCTGGCCGCCCTCCTGCTGAAGCCGCACAGCCACCACAAGGCGACCGGCTGGCGCGCCTGGATCGCGGCGCCCTTCGGCCTGTTCTTCCGCGGCTTCAACCGGATGTTCGACGCCATGTCGAACGGCTATGGCGCGCTGACGCGGCGCCTGGTGCGCCTCGGCGCCGTGATGCTGGTGCTCTTCGCCGGCCTCCTGGTGCTGACCGGGCAGACGGTGCGGACCACGCCGACCGGGCTGATCCCGCCGCTCGACCGCGGCTATCTGATCGCCGCCTTCCAGCTGCCGCCGGGCGCCAGCCTGGCCCGCACCGACGCCGTGGTCCGCCGCGCCTCGGAGACGGTGATGACGGTGCCGGGCGTCGAGGGCGCGGTCGCCTTCGTCGGCTTCGACGGCGCCACCTTCACCAATGCGCCGAATTCCGGCGTGATCTTCGTGACGCTCAAGCCCTTCGAGGAGCGCATCGCCCAGCATATCGAATACGGCGCCATCCTCGGCCAGCTGCAGGCCAAGCTGGGCGAGGAGCGCGAGGCGATGGCCCTCGTCATCCCGCCGCCCTCCGTCTCCGGCATCGGCACCGGCGGCGGCTTCAAGCTCTATGTGCAGGACCGCAGCGGCCGTGGCCCGCGCGCGCTGGAGGCTGCGACCAACGAGATCGTCGGCGCGGCCAATGGCCTGCCCGAGATCGCCATGGCCTTCACCCTGTTCAACACCGCGACGCCGACCCTGCATGCCGAGGTCGACCGCAGCAAGGCGGAGATGCTGGGCGTGCCGCTGTCGCGCGTCTCCGAGGCGCTGTCGGTCTATCTCGGCTCGGCCTTCGTCAACGACTTCAACATCCTGGGCCGCACCTACCGGGTCACCGCCCAGGCCGAGGAGGAGCAGCGCCTGACGCCGCGCGACGTCGCCCTGCTGCGCACCCGCAACGACGCCGGCGACATGGTGCCGATCGGCGCGCTGGCCAGCTTCAGCGACGACACCGCGCCCTACCGCATGCCGCGCTACAACCTCTACCCGGCGGCGGAGATCCAGGGCGCGGCCAAGCCCGGCGTCTCCACCGGCCAGGCGCTCGCCGCCATGCAGCGCCTGCTGGCCGAGAAGCTGCCGGACGGCTTCGCCTATGAATGGACCGAGATCGCGCTGCAGGAGACGACGCAGGGCGACACCGCCCCCATCGCCTTCGGCCTGGCCGTGGTCTTCGTCTTCCTGCTGCTGGCCGCGCTCTATGAGAGCTGGCTGCTGCCGCTGGCGGTGGTGCTGATCGCGCCGATGTCGGTGCTGGCGGCGCTGGCCGGCGTGCTGTGGCGCGGCCTCGACAACAACGTGCTGGTGCAGGTCGGGCTGGTCGTCCTTGTCGGCCTGGCCGCCAAGAACGCCATCCTGATCGTCGAGTTCGCCCGCAGCGCGGAGGAGGAGGGCATGACCCGCTGGCAGGCCGCCGAGGCCGCCGCCCGCACCCGCCTGCGGCCGATCCTGATGACCTCGCTGGCCTTCATCCTGGGCGTGCTGCCGCTGGCCATCGCCACCGGCGCGGGCGCCGAGATGCGGCAGAGCCTGGGCACCGCCGTCTTCGCCGGCATGCTGGGCGTGACCATCTTCGGCCTGGCCTTCACGCCGCTCTTCTACGTCGTGGCGCGGGCCATGGCGGGGCGGGAGAAGAAGACAAGCCAGGTGGTGGCAGCAGAGTAAGGCAGGCAAGCAGCAGGGGGCTCCGCCCCCTGCACCCCCGCCGGGGTGATAGTATCACCCCGGACCCCGCCATTCTTTGGCACCTTGGGGCCTGAGGCGGGACGCAAAATGAATGTGGGGGTCTGGGGGCATTCAATGCCCCCAGCTTCTTACTTCTCCTGAAGAATCTTCCTCAGCGCACTGGACAGAATCCGATCCGACAACTCCGGATCGTCCACCGCCCGCGCCAGGGTGAGCGCCCCGGTCAGCAGCGCCACCGCCGCCAGCGCTTCCTCGCCCTCGGGCAGCAGCGCCGCCAGCCGGCCCGCCATCCCCTTCACCCCGGCCGTATAGGCCTGCCGCACCCC